>JAKCCY010000029.1 GCA_021838765.1 Nitrospirota bacterium
TTCTTCATGGAAGTGGTCGTCTGGCAAATCTGGCGAAGATGGCGTATCGGAGCTCAAGGGGCATCCTCCATGAACTGGGTTATGGCATTCATATAAAGGTTTTTAAGGTTCTGGGGGGATTCTGAAAGATGTTTTTCCTGACCGTCGAGGTCCCTGTATCTTACGGAGAAGGCTTTCTGTACCGTTGTTCCTAGTGTCTGGAGAGTGACACCCATCTCTCTTGACCACTGAAGAATCTCTTCCTGGTCAGTGGATGAGTGGGCGATGAGGATTCTTCCCGGGGACTCGGAAAAAAAGTAGGAGAGAGGTTCGATCGGGTCAGGGATTCGGATGATGACTCCGGTATCAATGGAACCAAGCGTCATCATCAACAAACTTCTCAGGATCCCTCCTTTTCCGACGGATCTTGAACAGTTGATCAGTCGCCTTGATGAGAGCCCGGCCATTAGCTTGACGATTCTTTTCAGGAAGGAAGGATCGGGCTCAGGAACCGGTCCAAGAGGAGAGTCTCCTGAGATCCATTCAAGAAAAGATCCTCCAAGGGAAAGATTCTCAGAAGATCCCAGTAATGAGACCGTCAACCCTGGTGTATTGGTGATTCCCGGTATCCTGTTTCGATAGTCGGAGACCCGTCCTGTAATAACAATCATTGGTGTTGGGGGAATGCTCTGTTTGTTCGTTTCGTTATAAAGACTGACATTTCCTGATACTACAGGAATTTCCAACGCTGCTCCCATATCTGCTATCCCGGATATGGCATCACTTAGCTGACCCATGACAATCGGGTTCTCGGGATTCCCAAAATTAAGGCAGTCTGTCATTCCAAGAGGGATGGCTCCCATTGCGGACAGGTCTGTGACGGCTTTCAGGACCGTATTGCAAGCACCCTTATAGGCATCTCTCGAAAGTGTATGGGGAAGGCTTGCGAGTGCAATTGCAACCGAGGATTTCCTGGACGACTTCAGATTGACAACTGCACCGTCATGTCCTGGTCCCATCAATGTTGCACCACCAACGGTCTTGTCAAACTGTTGGTGGATCCATTTTGTATCTCCTCCGTTCGGGTGAGAGATCATTTCCTTGAATGATTGCAGAATGGCATGGGATCCTGTCTGTGCCTTGATATGGCCTGTCAGGAAAATAGGTGGAGTGACATCTGCCGGGCGATCATATACAGGAGCTTTGTCTGTCAGAAGTTCGATGGGGATTTCTGCCAGGATCCGGTTTTCCATTTTAACCCTGAAGGTAGGATCCGTGATGGTTCTTCCTACGACGCTTGCTGATAACTGGTAGTCCCTGGCGATCTGGAGAATCCTTTCCACCTGTTCCGGCTCGGAAAGAAACAGCATCCTTTCCTGACTTTCAGAAAGAAGGATTTCCCAGCCCTCCATCTGTGTTTCCCGTAGAGGGACTGAAGACAAGTCCAGTTCCATTCCCAGGCCTCCCCGACCAGCCATTTCTGTCGAGGAGCTCGTAAGTCCGGCGGCACCCATATCCTGGACGGCAACAGGAAGATTTTCCTGAATAATCCGGAGTGTTGCCTCAATCAGGTTTTTTCCAACGTAGGGATCTGCAACCTGTACCTGCGGGCGAAGGTCTCCATCTGAAGAAGTGAAACCGCGCGATGCCATGGCCGCTCCCGAAACACCATCCCGACCTGTCCTGTTTCCCATATAAACGGCAACAAGTCCTTCCTTGGGAGCTTTTGCGGACATGACCGAGTTGATGTTCACTACGCCGAGTGCAAAGACATTTACGAGAATGTTATTCAGATAGCGATCATCGAACCATACTTCCCCTGCAACAGTTGGGATGCCTACAGGATTTCCATATCCGGCGATTCCTGCGACCACACGTCTAAAGAGTGTTCTGTGGCGTGGATGGCGCAATGATCCAAAAACGAGACTGTTTGCCAGGGCGACAGGACGGGCACCCATTGCAAAAATATCCCTCAGGATTCCACCGACCCCTGTTGCTGCTCCCTGGAAAGGCTCGAGAAAGCTGGGATGGTTATGACTTTCCATTTTGAAAGCAATTCCAATTCCTTCACCAATATGGATGATTCCGGCATTTTCACCGGGGCCAGAGACGACCCGGGGGTTGTGCGACTGAAATTTTCTGAGGTGCTTTCTCGAGGACTTATAACTGCAATGTTCACTCCACATGGCCGAAAATATCGCCTCTTCCGTCAGGTTTGGTTCTCTGCCCAGCAGTGACGCAATGGCTTTCATCTCGTGTGCAGGAATTCGAAATAGGGAGTCTTTTTTATGTTCTGTTGTCGGTGTCATTGTTTTTCCGGGAATGTGCCCTGAATAAGGCGGGTTATGGTACTCACCGGAGTTTGGCAGAGCCATCCGGCACAGAAGGGGTTAAAAGGCTGTTCAGCAGCGAAGTGAAAATCGTCAGACCTTCAGTGCTTCCCAGATCTTCGGAAGATCTTCGTTCGGGATGGGGCATCATCCCGACAACATTGCCGGCGATGTTCGAAATGGCGGCGATATCATGCATGGACCCATTGGGGTTCATTTGATAGCGCATGACAACCTGCTGATTTTCCTCCAGGGCGGAGAGTTCTTTTTCATCAAGATAGAAGCGGCCTTCCTGATGTGCAATCGGAAGATTCAGTCTGGCTCCGGGAGAGAACAGGGATGTGAATGGCGTTTTGGTTTGCTCGATAATCAGCGTGGTATCTGCACAGATAAATTTCCTGCCGATGTTTTCAAGGAGAATTCCGGGCAAAAGACCTGCTTCGGCCAATATCTGAAATCCGTTACAGATTCCGAGTACAGCTCCTCCCTTAGCAGCAAATTCTGCAAGGGCCTTCATCACCGGAGTTTTTGCCGCAATAGCCCCCGTTCTCAGGTAATCTCCGTAAGAGAAGCCACCGGGGACGATAACAGCATCGAAGCCTACCAATGAGCCGGCCATGTGCGTCACTATTTCCGGAGCAAAACCCGAGACACGGCCTACCGCTTCAAAGGTATCCCCCTCACAGTTGGTCCCCGGAAAGCGGAGAACCGCAACCCTGAGACAATCCGAAGAGGAATCTGGTGTCGATGATTTTTTTGCGTTTGTTTTCACGAATCCTATTCTAGACGTCGTGAGGGACTTCCGTCAAACGTTATCTTCCGAATCTGGTTCAAGGAATATTGTTTGCCCCTGCACCTCGTCTGATGACGATCGCCTGAGGTGAGTTCAGGTCTTTAATCAGGGGAGTATGGTTTTTGTTGGCCACTTGTCTTGGCAGTCAGAATCTTGATTTTTGTTCTTATCAGGAATACTCCGGAACGTGAATTTTTCCTTTCGGAGACGGGATCCATGTGATAGTCTTTACAGCGGAAAGAGTGCTTGTCCAGACTAGCCCTTTATCCTCCTTTTAAGGCAGAATACACCCTTGTAGCGGTTTCTTCATAAGAGCTTGGGATATCTTATGTTTTTTTTTATAAAATAGAATATAGGCTGTGATTTGAGAAAAACATCCAAATATTGGCTGTGTTCAGCTTATAAACAGGCGCTTCTCCTGAAATAGCGGTGGACGAGTGATTCTGCTCCCGGAACTATATCGGAGAGTCTCTAAGAGGATCTTGGGATTGTTGCGGTATCGATTTGTCCCTGTCAACCGGATTCTGAAAGATTCAGAAATCTCGTGGTACGGGGTGATCTGGCATTTCAGGCATTCTTTTCCTGTGTCAAAATATGGTGAGAACCCCGTCTATCCACGCTTCAAGGGCTTTCCTGGAATGTTTGGTTGGAGATGTGATGAAGAAATCGATTCCTATTGAGAGCTTGAAGGTTGGAATGTACGTTTGTGAGCTGGACCGCAAATGGTGGCAAACAGACTTTCTCCTTCATCAATTTCTGATCAAGTCCAGAGAAGATATCGATAAGCTTCGGAATGCAGGAATCCAGACGGTGGTCGTGGATCTTTCACGTTCGGAAGTCTCAGCCCCGCCTTCACCCGACAAGATTGCAGATCAAGGAAGTCCCCGGCAAAAAGATGAGACACAGAATGATTCTGCGCCTTCGCTGGAATTACTATCCCTCCCTTCGAGCCAGGATCTTAAATCTTTCAAGGACTTGAAGGAGAGAACAGAAATCCTGCTCCAAAACGGGTTCAAGGATGTCCGTTTTGGAAAAGAAATCACTGTGGCTCCTTTTATGGAAAAGATTCAGGTCATGCTTGACCTGATTTTGAAAAATCCTGCGCTGGTCACTTTTTTGATGGAAATGGAAGAGACTGATGATGAGACCTATCGCCATTCTGTCAACACAATGGTCCTTGCCCTGGGACTTGCAGTCAGGAAACAGTTCCCGACAGGAGATTTGAAAGGCTGGGGACTTGCTGGGCTCTTTCATGACATCGGAAAGACAGTGGTTCCCTTTCAGGTGCTTAAAAAACCTGGACCCCTGAATCAGGCAGAGTGGAAAATGATGCACGAACATCCTGAAGCAGGATACCGGATTTTGAAGAGCCATTCGGACAAGGATGTTTCCGGTCTATGCGCGACAGTTGCTCTGGAGCATCATGAAAGAAAGAATGGTTCAGGCTATCCGCGCGGGACGTCCCTCGACAAGCTTAACCCTGTAACGAGGTCCCTGATCGCTCTGGATATGTATGAGGCATTGACGGCTAATCGCGTTTACAGAATGGGATATTCTCCTGCAAAAACACTTGAGATTCTTCTGAAGGCTGCTGAGGATAAAATTGACCCGTCCGCTGTTGCAGATCTGGTCAAGATGGTCGGTATTTATCCCACGGGGTCACTTATTGAGACGGTTCGGGGAGAAATTGCTCTTGTGGGAGGGTATTCTGACCCAACAAGAACAATCTCCCAGGAAGTTGTTCTTTACGTTTTGAAAGATTTGAACGGTGAATGGCTATTGCGTCCCATCCGCCGGGTGAAATCTGGTCTTGGTCCGAAAGAGGTGAAGAGAACGCTCCACCCAAGGGAGATAGGTTTGTCTGAGAGCGAAATTATGCGTTTGATCTATCCTGTTGTACGGGAAAAGTCGTAACTTCGGATATGACATGCGGTGTGAACGGTTATCAGCCCGAATCACATCTGAAAACGTGTTTGACTTGGGGGTAAGGATTGTTTTAATTTGTTCAGAACTGACTAGTCAGTTCTTATCTGTTTTTGAAGGGGATCAGATTGAAAATATCAGGGTTATTGATTTTGGAGATGAATCGGCCAGGGCTTTTTATCCGGGGGCTTCTATCTGTCCTGTTTCTTTTAGTCGTCGAGACTCTTCCGTCCATTGCCGCACCAACTCCGGTTGCCATTACGCAGGATTCATCCGCCGGAACAACTGATCCCTCATTAAAGGGTCCTGATGCCTCCCAAAAATGGAATGCACTTGATGAGGCCAGCTTTGATGAAAATTATGGCCATTTCGGATTTTCCCTCGCGTTTCTTTTTAATATTGCCCAGACTCCTTCGTCGCATCTTTTTTATGAAAATGGTCTTGGCGGAATAGGAGAACTCTCCTATGGCATTTTGACCGGACTTAGGATCATTGCCGGAGGAGGCTATGTCCTGAACTCTCCCCACATATCGCCGCCTCTGGCAGGGGCGAAAGATAATGCGGATGCCTCTTACGAACAGGGATACATTGGTGGTCGTCTGGCCATGAATCCATTTTTCCCTTCATTCTTTGTCCATCAGCCATGGATTCCCTATATCAGAAGCGATGTAGGGGGTGTTTCATCCGGCATATCCAATGCTGGAGCTTTTTCCGGGCATCAGGACGGAGTTATGGCTGACGTCGGTATCGGGGTTGAAGGGAGAGCACCTGAATATCCAATAGGATTTTTTGTAGAAGTTCGCTCTCAATGGTTTTTCCTGGGTCCCCAGACAGAGACGGTCGTGCCTTTACTTATCGGCTCGACCTTTTATTTTTAGAGGGAGACTGATGGTGCTCCAGGAGAAGAAATTGGTTGAGGATTCAATAAGAGCGATGACTTTTCAGATGGAAAAAAATCGCATTATTGACCAGGCTGCAAATTTGTTTGCACAAAGACGCTACGATCAGGTCACCCTTGATGAACTGACTCAAATTCTGGGAATTGGAAAAGGAACTCTTTACCGGTACTTTACCAACAAGGAGCAGCTCTACGAACAAATTCTTGATATCGGTCACCAGAAACTGATGGAAATCCTCAACAGGGTCAAAAGCAGGGAAGATATCAATCCCCTTGAAAAGTTGTATGAAATGGCTTTTTCGATGGCTCATTTCATTCGGCTTCACCTTGATATTTATAAAGTTATGGCGATTGAGGAGCCAAAGGAGCGTCAGTGTTCAACGGAAAAAGTTCAACAATATCGTAAAGAACGGATAAACATGATTTCTGATGTTGTCCAGGAAGGACGTCTTTTGAGCTATTTTCGAGAAGATATGGATATCTCCCTCTTTTCCCAGAGTCTGATGGGAGCCCTTTGGGTCGAAGCGATCTTTCCACTTGGTTCGGAAGAGAAGGACGGGAGGCCTGTCCTGAGGATTGAAGAAATTATTCAGATGTTCTTGAAAGGAATCGGAACAAACAAGATTGTTTTTAAAGGTCGGACAATATGATGCATTGCTACCGATATTCAATCAAGGGCTTTTCAAGTCTGGTGCTTGCAGCTGTATTTCTCAACCAAATGTTTCTGGGTGTCAACGATCTCCATGGATCCGAGCTTCCGTCCCCCGGGAACGGGGAGCAGGTCGCAATTCCGCGTCAGCTTACGCTTCAGGAAGCGATGGAGATCACCCTGCGTTCCCATCCCCAATACCGTCAGGCAATTCATACTTACCAGGCCAACAAGGAAATTGTTGGTCAGGCCCTTTCGAACTATCTTCCGCATGTATCGGCCGGAGCCGGATACACCTATGAGACTGGAAACTTTGTCATTTCTCCAGGGTTTCCGCCATCGCTGTATTCTCTCATCCAGCCACCCAACAATAATGGCTTTAATTATTACCAGGCCCAGATCAATGTATCGGAGACTCTTTTTACTTTTGGGCAGCGAGTAACCCAAGTCCGTCAAGCCCGTTATAATGCAAAGTCTTCTGCCGACCAGGCGAGATGGACTCTTTATTCGCTCCTGTCGAATGTTGAAATCGCTTACGATACCCTGGCGGAGGATGTTCTTCTTGTCGATGCTGCCCGGAAGACACTGAAAGATTATGAAGAGCAGCAACAGGTTGCTGAAGGGGAAAATCAGGTTGGTACGGCCTCAAAGTTTGACGTTTTGAACGCCCAGGTGAATCGATCCAATGCGCAGTTAAATCTGATCACGGCCAAAAACAACGTGAAGATTGCCAGGGTCGGTCTTTTAAACGCAATGGGTGTCTCCTATGGAGGAGACTTTCATGTTATCCCGTCTCTTGAATATGAATTGATGAACGAGGATCTTGACAAGCTTCTGATCAAGGCCATCAAACATCGGCCCGATTTTATTTCGGCGAAGGATTCCGTAAACGCAAGTTGGCAGAATGAGCTTTATTACAAAAGCACATACCTTCCTTCAATCGGGGCAACCGGTGGGTATTCCTATGCGAGCATGTTCTTGCCAATGACCTACAACTGGTTTATGGGTGCGACAATATCCATCCCCATATTTTCAGGCTTTCTCACCGTTCATCAGGTTGCGCAGGCACAGAAGACGATGGCAGCGTCACAGGATTCTCTTGAGGGACTTCGCCAGAATGTCATCATGCAGGTCAAGCAAGACTATTTTAACCTCAAGACATCTATTGAAAGAATCGATACGGTGAAAACTCTCCTGTCGCAAGCTAAAGAGAGCCTTCGTCTGGCGGAGGGACAGTACCGGGTAGGCGTTGGTTCGGCTGTTGCTGTCACCCAGGCCGAAGCTGACCTTGCTTCAGCCCGTGCCCAGTTTGTCCAGTCTGTCTACGGATACAAGATTGCCCGTGCAAATTTGATCAGGGATATTGGGATGAATCCACTTGCCCGCGTCGAGAATGAGAAACATGGAAACACTAAAAAAGAGGTTGTGCTTCATGAATAAGACTGGAAAATGGGTGATGATCGCTGTTTCCGCCGGGCTTCTTTCTGTCATCGTTTACCGTTTTGTTCACCATCCGGTACAACAGAAAGTCACAGTGAGCCAAGGAGCGACAACCGCTCGTGTTTATGTGTCCCATCCTGTCTATGCTCCGATTTCCCAGTCAATAACGCTGACGGCTGATATCCAGCCCATCAATCAGGCAGCCATTTACTCACAAGTCAGTGGATACCTTGATGAAATCTCGGTGCGAAGAGGTTATCACGTTAAAAAAGGACAGGTTCTGGCGAAGATTAACGATACGACTTATAGGGCCCAGTTGCAGCAGGCTCAGGCAACGATGAATTATACCTGTAAAAATGCAGAGAGGTACAAGAAGCTGGTTGCTAAAAATCTTGTTTCGCTCGACTCTTATGATCTGGCAAAAGAGCAGTGTGAGCAGTCCAGGGCTGCGGTGACATATGCGAAAAAGAATCTGGCCTACACTGAAATAACCGCGCCCTTCAGTGGATATATTTTTAACAGGATGGTTGACAAGGGGGCCACGATTCCGGCGACCACCGGTGCGATCGCATCGGGGCAATCGCCTCTTTTTACAATTGTGGATGTTCATACCGTCAAAATCGTCATCAGTGTTCCTGAAAGCCAGGTCCGATTCCTTCATATCGGATTGCCTCTTCAGGTGATAGCTGATGCTTATCCCGGGAAGGTTTTTCCTGGAAAAATTACAAGAATGAATCCGGCTCTCGATATTCAGACCAGGACGCTGGCCGTGGAAATTGACATGGACAATTCTGCTGGTCTTCTGAAACCAGGAATGTTTGCCAGGGCAGTCCTTTTGTTACAGACCATTCCTCATGCCCTGACGGTTCCCAATGAGGCTCTCCTGAACAGGAACGGAGATTATTATCTCTACCGTGTTGAGGGCGGGATCGCTCATCGTGTCAAGGTCAAGTTGGGTGTTCGGGGGAAGAAACACGTTCAGATTCTTTCAGGTATTTCTCCTGACGATCAAATTGTTGTTCTTGGACAGCAACATCTGGCAGAGGGTGAGCGAGTTGACGCCAAGCCATATGTCGCGGACTCCTCATCTGATAGCCACAGAACGTCCTGACCGATGTGGCTGACACGTCTTGCGCTCAGGAATGCCATCGGAGTTCTGATGGCTTCCTTGGCGATTGTTTTGATCGGTGCACAATCGGTGGCCAGACTGCCAATCGATCTTTTTCCGAACCTTGCGGTTCCAGTCCTGATCATCGGGACAATCTATCCAGGTGCTTCACCGCTTGATGTGGAACAAAGCGTAACCTATCCCCTTGAAAAAACCCTTTCGACAATAGATAACGTTTCACATATCCAGTCCCAGTCAAGAGAGGGAGTCTCCGCTATCCAGGTCTGGTTCAACTGGGGAGAAGACCTCAACGGAGGAATGGTTCAGGCTGTCCAGAAAATCAGTCAGATCCTGAACCAGCTTCCTCCCGGGATTCAGCAGCCTTTTATCCTTAAGTTCGACATCGCGAATATTCCCGTTGTATCTGTTACTGTTTCCGATCCGGCACTTGATCAGGTCAAGTTGTACGACCTGGCATACAATACAATCGAGCCACAGCTTGAGCAGCTCCCAAATGTCTCGCAGGCGACCGTCAATGGCGGGAAAGTTCGCCAAATCAATGTAGATCTGGATCCGCATCAACTCTTTGCGAGAAACCTCTCTATCATACAGGTCGTCAATGCCATCAATTCCGCCAACCTGATTCTTCCCTCAGGGGACGTCAAGATAGGATCGAAGGATTACAACCTCTTTACAAACAACCAGATTACCCATCATTTGGTGGACGTTCTTTCGAATATACCTGTTTCAACCCAATCGACACCCGACGGCAGAATTGTTCCTATTTTCATCAAAGATTTTGCGAAGGTTTCCGATTCGGCTGAAACACAGACAAATATTGTGCGGGTCAACGGACAAAACGCGGTCTACCTCGCTGTGAACAAACAGCCAGGATCCAATACCGTAGGGGTCGTCGATGAGGTTAAAAAGGTCATTCCAAAACTTGTGGGCCTTCCTCCTGGGGTACGTCTCGATACCTTTTTTGACCAGTCTCAGTATATCCGCCAATCCATCAAAAGCCTGTACAGGGAAATTTTTCAGGGCGCGGTTCTGGCAATCCTGGTGATTCTTCTATTCCTGGGGGATATTTCTGCAACAGTCATCATCAGTCTTGCGATTCCCATGTCTGCCCTTGTTGCATTGACTTTTCTTTCTTCGTCCCACCAGACATTGAATATTTTTACCTTTGGTGGCCTTGCGCTGGGTATCGGGAGACTTGTCGATGATTCGATCGTGGAGCTTGAGAACATCTACAGACATTTTTCCATCGGGACCGAGTCCCGGGCCATGGCTCTTTTGGGGGCTGCGACGGAAGTTGCGATGCCCATTCTTGCTTCAACAATTACAACTGTTATTGTTTTTCTTCCCATCCTCTTTATGGAAGGGATTGGCAGACTCCTTTTGACACCGATGGCTCTGACCATCACCTTTGCACTTTTTGCCTCATTTTTCGTCTCAAGGACGGTAACGCCACTTTTGTGTTATCGATTCCTGAAACCAGACAGGAGTGCATCAACATCTGGCCTGTCTTCAGTTTTTTTATTTTTCCGGAGATTTTTTTCGAAGGTTGAGGAACGATATGAGAAAGTGCTTCTGTATTCGATTCATCACAGGAGAAAGATTTTTGTGGGGGTATTGGCCATTTTCTTCGGGTCACTGCCGCTGATTCATTTTATAGGAACGGAGTTTTTCCCTGTTCCTGATGAGAGCCAGTTTACCATTAATATTCAAGCTCCACCGGGAACAAGAATTGAAGTGACGACCCGGATTGCAAAAGAGATCGAGGACTTGATTCGCAAGACCCTGCCTCCTTCAGATGTCAGGCTCGTGGCCTCTAATATCGGTCTTCGAAATACGGCAGGGAGGGGGACAAATGGTGCGGCATCAGTTTTTACAGCAAACACCGGTCCTGATACAGGATTTGTCCAGGTTAATCTGGTTGATCCTGACAAGAGACAGGAGACTGCCGATGAGCTGATGGGGCGGGTTCGCGCAGCAATGCGTGGAAAATTTCCTGGTGTAGGGATTTATTTTATGCCAGGAGGTTTGATCGAGAGAATCCTTAATTTTGGCTATCAGGGCATTATCGATGTCGAAATTTATGGGTATGACCTGACAACAGCCCAAGGACTGGCTGATACCCTTGCTCAGGGAATGCGTTCCATTGTCGGGGTCAAGGATGTTCAGGTCCTCCCCAATGATTTTCATTATCCGGAGCTTGATGTTCAGGTAGATCGGGTCAAGGCGGCGATGGTCGGACTTTCAGAGCAGTCCATCGCATCGACCGTCTTGTGGAGTTTTGTCGGAAACGAAAACAACCCCTCGATCTATACGGATCCGTCCACTGGTAACGAGTACAATATTGTTGTCCAGCTGGATCGTCTCCATCGGCACTCGATGGAAGATCTTAAAAATGTATTTCTGACGAATGCGAACGGCTCCCCGATCCTTTTGAGGGATGTTGCGACGATCCGGCAGTCGAGTGGTCCAAATGAGATTGATCGAAAAAAAATGACCCGCCTTATCACAATATCAGCAAATCCCGTCAATCGTTCCCTGGGAGATATTACAAAAGACCTTCAGCTTCTTCTCAAGAGGACGGAGATTCCCGCAGGATTTTCAGTCAAGCTCGCAGGGCAGATTGCACAGCAAAAAGGAGCATTCCTTTCCCTGGGCCTTGCGGTTTTGATGTCGATTCTTCTCGTCTATATGGTTTTGGCCACACAGTTTCGATCTCTTCTTGATCCCTTTGTCATCATGTTTTCGGTGCCGATGAGTTTTACGGGCGTTATCTGGATTTTCTTCCTCACCGGAACTCCCTTTTCGACGATTGCTTTCATGGGGGTGATCATGACAGTCGGGATTGCTGTAAGCAATGGGGTTCTTTTGGTTGACTACACCAATCGTCTGCAGCGTGAACATGGACTGGCTCTTGAAGAGGCGGTAGTCCGTTCCGGCAAGACAAGGCTTCGTCCTGTCGTGATGACAAGTCTTGCAACGATCGTTGGTCTGCTTCCAATGGCCCTGGGACTGGATATCGGAAGCTCGAACAGTTTGCCTCTGGCCAGGGCCGTTATTGGTGGTTTGACTCTGGCGACTGTTTTTACGCTTGTTCTGGTTCCAACGGTCTACCTGTCCGTTCATAAACGCTTTCCGCTCAAACAGCGATCATCGGAGGAGCTGAAATTTTTGGGAGAGTGACCTGTTTTTATTTCTTCAGTGGGGCATGTCTGCTAAAATAGGGCAGTTTCGTTTCTGATGGTTACTTTTTAGGGACACTAGAGGCAGGAGTCATGAAGATTCGTTCAAGTGTGAATATCAAGTGGGTCTTGTGGAGTGCTTGCTCTGTCCTTGTCTCTTTCTATGGAAGTGTTTCTGCGGATGGAGCAGGCATCAGTTCCATGCCATCGGCTTCAAGTTTTACTCCCATCCCTCCTGTTACTCCGTTTACCCCCCCTGGAGGCTCGCCACTGGGGCAGTCTCCGGGGGTTTTCGTGCCACAGGGGCCAAGCCAGAACCTTCCTCTCAACCCATTGTCCCCACCGATCATTCCCCCTGTTCTGGGTCTTCCTCCCGGGTCGTTTTCTCCTGGTTCCCCTGTCTTGTTCTCTCTAGGGCCAATATTGGGCGGAGGGATCCAGCAGGGTGGAGGACTTTCTGCCCCAGTACAGGTTTTCTCAATGGGGCCGACAACCTTGCTGAACCAGTTTGCCCAGCCACCGATGGTTCCGTACGGACAGGTCGGGGTTCCCCCCGCTGCGTACAACCCTTCCCTCGGAGGGCAAAACGGCAATCCCTTTGCCTTGACCTGCAATTACTATTTCTTTGTGAACTGTGGAGCTTCCGGTGGGCAAGCCCAAAATTTTAAATATTCCACCCGGTAACAGATGACCTGCCGGATGCTCAGCTTTTTTCCATCCATCCTGATGTAAAGATCCTTGTTCCAAGTTTGACCAACGGGGAGGGCTCTTCCGGCCCCTCCTGTCGTGTAATGGCGCATAGTGAGGAATTGGCAAGAAAATCTGGCAATGAGAGACCTATGATTGTTCCACTTTCGAGTTCGTTTTTTGCAGCAGAGGCTGGAAGAATGGTTATTCCAACCCCTGTCATGACAATTTTCAGGATGAGGTCCGTGTCTGTTGTTTCCATCGTGATGTTGAGAGGGATTGCGTTTTTTTGTGCCTCATGCTCGATAAAATCCCTCAACAGGTTCTTTTTGTTCGGGAGAATGAGGGGAAAGGCTCTGAGGGTGCTGACATCCCGTTGCCATTTTTCCCTGGCGACCGTTGGGGATGCGAGGACCAGCAGGTTTGATGGAGATCCAACCGGATGGATTGATAAATGGTTGAGGCTGTTCTTGACGAGTGGCGCGTCCGGAACATGCGTCAGGACAATATCCGTTTTTCCCGAGCTGAGTTCTGAGAGCATGTCCTGATCAAGCCCTTGGTGGATTGAGACTGTTGCATTTTTATAGGTTCCACGGATAAATGACGTGAAAGGGGTGTTCCGTGTAAAACCTGTTGCAAATCCGATTCCGAGGGAGAGTGATTCTATTTTTATCGGTGTCATTTTTTCTGTCATGATTCTGGACGTATTTTTGACCTGGTCCCAGATGCTTTTTGCATGATCAAGAAAAAGAATCCCATTGGGAGACAGGAACACTCTGCGGCCGACCCTGTTGAAGAGTTTGATTCCAAATTCTTCTTCCAATAGCTGGATTTGGGTCGAGACTGCAGGCTGGGTCACTCCCAGTATCTTGGCCGCCTGGGAAAAGTTCAGTGTTTGGGTCACAGTCAGAAACGTATGGATCTGGGAGAGGGTCATGGTCGGTTCCTTTTGGGTTTCTGTATCAGAAAATTTCTTTTTAAAGATGAAGTTGCAAGACACAAGAAGCTCACCACCAGTTTCTTTGCCCAGCGCATTTACCAATATATGAATAAATTTTATCATGTATTTTTTGAAATGGAAAGAGAGTTTTTCAAGAGGTGATTTTTTTGATTAACATTTTGAGTGAGCATTGAAAAAAGATTTCAGGATACGCTGGCCCGGGAGGAATTGTCTGCTATGCCTGTTGTTGGGGGTGATGGCTCTTTTCCTTTTCTGCACAAGCTCTTTTGCGTCTTCCGTGGGATCCGAATCATCGGCCAATGGGACAGATGATTCACACCTTTACTTGTTGACCTTAAGAAATGCCCTTGGCATGGCTATTCGCGATCAGCCCTTGATCAAGGCGGCAGAGGAGGGTGCGAATGTTTCCATTGCCGGGGTTGGCATTGCCAAGAGCCAGTACTATCCGACTCTTAACGGGTCGACGACTTATACGAGAGAGACCGGCAACTTCGGTCCTCAGCCCGGATTCCCTTTCACTATTCCCGAGTCGCCAGTCTCCTATGATTTTTATCAGGCGCAACTGACTTTGTCCGAGACTCTTTTTGCCTTTGGGCGTCGCCGTGCCCAGGTTGCCCAGAATAAAGAGCTGGCAAGTGCATCGCGTCGTCAGATTGAGGAGACGTTGTCCGAAACCGTCCTGAATGTTGAAAAGGCTTATTTTTCTGTTCTCAGGGATCAAAACCTTGTCCATGTGGACCAGTTGACGATCAAGGACATGGAATTGCAGCTTGCTGTGGCCAAAGCCCGATTTTCCGATGGTGTTGCAAATGGATACGATGTTCTGAATGCCCGGGTGAATCTTTCCAATTTTCATCTGACGGAGGTTCAGGACGAGAACCATCTTCGAGTGGATGAGCTAGCTCTTAACCATGCAATGGGAGTGATCGGAAGAGCTCCATACAGGGTTGCGCCGGTCAGTGACACTTCCCTGGCTATTCCTGATGAACCATCGGCTGTCAGCCAGGCTCTTTCCCGGAGACCGGACCTGAGGGTTCTCAATAGTCAGCTCAGAGCCCAGGAACAAGCTATCCGTTTTAATCAGGCCCAGTTCCTTCCCACGGTTTCACTGCTTGGGAGTTACTCTTTCGACAGTGAATTTTTTCCTCTTGTCTATAACTGGTCAGCTGCTGCAACAGTTAATGTCCCGATCTTTAATGGTTTTTTAAATGTGGAACAAGTGAGGCAGTCAAGGGCCCAGAAGCGTCAGCAAATCGATCAGCGGGAAGCCCTGAGACAGACAATCGTTCAGGCTGTCGACAGTGACCTTCTTAACTTGAGAACCGATGCTGCCAAGATCAGGGATTCCTTGGTGCTGACCGATCAGGCGGTCAAAAATCTTGCATTGGCAGAAGAAGAGTTTCGTGTGGGAACAGGGACAACGGTCGCCGTTTCCCAGGCCGAAAGGGATTTGGCCAGGGCAAGGGCTGGTCTTGTCAGAGATCGATCACAACAATCAATCGATATGGCCCAGTTAAAAAAAGACATGGGAACAAATTTTGATTTCGGAAATCACAGGATTCCCCTCGGGCCGCTTCCATGAAGACTTTGAAGTCCATTGCATGTTTATTCATTATTCTCCTGGTCTTGGGACCAGGCATCTCTCCTGCCGCATCGGATCCTCCTTCTCCATTTACTCCGCAGGTTCCCATGGCGAAAGAAAAAAAATCGCAATCTCAGGAAGGTGTTTTCTCCGGAGGTTGGACTATTGCTCCATTTGTCTCGTACTATACCTTTACTGGAGGTGGCGCCTCCCGTTATTTCAACAGTGCATTGGGGATTGGCGGTGAGCTGGAAAAGCCTCTTTACGGCTCAATGGCTCAATGGCGATGGAATGTGGATGGATCTTACCTTCAGATGACTCCGGGGCCGACACTTTTTGTGACTTCCTCCCAGAATTCCCTGTTCGGACAGCCTTCCCAGATCCCCGTTCAGTCCCCGGTTCCAGGTTCGGCAAGCATTACTGGCTGGATCCTGAGGACCGGGCTTGCGAGGGGTTTCCCTCAAATGTTGCCGGATGGCTGGCTTGGCCATGGAGTTGTTATTCCCTACCTGAGGCTTGATGTCGGGGGAGTTGATCTTGCTGCATCTGGGGCAGGAGCCTTGTCAGGGCATCCTTTCGGAATGTCTGTGGATGGTGGTGCCGGGGTTTCCCTGCGCGTTCCTGATTCGCCAATGGGTGTTTTTGTGGAGATCACTCCGACGGGGGTCTTTATTTCCGGGGAAGCACTTTTGATAACACCGGTTACGGCGGGAATCACGTTTCATTTTTAGGCAGTTTCTTGGTTTTTCTGTATTTTTAATGAGTCCGGAGGTAAGGGTTGATATGGAAAAAGAGCCGATTGACGATGACCGTAAAAGGTTTGCCCAAATGGGAATTACCCAGGAATCACTCGATCCGGGGAAGAAAAAAGTATTTTATGCCCTGGCATCGGTTGTAACGCTGGTTTTTCTTTCGGGGATCTTCTATACCGTTTTTTTCTATGTGACTCTACCGAATCACCATACGCTTTCCCGCCCTGGACAGCCCCAGGTGGACTCCGTGCCACTTCCGGTTCCGCCTTCGACGATGTTTCCCGGTGTGGGGGGCGCTTCCAAAAGCATCTTGACCGATGAAAATCGATACTTCATCGCATCTGTCGGAGATCTCCTTCCTGAAGGAGAAGGGCTCAGCCTGGTATTGACGCTCCATATCAAGACAACTCTTGATGGCTCAGGCGGGATTTCTCTCATACTGTCAACGCCACCGAGATGGGTGGATGGAAACCAGGGATCGATGGAGGGGAGTCTTTCCTGGGATAAGAGCAGGCTCTTGAAGCCGGGTGAGACGGTCACTTTCCCGATCCACTTCGTCAAAAAGCCGAGGACTGCGAAGTTTGATCTTTACATCGGATTTTTGGGAAATGAGGGAATGTCAAAAAAACGTTATCCAATCCATTTTTCAGGATTGAAGCTTCCTTCATGACGGGAGGTTTTTCCATATATGCCCAGGACAATTGAAAAAGTTCTGGAGGCTCGTGACATTGGAAAAACTTTCCTTGGCGGGAGCCGAAGAGCTCTGGGTGGGGTCAGTCTTGACCTTTTCCGCGGGGAGATCCTGTCGATTGTAGGACCTAATGGTGCGGGAAAATCGACTTTGATCCAAATTCTCCTGGGACTTCTTAGACCGGACAGTGGATCCCTCAATATTCTTGGTGTGGATGCGATAGCCCATCGGAGACTGATTGCCCACAGAATCAACTATGCCTCGACCGACCTTTCCCTCCCTTACTCGTTGACTGTTCTTGAGAACTTGAAAGTGTACTCATTGATCTACAACCTGTCCGACTGGAAATCGAGGGTTGACTCAACTCTTCAGGATTTTGGGCTGTCGGCTATATCCGGCCGAAAGGTGGGAAGTCTTTCAACCGGTCAGGTTGCAAGGCTGGGAATAGCGAAAGCTCTGCTCACAGAGCCTGAAATCCTTTTCCTCGATGAGCCGACGGCAACTCTTGATCCGGAAGTCTCAGGCCATCTGAGAGAATTTCTCCGCAAAAAGGTGATTGATACAGGCATGTCTCTTTTATATACATCCCATAATATGAGGGAAGTGGAGAGATTGTCGGACCGGATCATCCTTCTGGGAGGAGGCAAGATCATCAAGGAAGGTGGAATAGAAGATCTCTTAAAAAATGATTCTGCTGCTGATCTGGAAGAGCTTTTTCTTGATACAGTGAAGAAAACATCCTCATGGTAACTTCCAGGAACCGGCCTTCCGTTTCGATTTTTGCAATCCGTCCCATGATGGGTGTGATGCTTCGCCAGTTCTACCTTTACCGGAGAAGTCTGCCAAGGTGGATGGAGATTTTTTACTGGCCGCTTCTGGATCTTCTTGTCTGGGGTTTTCTGACCCTGTATCTCAAGCAGGGATCATTGATTGCCTCCCATGCAGTCTACTCCCTTTTGGGGGCCCTGTTGCTCTGGGATATGCTCTATCGCTCCCAACAGTCGATTTCAATGGTGTTCCTTGAAGAAATATGGTCAAAAAATCTTTATCACCTTCTTGTGAGCCCACTCACTCCTTATCATGTGATTTTTGGTGCGATCCTGACAGGGATCATGAAGGTGTCTCTTTCTTCAGGTCTTGCTATTTTTCTTGCATACCAGTTTTTTTCTTTTTCCTTTTTCAGTATCGGGATTTCTCTTGTCCCATTTGTCATGGCGCTTTTATTTATGGGATGGGCCCTTGGCATTTTGACGACAGCCCTGATCCTGCGTTTTGGCCAGGAAGCCGAGGTCCTTGCCTGGGGGGTCATTTTTCTTTTTCAGCCGGTCAGTGCCGTTTTTAATCCTGTTTCGGTCCTGCCAGTGACCTTCCGGGATATTGCGATGTTTGTTCCCGCGTCGCATGTTTTTGAGGGAATGCGCCAGGTCGTCAACGGGGGGCCATTTCCGGGACAACAGTTGATGGTCGCCTTTTTTCTCGATGGCTGTTACCTTTTAATCGCTCTTGGCATTTTTGGATGGGTTATGGCAAGAGCCAGAAGAGAAGGTTTTTCCCTGAAACTTGGGGCATAGTCCATGATTTTCCCAGCACGGCTCTCACAGCAGAGGAGCTTCTTTCCAACAAGCTGTTCTGCTTTTCCTGCCCAGGTTCTTGTTTGACACAACCTTTTTCGCGGGGGATAATCCATTTATGGCGAAACGTGAAGTTCTTGAATCCTCCATTCTTTCAATTATTCCCGAGACACCAAGGGTCAATACTTATCGTCTCGGAGTGGCAAAAGGGACTTTTTCCTTCATGGCGGGGCAGTTTCTCATGGCCTCGATTCCGGATTTTCTTCGTGATGACGGTCGTCCTGTAAGGCGGGCTTACTCAATTGCCTCTTCCCCTCTTGACCTTCAATCCGGGTATCTTGAGCTGACTGTGACAAAAGTCGGAGATGGCGGGTATTTTTCGAACCGGCTCCATGAGTCGAGGGTTGGGGATCCTGTTTTGATCGAGGGGCCTTACGGGAAGGCCTTTCACCTTGCCTATCCGCCTGAAGCCTTTCCCCAGAGGTATCTTTTTGTTGGTTCGGGTAGTGGAGTCGCCCCGCTGCGGGCCATGATCCGGACTCTTCTGAAGGAAGGATGCCCGGTGCCGATCGAGCTTTTTTACGGATATCGCAACGGGACCGATTGTATCTATGAGGAGGAAATCCGGCACTGGCAGGAAAAAGGTGTCACGGTGCATCTTGCAATTTCTGGTTCGCCAACTCCGGGAAAGGTCTTTTCCGGATCATTCGGGAGGATCACATCGTTACTCCCTGTATTGATCCCTTCTTATGCCGGTCAGGAGGTTTTTATTTGCGGACCTCCGGCCATGGTTGAGGAAACGGTCGATTTTTTTAACAGGATGAAATTTCCGGAAGGCTCCGTCCATAAGGAGCAATGGTAGCTCAAAGACACCGGATGTCCTCTTGTTGAGTCTGGCGGCTCTCCCTGCATGCTCGTATCGATCGCTGTTGCCTGTCTTTTCCTTATTGTGAGGGAGTAAAGGTCATGACCGAGGTATTTGCCGAAATAAAGGAACCTCCAACTTCGACCCGCAAGCCTTCATCCTGGAGATGGAATGTGGGGCTTGTGGTTTTTCTGATGATGGTGATCCCGAGCTCGGTCATGGTCATTCTGTACTATCGGGAGGTCATGGCCACCTATTATGTGACGAGGAATCCTCTGCCCAAATCTGCAAGGGATATGGCTTCAGGACTGGACCAGATCATGATCTCCGATGTCAGGGATACGATGAACCTGGGCAACCAGCTGGCGGATCCTTATATTTTGGGAAGTCCGGACAGGATTCGGGATCTTCTGGGCAAATTTATTCTTTCTGGCCATATCCAGCGCTTTGGAGGCTGGGAGGTTACCGATACGTCGGGAAAAATCCTGGGCGGGGTTGGAAACAGGGGGATGGCCCCTCATCGGGCCCAGGCCGAAAGCCTGATTGAAGACCTCAAGTCGGAAGGAGGGGCAGCAAGGCTCTCCGAGCCGATCATTGACAGTGCAAATCACCTGGCCCTTCTTCTTCTGGCTGTGCCCATTCTCCATAAAGGACAGACATCGGATGATCACCCGATGGGTTATCTTGTCGGAATAGAGAACCTTTCAACGACACTGCATCCTTTCCTCTTTCAACCCAGAAAAAAAGGTGCTCCCGGACTATCTTATATTGCCTCCACTGACGGGGATATCCTTGCAAGCTCAAAAGACATTCTGATCGGGCAAAAGATGGATCAAATTGGCCTGGCTCCTGTTCTGGAGCATTTTCGACAAGGATTTTCCGGAGGATACAAGGCCGATATCAGAGGGAGCAACTATCTTTTTGGAACGGCCTTGATGAGCAATACGCAAGGAATCGCTCCGCACCCCTGGATGGTCGTGCTTCAGGCCCCCGAAGATGTTGTTATGGTCAAGGCGAAGAGGATGAGGTTTGTGATGGATCTTGTCGCTTTTGTTGTCGCTCCCACGCTTTTTTGTGTTGACCTGTTCTTTTTATTCAGGAGCATTCGCTCCAGTCGTTGATGACAGATGACCCCACCCCTGCCTCCAGTTTCAAAGATTGGTTTTGTCGGTGCAAGCCGCTTCACGCTTCCGGTCGTTCGCTGGATCCTGGGTAAAGGTTACCCGGTTGTCTGGATTGACCAGAACTTTGATGCGCTTGAGGAGAGTCTGGCCCTTTTCCGTGCCCAGATGGCCGAAGAGGAGCGGTTGGGGGAGCGCACTCATGTGTTGACAAGTCAGCTTTCGAAGCTGCTCTCCGGCTCGACAAGTCTCCTGGATCTGTCAGGCTGCGATCTTGTCATTGACGGGACCCGTGACCACCTTGAGGGAAAAATCGCGCTGGCGAGGTCTATTGAGGAGCTTCTGGGCGACCGGGTCCTTTTAGGTGTATTCCTTGAATCCCTGACTGTTTCGCATATTGCGTCAAGAATTACTCATCCACAACGCCTGATAGGTTTGCGCCCCGTTGGTCTTCCTCCGAGGGTCCTGCAAAGTTTTGAAATTATTTCCGGCGTCGAAACATCGCTCGAGTGTGTTGCAAGAATGACTGATTTCTCCCGTATGCTGAACCTTGAACCGGCAATTGTGAGGGAAGGCCCCGGTGGTATTGTTAACCGCCTTCTGGCCAGACTGTTTTCTGAAGCATTGCTCCTTCCGAGACAGGTGCGGGGAGAGCACGATGCTGTTGACCGTGCATTGTCCCAATCCGGACTGTCGATCCATCCCTTTGAGATGATGCGAAAACTGGGCGAATACGAAATTTCAGCGATGATTACCTTTTTCAGAAGATATTATGGACCATCATTTCCCATTGCGGAGGAACTTCCCCTGAGTTCGGTCATGACATCGGGCATCGCTCATGAAGATGCCGATTCATTCATCAGGGAGGTCACGCATGGAGGTCGGACGATCGCCTTGTCGGACTGGGCCGATGGGGTTTTCCTGGCGCTGACAAACGAGGCGGTTCAAATCGTGTCTGAAGGTGTAAGCGATTTTGATACGGTTGACCGGATCACCAGAATTTCATTTTTGGGTGAAAGTTCAATGGCCGGGCTTCTTTCCAGGGGAGCGCAAAGAGGCTGGCCCCTTATCCTGAGCGGTTTGTGGGACTATTCTCATCGCACAGGGGGAAGGATCTGGCCGTCATCAACACTTCAGCTTTGGGCGGCATCATCGAGAAACTGAGCGCGGTCAATAGATCATTGCCATCGATTATTTCCGTATCAAGGCGAACGGATATCCCCGCTTTTTACGGGGAATGGTTCGAAAGAAGACTGTGCGACGGGTTTGTTGATGTCCCCAATCCGTTTAACAGGAAGCTTCGGAGGGTCTCGCTTCTCCATTCCGACGTTTACGGATATGTCTTCTGGTCCAAGAATCCCGAGCCTTTCCTCCCGCGCCTGAAAAAACTTCTCTCAAAGGATGCCCGTGTCGTTTTTCATGTCACCTTAACCGGACTTCCCAGCAATGTCGAGCAGAGGATTCCTCCTCCGGATGATGTGATTGCATCAATCGTAGAACTCTCAAAACTGCTCCCTCCCGGTTCGATTATATGGAGATTTGATCCGATGCTTTCTCCTGAAGGCCATTTTCGCAAGGAGTTCCGGGATCGCTTCCTTTATCTCTCGGAGAGGCTTGCTCCTTTTGTGGACCGGGTGATGGTCAGTCTTCTTGACCCGATGAAAAAAACGCGCCGGAATTTTCCAGAAGGAGACCTCTGGTGGCCATCTGGTCCCGGAGGAATGGCCGACCACTCATCACGGGAAGAAATTCAGGAAACGCTCCAATGGATGCAGGAAGAGACTCCCGTTTCCGGGCGGGTCTTTCTATGCACGGAGCCAGGAGAGGCCGGAATCGTCCCTTCCGGAGCCTGCATTTCGAGAGGAGATTTTGACCGTGTCTGGGGTCGTCCAAAAGGGATACCACCGGGATCGCCGGAGTCTGCACCCACGCGACCAGGGTGTGGGTGTGACCGCTCGATTGATATCGGGGTCTATGATACCTGTCCGGGTGGGTGTCGCTACTGTTATGCGGTCGCTTCTCATGAAAAGGTTCTTTCCCGATGGGAAGGGCATGATTCGTCGGCTCCGTCCCTGGGCTCTTTTTTGTAACCGGATTTCATCGCGAGACTGTTTGTGAAGGGAAGGGATGTTGATATGGAAAAAGATATCAGGGATCTGATTCGTTCTCCGAGAGAAACATTGGGGGGATTTGTTTTTCTGCCCAGGTTGATCGACAAGGTCAGGTGTTATGCTATGGGACAGTTGCCCGCAGCCTATCATGAGAATCTTCTGAAGGAAGGCAGGACTTTTGATGGTCGTTTTATGAGCTTTGTCGGGGTCTCGCCGGAGGAGCTCAGAAAGGCGGTTTTGGCTTCGAAAACGGACGCAGAGGTGCTTTCCTGGGTTCTCAAAAACGGTCATCCAAAAACGGAAAAGGAAATAATGCAGTGGATTCTGGAGATCAGGAATGACCGACCTGATAAGGAGCGGTCACTCGCAAGGGAGCGATCCTATCCTGAAGTGGCTAAAAAATGGGATGTTTCCCGGTTGTCTCCATTCGACCTCATCGATCTTGATGAAGGTCGAATGGAAGAGCCTGTCGACCTTTAACGCCGGGGTGAGGAATCCGGCCCGGCGCTGCATGGCTTTCCTTGCCAATCCTTTTGCGGGCTAACGTTTTAAAAGGGGTGGGTAGAACTTCTTGCTTGCAGATGACCAGAGCATGACATAATGGCTGACCATGAGGAGATGCTTGCCTGCCATCGACACAGGAAGCTCCCCGGGAAATCTCTCCATTCCCTTGATTTCCCCGACCGCCGTGATCAGGTTTCCCGTTCCAATATAAGGGGTCTGGTTCTGGTTGTTTCCAAAAACAATCAACCCACTTCTTTCAGGATTGATCTTGGGTTTTGCCTGTCCAATCATTTTGAGCGAAGGGACAAACAGGATGAATGTATCCTTGCTGGTGATTTTTTTTGATTTTTCTTTTTCTGACATCTGTTTGGGAAAGGAGTCTTCGGTCAGTGGAAGAGCCCGGATCAGGAAAATTGCTCCGACAGGCGAATCTGTCCTTCGAATGATCTGTCCCCCGAGGACCGTGATTCGTCCAATCGGGAGGGGAGTGGTTGATAGAATGGCATGCAGGTCGTCAGGCGTTTTTTGAGCCACAAAAACCGTCAGTTGTTCGGTGTCCCCCTGGCTTGCGCAACCGGACAGAGCAAGTCCGGAAAACAGAATCAACATAAAAAGCATGATCAGGGAAGCATCCTTTATTCTTTTGAGTCTGTCTGGAGTCATCTGGGGTCCTCTGTATTGGAAGTCATTTCTTTTTTGGTTTCAACCTAGGCATTGTAACAAGGAACGGATGACGGGTCCACATGATGGATATCTTGTGTCAGGTATGATAAGCGTCCTTTTTTGCTTTCCGTGAGCGGGATGGGGCTGTCCTGTTTTTCTCAGGCTCAATGGAGTCCTGATTTGAGAGGGGGGATCGTTTTTTGCAGAAAACAATGATCAGGGAAGGTTGGGATAATGCCTCGAGGGGCTACAGGGATGGTCTTGGATTTCAGCTGCGCCCGATTGCGGTTGGCGTTGCAAAGCTGTTGCCGGAGAGCCTTGCCGGCCCGGTTGTCGATCTCGCTTGCGGTCCGGGGACGGTATTGTTCTACTTGTCGGAAAAATGCGGAGACATAAAAGGGATCGGGTGTGATTTCTCCTTCGAGATGGGAAAGCTTGCCAGGGAGAGGAATCCCGGCTCAAGGGCGGTTGTTGCTGACCAGGATTGCCTTCCGTTTCGGAGTGCTTCCCTCGGAGCGGTTGTTTCGTCAATGGGAACCATTTTCTCTTCTGATCATGCTGCGCAGTTGAAGATGATTTCGCGCCTTCTGATGAACGGAGGGTTCCTGGCTTTTTCCGCATGGGGAGAAAAAAAGGATTGTGCCTTGAGAAGAGTTTCGGACGAAGTCACCAGAAAGTGGCCTCACCTGATCGCTGAAGCAGTGCCTTCCCTCGATTCCCCATTTTCTTTTGGTGAAAGTGGGTGGATCAAAAATGCTGCTACTGAGGCCGGCCTTGAATTGTTGAAGGTCGAGTCAGGTGATCTGGTCTTTGATTTTCCGGGCCTGGCCGAAGCGGCTGATTCTCTTGTTCACACCGGTCGTTTTGCGCTCCTTTTAAAAGATCATTCTGAATGGAAGGAGCTCTTGACGGAGCTGACCAGAGAGCATTTTATCCCTTATCGGGAAAATACAGGGAGAGTGAGACTTTCCAACCGATTCCATCTGTTTCTCCTCAGGAAGAAAGCCATGGGGACCCTCTCTGGAGAGAGCTTGTTCCCTGTTGAGGGCAAGTGATGGAAAAGAGAGATGTCATACCGGAAATCATCCGTTTCAATCATGGCCTGGACCCCAGAAGGCTAAAACTCAAATTTGCCCGGATGAGGGAAGGTCCCTTCGCTTTTTTTCGGGCAACCTGCCATCTCTTTTATCAAGATCTCCCTCAGGAATCTGTTCTTGCGAAGCCACCCAGGGTATGGGTATCAGGAGACCTCCACCTTGAAAACTTTGGAAGTTATAAGGGAGATAACCGTCTTGCCTATTTTGATTTGAATGACTTTGATGAAGCGTGTCTTGCTCCATGCACTCTCGAAATATTGCGTGTCTTGACAAGTATTCTGATCGCTTCCGACGGTGTTGGCCTGGGGACACGTGTTCAGGCCGATTTATGCGGGTCATTTATGGATGCGTACCGCTCTGAGGCTATGAGTGAAAAACCCCGGTGGATTGAACGATCCCTTTCAAAAGGTCTGATAAAAAAGCTTTTCAAGGCTGTTAAATCAATGGACAGAAGGACGTTTTTGGATAGCCGGACCAGGGTTGATGGAAAAAAGAGAAAGCTTCTGACTGATGGAATAAAGGCTTTTCCAACAATGAAAAAGGATAAGGAAAAAATACGCTCTCTCATGGAGAGCTTCTCCACCACGCAAAAAGATCCGGACTTTTACAAGGTGCTCGGTATCGGAGACCGCATTTCTGGTTTGGGCAGTCTTGGCGTTTCCCGCTATGTACTGCTGGTTGAAGGACGAGGGACCCTCTCGGGAAATTTTTTGCTGGACCTGAAAGAAGCAAGACCTTCATCACTGGGTGGTCTTCTTTCTGCAATGCAGCCCCACTGGGAAAGTGATGCAGAGAGGGTTGTGAGCATCCAGAAGCGTTGTCAGGCCATATCGCCCGCTCTTCTAACCACTTTCACTCTGGATGGTCGCCCATTCATACTGAAGGAACTTCAACCGAGCGCACACCGTGTCAATCTCGACAGCTGGACCGGACACATTCCGGAAAAAATGTTGGTACTGGGATCCATGGGGGCACTTTCTGCCTGGGGGCAGATCCGGGGCGCATCATACAGGGGTGCTGCATCTTCAGGGGAGATCGCCGAATTTGCAGGGGATGACAGATGGCCATCGGAAATACTGGATATTGCATTTGATCGGGCTCGTCTTTTTCACGAGTACTACAGGGACTATTGCATGGCATTCGATGCAGGGGCCATCGGTTGATTCCTGACAAGACACCTTTGACGTCACAGTCTGGAATTATCTCTGACCCGACCGCGTTCGAAGGGCGGACCGGTTATCGTCCGGGGAACATTTTTGACTCGAATTGCCATGCGTGT
>JAKCCY010000175.1 GCA_021838765.1 Nitrospirota bacterium
CGATCTCGGAGAATCCCAGGGAGAATTTGTAACATTCGATTCAGTGGAAACGCTCTTGAAAACCCTTACCACCAAACGGTGGGAACTATTGCGCATTCTACAAAAGAACGGTCCCTCGCGGATCCGTTCTTTAGCCCGTCTTTTGGGTCGAGATGTGAAAAATGTACATACAGACATTCAGGTGCTTAAGGAAATCGGACTTATCGAGGACCACGAAAATGGAGTTCTTGTGCCGTTTGACCAGATCGAATCCCATATCGTCCTAGCTTCTGTGGCTTGACGGGCCACAAGCCCGTCTCGTCAATTTCCATTTTTAAGAAGCTTCCAGAAAACTTCTCCTGGAACCCCGAAAAGGAGGTTGTGCATTTTTTGCATACCCTCCTTTTTCTCTCTTGGTAGACTTCTGGCGGAAGGGATGGGTCTGGAGTGGGCCGGGCAGTTCACAAAACCGAAACTCAACTCCAACTGTTGCAGTAAATGCAACGGTTTAAAAAGTAGTGAGCAGTAAACGCTTTGTATGCCTCTCCGGAAACTTCCCGGCTGGCTTATGACGCTCCATCCGCCTAGGGTCAAGCCTGGGACCGGGGCTTAGTCGGCTTATGGGAATCTCTCCGGAATCCCGAAAAGGAGGTTGTGCATTTTTTGCATACCCTCCTTTTTCCCACTCAGCAGACCTCATATCAAACCTCTCTCATGGAAAACCTTCGACCTTATTTGGCGTTCCAGTAAAACAGGAGGGTCATTGGGCAGTTCTTGTCAGTTTGCTTCTTTATGGTGGAGGCGAGCTTATGGGGGAGTTTTTGATCCAGCATCCTTTTTTGGAGTTTTTGGGGTTTTGATGTTTCCATCTGTCCGGGTAGCCTTTTCTCATTTTTCAGCGAACCAAAGTGATCCCTCATCCAGTTCGCCATCGGAGGATTTTCTCATCGGTCGAGTTGTTTGAGTTTTGAATAATATCGTTCCAGTGTTATAATCGAGCACCTATTACAGTTTCTTCGTTTTTTAGAATTGACTGATAACGGTTCAGCTTCCATTTGGTCGTTGACGATCTTTTCAAAAAGAAAAGTGTGGATCATTTATCAGAAGGAGTAAAAATGCAACTTGGTAAATTCGCCCAGAGAAGTTCTTCAGCATTTGCCGTTCTTGGACTCTTGAGCTTCGGAGCCTGTTCCATGGCTTACCCGGGATCGGTTCTCACAAACGGAGTTTCTTATCAGGGAACACCTGGCGCAAAAGATATTCAGGCGTCGGCATCAACTGAAATGCTTTTTGGATTAATCGGGCTTAACGCAAGCGGTGACGACAAGGCCAGAAACGAAATCAGGGATAGTCTGGCCGGCCAGTGTCAGGGTGGCAAACTGGTGAATCTCTCTATCGCCAGCAATATTCGCAATTATCTCGTATATCAGGAAATCACGCTCACGGAACACGCAACATGCGTGATGCCCAAAAGCTAACCTCTCTTCAGTCTTTTCCGTGCGGGCCAGAATCCCTCTGGCCCCATTTTTCTGAGTTCCAAAATTAAAATGTTAAAAATCCCTCCATTTGTTTCAAATTTACAAGATTAAATTATATTTTTTAACAATGAGGTAACCCTTCGTTGAACCCTTGACCCTTTATTTGTTCTGGCGAGTCTTTCTCTCTTTTTTAACCCGATCAACGGGTTAGAGGAACTCTTACATTTTTAAACTCATAAAACATTTTAAAAAAAGAAGATTTTCCTGAATTTTTTGGGCCGACCAAGGCAGTGAAACCTTCGTTGAATTCGATGACAAGAGGCTTCTCATCTGTAAAGCAACGGTAGTTCTTGAGCATCAGTCGAAAATAGGTCACCAATTCATCCCTTTGGCATCTGTTTATCTCAGAATTCTATTCAATCACGCAAGATCCACCCCAATTAAAACATCTTCGTCCCCAGACGAAGATTCTTCTCGCCTTAAAGAAATTATTTTTAACGATTGAGCCTCTTGCAAAACTCGAGCGGCCGAATGATTTTCTTTGTTTCAATTTAAGTGTTAATAATATATAATAATTTCATCAATTCACCCCCCCCATCACCAAGGAGGCTTGATGAAATTCAGTCCGTTCTGGAACCACATTCCGCAACTTCTGTTTCCCCGCATTGAACGCGTGTTTGCGGAGGATCTGACGGAGGAGCACAAGAAGATCATCGCAATCCTTGAAGTGGTCCGCATCGAGGAGTGCATTCACCAGACCCGGAGCTGGACAGGACGGCCGGCCTACGACTGGGTGCCCTTCGCCCGGTTTTTCGTGGCCAAGGCCGTTCTGAACGTCGCGGCAACCTGCGACATGATCGCCCGTGTCGAGGTCGATATCAATCTTCGCCGAATTCTGGGCTGGGCGCTCGGGGAGAGATTGCCTGACGAATCGGCCTTCTCCCGGGTCAACTCCACGCTGTCCTCCCTGAACATTCCCCTTCTGGCTCAGGAAGCCTTGGCAAACGCCCAGGTGAAGGATCGGGGGATCTGTCACACGGCCCACGACTCTTCGGCCATCAAGGCGCGGGAGGCGGCCCGGAACACCAGGAAGGACGTGGTTGTCCAGTCGAGAAAACGGGGCCGTCCCAGAAAAGGAGAGTCCGTTGCCCAGAAGATCCCGTCCGGTGTGGAGCGGTACCTTCCCATGACGCCGGGCGAGATGGAACGGACGATTCCCAAAGCGTGCAGTTGGGGTGGGAAAACCAACAGCCAAGGAAAATACGAGTACTGGAAGGGGTATAAACTTCATGTCTCCGTGGTCTCCGGAGGGCTTCCGGTGGCCTGTCTTCTGACCTCGGCCTCTGTGCATGACAGCCAGGCAGCTCCGTTTCTGATCACGAAGACAGCCAGGAAGGTTCAGGGGTACTATCTCGGGGATGCGGCCTACGACTCCGCGGCCCTCAAGACGCTCTCGGGAAATCTGGGTCTCGTTCCCATCATCGATGAAAACCCCAGAAGAAGCGGAGAAAAGAGGCCGATGGAGCCGGACAGGGCTCGGAGATACAAAGATCGCACGATGGTGGAACGCTTCTTTGCCCGCCTGAAGGACGAGTTCGGAGCCCGGATGATCTATGTCCGGGGAAACCGGAAGGTGTTCGCTCACCTGATGTACGGGGTTCTGGCCCTGATGGCCGACCAGCTTCTCCAAAGCACTCCGTAGCCGGTCACCTTTCCGCCAGAACCCGAGCGTCCGTTTTTTCTTCAAAAGGAAGAAGAGAGGGGAGGTCCGTCCAGACCTTGAGGAACATTCATGAATTTGGGTCATTGTGGCCATCAAATTCCCCTCTGGAGATCCCCGGCTCCCAATATCCGGGTTTTTACAGTTTCCACGGGTACCCCCTTCCGGGTTTTTTTTGAGTTTTGCAAGAGGCTCTAGGGTTTTAGAATATTTTTTCTCTTGCATTCTTTCCTTTTCTCTTCAAAATTAGGATCCATGGTAGTAGATTCAGCAGGCTCAACGTTTTCTTTAATCGCCCGTTCTATCAGAACACCTGTAGTATTTTATTTTTTAACATTTTTGCCTTCAAATCCTTGATGATCTTTGGAGTATTGCCATAACGCTCTATCCAAAGTGGTCATGTCAATGCCGAATTTATTAGACAAATCCCTACAGGTTTCCACATATGACCACCAAAATTGGAAGTCGTATTGCAGAGGCGGTTCGGCATTTAAGGACCAAAGAGCCCGGAAGTCAAGAATTGGATATTGATCGGGATGGAAAAAATGGAGAATAACTGAGGCCATTGGCCAACCAACACCGTCAAGAACAGTCAGTATTTCGATCCGAGAGCGTTCTTCTTTCGCATGAAGCGCTAAGGATGTAATTTCTCGAATGTATTCATCCGAATTCTCGTAGATGTGCGCTGCACTTCGCGGAGATTTCCATCTGGCGACATCATGGAGCAATGTCTTATCCAGATAGAATATCGGCTTGGGTATTGATTTAAACTTTTCTTCGAGACTGAGATCTTCTGGATAGTTTTCACGGAATTTTAGATAACCGTTGGCGTATTCTTGTACATCCATTTGTGGATAACGTAATTTAAACGCCATGGATATTCCTCCTCTTTTTTTGAATTTCATTTCCGTTACTTTACTTATCCAGAAATTGGCGAAGATCGGAAGACATCAATTGTTAAGGTCATTAATGCTTATCTTTAGATTCCTTTCCATTATTTTTATCCTGATCCCTTATGTGAATGATAATTTAAAAGTGTACCAGCTAAGGGGAAAGTAGGAATGAAAAAGTAGTCCGCAACGATTAGATCAAGCTCCTCATGGTTCCAGGCAGATCCGGTTTTTGCGTTGACCATTTAACCTCCCGATACTTTCAAAGTCCGGTTCGGGCAGAGACTGGGGAGGGCAAAAAGGATGCCATCAGGATTATTTGGATACCCGAAAAACAAGCATATAGTGACGAATACATAATTTTCAAGGTATCGATTCCCGATCATCAGGGAGCAGAAAATACCTTGCATCATCGAAAGACCAAAAGTACTTTTTATCGCATTAAACCTTGGTCAGGTTCTTTCCGTTCAATGAATCGATGACTCCGCTTTTTCAGTAACCTGACACTTCGAGACTGACCATCTTCCCTGGATCCCATTTCGGATTCTCAAACGTCGCGCCTGGGCCATCCACTGAATACCCCAGAGGATTGCAGACAACTCTTGTTTTCCCGATCTGGTAGTCGGCGGACTCGTGAGTATGTCCGTGAATCCAGATATCAGGAGAATACTTCAGAATGAATTTCTCCAAGTCTGACGCAAAAGCCGGATTGAGGGGGCTGTTAGCAAACTCAGGAGAAATAGATCGAAAGGATGGGGCGTGATGGGTCACAACCACCGTCGGGCCGGAAAACGG
>JAKCCY010000030.1 GCA_021838765.1 Nitrospirota bacterium
TTCCGATCTCCGGTAAAGAAGAGTCAAACATTAAATCTGAAGTAGATGATATCACCATCTCGAACGCGGTACTCTTTGCCTTCCAGCTTCAGTAGACCTTTTTCCTTGACTGCTTTTTCAGAACCAAGACGGTCGATATCTTCAAATTTCATAACTTCAGCTCGAATAAACCCACGCTCAATATCTGAATGAATTTGTCCTGCTGCTTGAGGAGCAAGGGTTCCGTCCTGGATCGTCCAAGCCCGAACCTCATCCTCCCCCGCGGTCAAAAATGACAAAAGACCGAGGAGCCGGTAACTCTCACGAATGAGTCGTTCAAGACCTGACTCTTTCATGCCCAGATCTGCCAAAAATACCTTCTGGTCGGCGGGAGAAAGCGATGCTATTTCGGCCTCTATCTTGCCTGAAATGGCAAGCAACTCTCCACCTCTTGCCTTGACAGCCTCTTCAAGCTTCTTATATGAGTCGGAGTGAATCTCCTCACCCGCATCGGAAATATTAGCAAGATACAGGATTGGCTTCTGAGTCAAAAGAAAGAGACTTTTCCTGAAGGATTCCGCCTCTTCCGGCGATGGAACCATCCGGGCGGGAACTCCTTGGTCCAATGCCTGTCGAAGGGCTTCCAGTGTCTCCTTTTGAAGAGATGCGTCTTTCCCGCCCGCCCTGAACAGCTTTTCAGATTTAGCAATCCGGGCAGTAACAGTTGCCAGATCGGCCAACAATAACTCTGTCTCAATCACTTCGAGATCAGAAATTGGATCAACCTTACCTTGCACATGAATCACATCAGGATCATTGAAAATTCTAACAACCTGAATAATTGCATCAACACTTCTTATGTGGCTAAGAAACTGGTTTCCAAGCCCCTCCCCCTGACTGGCTCCCTTTACAAGACCAGCTATATCAACAAACTCAAAAAAAGTTGGGGTCCTTTTTTTGGGGTTGTAGATCTCAGTCAAACGATCAAGCCTTCGGTCAGGAACAGGAACGACCCCAACATGAGGATCGATGGTACAAAACGGGAAGTTTGCGACCTGGGCACTACCAGAGGTCAACGCATTAAACAGCGTAGACTTGCCAACATTGGGCAACCCCACAATACCACATTGGAAACTCACTACACACAACTCCAATCAGTACAAAAAATTCTAGGCACCATCCGAAGTTTTCCTCATCGACAACAACCAGCGGTCAACCATCTCCCTGAATGACTTCCAAGCAAGAACAAAGGACTCCCGTTCTGAAGAAGGAATTTGTCCCAGAACATAGTCACTTAAATCAACACCAGGTGGTGGGGATCCGACACCCACCCGTATCCTGGCAATACGATCAGATCCTGCAGCCTGAATTATCGAGAGCAAACCCTTTTGACCACCAGCACCACCACCTTCGCGATAACGAAGAGTTCCTGAAGGAAGATTGATGTCATCGGAGAGAATGAGCACCCTCTCTGGCAAATCAATATTTTTCTGCTTCATCCATGGAACAACACGACCACTCAGGTTCATATAAGTTTCAGGGAAAGACAGGAAGACCCTGAGACCGTCTACCATCCCTTCCCCCCATAGAATCGAGTCTTTTCTCTGGGTAAGGGGAATATTTAAATCCCGGGCTAAATTATCAAGGAATATCTTCCCTGCATTATGCCTGGTCCATCGATAATTCTCCCCAGGATTTCCAAGACCTACAATGGCACAAGGCCTGAACGGGGACATCAGAAGTAGACTTACGCCTTCCCTGCTGCTGGAGCCGAAACAGCTTCAGCCCTTGGTGGGACAAGATGAAGCAAAACTGTTTCCGGGTTATCAAGAATCCTGATTCCGGAAATAACAGGAAGATCCCTGACATGAAACGAATCATTGAGGTTCATCATGGACGCGTCTACCTTGATATGATCCGGCATAACAGCAGGAAGGCACTCCACAGTCAATTCCCTGACATTATGATCCAGCGTCCCACCCATTTTGACTCCAACAGGCACTTCTCCAACAATTTCGACCGGAACTTTGTTTTTGACGAGGTCATCGGATGATATTTCCATAAAATCCAGATGAAGGATGCGACCTGTCAAAGGATCCCGCTGAATATCTCTGACCAGGGCCAGCTTGGTTTTATCTGACTGCACACCATCAAGCTCGATCTGAAAGATTGCATGTGACCCCGCATGACGATGAAAAAGTTTCTGAACATGGCTCAATGTCAATGATAAGGAAACGGTCTTTCCTTTGCCGTAAAGAACGGCAGGGATCATTCCCTCTCGGCGAAGGGTCCTGGCCACACCTTTACCTGAATTATTTCTGACCTTCGCTTCAACAACCGGATTCTGCATAACTCCCCCAAGGTAAAATACTGCTGTTTCCAATGAACAACCGGAACACTATAGCTCCGTTTCAAACAAATAGGGAACTCACAGACTCATCGTCGTGAATTCTCTTGATCGCCTCTCCTAGAAGTGCGCCCACTGAATAAACGCTTATCTTCTCGCAAACAGACTCTTTCCCGTTCAAGGGAATTGAATTTGTCACGATCACTTCATCAATCACTGAACGGTTTAACCGATCCAGTGCAGGACCTGACAACACCGCATGCGTTGCAACAGCCACAACCCTCCGTGCACCGGCATCTTTGGCAGCCTGTGCTCCCTGAGTAATCGTCCCGGCGGTATCGATCATATCGTCCAGAATTACCGCAGTGAACCCTTCAACATCTCCGATTATATTCATTACCTGAGACTGATTTGGGCCTTCCCTCCGCTTGTCGATAATAGCCAGCGGAGCCTGCAGCCTTTTCGCAAAAGCTCTTGTTCGCTCGACCCCACCTGCGTCCGGAGACAGCATAACCAGCTTTTCCGAAAGAAGAATTTTCCTGAGCGGCTCAAGAAGGATTGGGGTACCGTGCAGATGATCAACCGGAATATTAAAAAAACCCTGCAATTGTCCCGTATGAAGATCAAGCGTCAAGGCCCTTGTCGCACCAGCTGTAGTGATCAGGTCAGCGACAAGTTTTGCTGTGATAGGAACGCGGGGCTGGTCCTTTCTGTCCTGACGGGCATAGGCATAATATGGAAGAACGGCAGTTATGCGCTGCGCAGATGCTCGCTTAAGAGCATCAATCATGACAAGCAGTTCCATAAGATGATTGTTGACCGGGTCTGAAAGAGACTGAATAACAAAAACATCGTCGCCCCGAACGTTTTCATCTACTCTTACCCTTGTTTCCCCATCGGAAAAGGAGGTAACAGTTGCCTGTCCCAGATTTGTGTTTAAGTAGCGGGCTATCTCTAGAGCCAAAGGGACATTGGCGTTCCCGGAAAAAATCTTAACGGCCCGCAACGAGTTACCTTTCTGTTCTGCAATAAATATAAAGCACAGGACAAATACCCAATCTCAGCAGAAACCAACCAATGAGCAAAAAGTCCCGGCACCAGCAAACACTTTCCTTGCCCAAAACATAAAAAACGCTCTGAGCAAGACATCTTCCTTGGTCAATATGGTTGGGGCGCCAGGATTCGAACCTGGGAATGCGAGATCCAAATTCTCGTGACTTGCCGCTTGTCGACGCCCCAGTGCAACACATACTAGCATGGCATTAAAGATCATGACAGCGGGGAACGTTCCAATGTTTCAAAAGCATCAGCCCATCCACCATACTTCGACTGAAGGGCTTTCACCGCCTGTTCCGCAGACGCCCTGTCACGAAACACTCCAAAAACAGTCGGACCGGAGCCACTCATCAAGGACTTATCGGCACCAAACTCCAAAAAACTTTTCTTAACAGAACAAAGCTCCGGATGGAGAGTGAAAGCCACCGCTTCAAGATCGTTCATGTATACATCCTGCCGCAAAAGACCTTCAATCTTAGATACTGCAGCAGCTTCTGTCAACTCTTCAGAAACTCCAACATTCAGACTTCGGTATACCAGCGAAGTTGACAAAGAAAATCCAGGATTCCAGAGGACAACAATTTTAGACCTCTCTGCCGGGAGAGGTAAAATCTTCTCCCCCCTCCCCCACCCCAATGCGTGGGGAGTTCCTAGAAAAAAGGGAACATCACTTCCCAAAGAAGATGCCATGTCACTCAACTCAGCAAACGAAAGACCTGAGCCCAACAAACGATTAACCCCCAACAAAGTCCCGGCGGCATCTGAAGACCCCCCACCCAGCCCTGCTCCTACCGGAATATGTTTTTCCAGCTCAATCGATATTCGTGGAAGTCGTTTAGTCGTATATCTCCCCAGGACCAATCGGGCAGCACGAACGATAAGGTTGGTGTTCGGATCCCCATCGATCACTCTTCCTCGAACTCTGAAGGAAATAGAGTCTTCCTGATCGGTAAAAACACCACTCTCCAGTTTCAGATGAAGCTTATCGAAACAGGAGATCATCAGCATTCTCGTGATCAGCTCATGATAGCCGTCAGATCGTTTCCCGACAATCTTGAGAAACAAGTTGATTTTAGCCGGTAATAAAAGATCCATTGATTCTGTCACAGGGAAAGCACCATGGGTTGCCATTCCGATTCCTGGGACTTTACCGTTTGAGAGAACCAGTAAGAGAACCCTCTTGCATCCGATGGAACCGCATGGATGAGCACCCCCAATTCCTCTCTGACATCATCAAGACAGCCATCATCAAGAAAAACCTCTGAATCGGCCTTTAAGACCACATCGGGGATCAATAGCCCCGCAATGGGTGGATGCTCTCTGGGCCGCAATTGCCTGTAGGCTTTAAACCCGTCAATAATATCTCCTGCAGACAATAAGCCTGCAACCGTGACCGACGAACCGAACAGTCTGTTCTCAACCTCACAGATTTCAAACACACCCTTCCACGAGGGAAGCCTGTCCTCCAAAAGTTGGGTCAATGCCTTCAGAATTCCCGAAAAAGCCTTTCCGGTCACCATAACCCACGGGAAAGCAGGGGGTGGAGTTTCCTGGGACTTCAGTCGCCTTATCCACTTTTTCCATTCGCTTTCAAAAAGAGGAACCATTCCAACACCATTTCCGATCTGGGGAAGAGTCCCATAGCGGGATATGGATGGAAATTTTTTTTCTGCGAGGATATACCACTCATCAGCTGGATAAATAAATGGATCAGCAAAACGCTCATTCATCTCCTGCTGGATCTGAGTAAGCCTCTTGAGAGTTTTCCTGGAATAAGCCATATCAATAGACCTGACAGACGGCAATTCATCCCGATGATTCGTCAATCCAACAGGAACAACGGCCAGGGAGTTTACACCAGGATAGCGAGCAGAGAGATCCCTGATGGATTTTTCCAGGATTTCGCCGTCATTGACTCCTGGCATCAGAACTATTTGTGTGTTAAGCCGAATGCCACCAGCGATCAATTTGTCAATCATATCCAAAATATTGGGGGCATGGTCATTTCTCAGGAGAATCTTTCTGACATCCGGATCAGTTGCATGAACAGAAATATAAAGGGGGGACAAGCGTTGCTCAATGACACGCTGAAAATCCTTCTCTGACAAGTTGGTCAGGGTAATAAAATTCCCATACAAAAAACTGTATCGATAATCCTCATCCCTTATATAAAGGGTTTTTCTCTGACCTTCAGGCATCTGGTCCACAAAGCAGAAGTCGCACTTATTGGGACACCTCTTGATCGGAGGAGGGTCAGCGACAAGACCAAGATTTTCATCAGGGTCTTTTTCCAGAGATACCTCGACCCTTTCACCTTTTACATTTTCCCAGATCATAACAACCTCAGGCTCTGCCTGATAAAATTCGATATCGATCAAATCCCTGATCTGTTGACCGTTGATAGATATCAAGCGGTCCCCTGATACCATTCCAATCTGTGCCCCGAGGGAATCCTGAATAACCTCCCTGATAACAACTCCTTGCCCCATCATATCCTCCAGAAGCTCATTCTATGCTTTGTAATGCTGATACCACAAAAAACCTTGCGAGATGTAGTAACCTCCCGAAACAAGAGATAACCCCACAGCAAGATCACCAACATAATCTGTTTCAGAAACATATGCATATCCCGCAAGACCGGAGAGAACAAAAAACAAATAAGCCATCTCGAGCGTTGTCGCAACCTTTCCCAGTCCAGTTGGGTTGATAGGGATAGGTGTATCAACCAGCCTTAATACAAGGAAACCAAAAACAATGATTAAGTCCCTGCTTACAAGGGCTATGGAGATCCAGACAGGAACCTTTTCCAGTACGGCAAGCGTCAGGAGAGTCGTTGAAAGCAGAATTTTGTCCGCTGCCGGATCCAAAAATCGGCCCAGATCCGTTTTTTGTCCCAACAACCTTGCCATCATTCCATCTAGTGCATCGGACAGGCTTCCTATTAAAAAAAACCAGAAAGCCTCCTTCATTTTCCCATAAACAATCAGACCCAGAAGAAACGGCGTCAGGAAAATTCGAAAAACAGTAAGGGAGTTAGGCAGATTGACGGCTTGAGGCAAGCTAATAACCCCTTGCGGCGAGATCTGACAGCCTGTTCAGAATCCATGGATTCGACTGACCTGAAGCAATCGCATTTCTTGCAGTGCGTGCTTCTGATATTGGCTCATTCAGTGCACCTTCAGCAATCATCAGGTCCTGAAAAATGTCAGCACGCGTCTCACCCTTGAGAATCCATTTTCTTGCCAAAAGAACCACATCCTCATAATGACCTTTCTGCAGAAGACGGAACAAGATTGCGTGCTTGGCCAATCCGGTCTGAGCCCCTTTCGATTTCATGATGTTATGTTCTTCTCCCCACTGATCAGCAGCAGTCCCTTCATCAGAGAAAACATAGGCAGAATAGATTGCACCGCTCATTCTTCCTGAAATTTTTTTCCCCGGATGTTTCTTCATGAAAAGCGCTGCAAGTCTGAGCGCCTCCCTGCTGTTGTTCCGTCTTACCTGATCTTCAATAATATAAGACCACAGGACCTCACTGTCAGGAAGCTCGGCGAGCCCTCGATAAAGGACACTGCGAGCTCTGCCCGGATGACCAAGATCTTTTTCAAGCCTTCTCAGCCCAACAATTAACTGAGGCGTCACTTCTTTGAGGTGAATCGCCATCTCACCGATCCGAATGGCCTCTTCCGGCTGTCCTGACAAAACAAGAGCCTCAAAATATCCAGTAAAAAAGACCGGAGAGTGAACGGCAACCTGATTATTAATGTTCGCTTTCCCAAGAGATACGGCTCTCTCCGTCTCCCCCCTCGCAATCAGGTGCAAAATAGATTCTCCTGGATCGGACTCTGGTTGAATATCCTTTAGAGGAAAGTAGAGCCCTCTTGCAGACAAAAGCTCATCCATTGCGGAAGGAAGCGCATCAAAAGCAGCACTTTCCGTGACCAAAAAACGGCGACTGACCATTCTTTCCAGAGTCAGCGGCCTTGCTTTCCATATGGAAAGCGTCATGAATAGCGCTCCTGGCGTTGATGCCTTCGATATATGAATATCAAGGAAATGGGTCAGATGAAGAGAGTGAGCCTCTCTTGACTCACATTGTATTGTTCCGCAAAGAGCAGGAAGCGACTCGCTGTTTTGAGCTTGTCTGAGTTTTTCCCCTGAGAGCAACTGGGCTGAATGGGCAAAACGTGAAAAACGCTCTGAAGCATACGCATCAAAAGGCTTTTGCTGAATCCGGACCTCGCGATCCAGTCGAACCCCCATAAACATTACCAAACCGGAGAGTTCATCCGTTGGCCGCGGAATCGACGAACAACTCGTCAGGAGCAAACAAAGGAAGCAGAGGAAAGTTCTATATTGAATCAATTTTGACATATGATATGATTTCTCTCCATGGACCTTCGAAGATCCCTCCGGAAATTTCCATAACCTACAACATAAACCTGCTCACCATGGATGGAAATAATGGCCCTGAACTGGAAAAAAGCATTTCAATGGGGATTTATCGCCATACTTGCCATTCTTATCGGCGCATCAGCCATTAATCGCCTTGCAGGACTCTTCTATTTAAAAGATCTCAAGACAGAAGACGCCATCTACCAATTCACAGAAAACAAAAAGTCATTCGATGGCATTACGATCCAGATGGATTTTGTTCGGGAGGGATCACCTTACTACAGCCCCGTAATGAGCGCAGACTACACAATTTTTGTTGTCTCAATTACGAACAAGGGAAAAAGCTTCATCGACTATCAACCAATGGACTTCTATCTTGAACTCCCCGGGAGCATGACATCCAGGCCATTTGACCGATCAGAAATCAGTGAGGCACTCTCTTCAAGCCTGCTGGGAACAGCAATGGCACCAGGAACGATGGCGAGATTAAACAGAACCAGGAAAATGGTAGACCAAGTCTACCTTCCTCCTGCACGGATCTTCCCCAATTACTCAAGAGAAGGAATCGTTGCATTTCCGCTTATCAGAAGCAGGCCAGACTCATTTGATATCCGTCTGACCCAGCTTTCAATCAACGGAAAAGTCATCCCCCCCATCATTTTTCAGGTCAAGAAGTTCCCCAAGAAAAATCATCCCCTAAAAAGTTGACTCAGGCGCTCATGGCTCCAGGAGCAGCTTTTTTCGGAGAGTCATCCCTGACAATCTTTGGCAACGCACCAGCATTTATTGTTTCTTCAGAAATAATAACCTCCCGGACATTCGACACAGAAGGAATGTCGTACATAAGATCAAGCATGACTTCTTCAAGTATCGAGCGCAACCCACGGGCTCCAGTCTTCTGGACAAAGGCCTTGTGGGCAATTGCCTTAAGAGCCGCCTCACTGAATGTCAACTGAACATGTTCGATTGAAAAAAGCTTCTCAAACTGCTTGATGAGCGCATTTTTAGGCTCTGTCAATATTCGCAGGAATGCTTCTTCATCCAGATCCTCAAGAACGGCCATGACAGGGAATCTGCCAACAAACTCAGGAATCAGACCATATTTCAGAAGGTCATCCGGACGAGATTTGACCAGAAGCTCCCCAACCTTCTTTCGATCCTCAACTGTCCTGATATCTGCGCCAAAACCAAGGTTTTTATTAGAAATTCTCTGCGAAACAATATTATCCAATCCTATAAATGCACCGCCACAAATGAAGAGGATATTGGTCGTATCGACCTGAATAAACTCTTGGTGGGGGTGCTTTCTTCCTCCCTGTGGAGGCACATTTGCAACGGTCCCCTCAACCAGCTTAAGCAAAGCCTGCTGAACACCTTCTCCGGAAACATCCCGTGTAATGGAGGGATTTTCTGACTTTCGGGAGATTTTATCGATTTCATCGATATAGATAATGCCTTTCTCCGCCTTTTCAACATCATAGTCTGCCGACTGCAAAAGTTTGAGGATGATATTTTCAACATCTTCTCCGACATAGCCAGCTTCAGTCAGAGTCGTTGCATCCGCAATCGCAAAGGGGACATCCAGGATTCTCGCCAATGTCTGAGCCAGAAGTGTTTTCCCTGTGCCGGTCGGGCCAATCATCAGAATATTGCCCTTCTGGAGCTCAACATCATCAGAACTCTGATTGGCAGCAATGCGTTTATAATGATTGTAAACTGCGACAGAAAGGACTTTCTTCGCCCTCTCCTGGCCAACAACATACTGGTCAAGAATCCGGTTGATCTCGACAGGCTTCAGGAGCGCTGCTCCAGATGGCTCTTTTTCCTCTTCCCACGTCTCGGACATGATTGAGGAGCATTGATCAATACACTCATCACAAATGAAGACGCCAGGACCGGAAACCATCTTCCGGACATCTTCCCTTGGCTTTCCACAAAAAGAGCATGACACCCCGCTCCCATCCGACTTGTCTTTTTTTTCCTTACCAGCCATTTAGAATCACCTCCGATAAAATGAGACCATTAGACAGAAGGAGTCTCTGATAACCCATGCGAGCTCATGACTTTATCCACCAAACCGTATTCCTTTGACTCATCTGCTGACAAAAAGTAGTCTCTCTCCGTATCCTGTTCGATTCTCTGCAGACTTTGTCCGGTATGATGGGAAAGCAATTCATTCAAGTGAGATTTCATTTTAAGAATCTCTTTGGCATGAATTGCAATATCTGTTGCCTGTCCCTGGAATCCACCCAGCGGTTGATGAATCATGACTCTGGCATTGGGAAGCGCGAAACGTTTTCCCTTTGCTCCTGCTGCAAGAAGAAATGCTCCCATACTGGCTGCTTGACCAACACATATCGTTGATACATCAGGCTTGATGTACTGCATTGTGTCATAGATCGCAAAACCTGCGGTTACAACACCACCAGGAGAGTTGATGTAAATATTGATATCCTTTGATGCATCCTCCGACTCCAGAAAGAGCAGCTGGGCGATTACAAGATTTGCAACATTGTCATCAATAGGAGTTCCCAAAAAAATGATCCGCTCCTTCAAAAGCCTCGAATAAATATCATAGGAACGCTCTCCGCGACTGGTGTGTTCTACGACCATCGGTATCAACATAAAGGGCACCTCTTCTAGTCTTGTTTGAGCGTTTTTGCTCGTTTGCCTGAAACGGTAAAACCTGTTGTCAGTGATTATGTCCTGCATGATCATGATCGTGATCATGCTCCTCAGAATTCGCCACGGGAGGAGAAGCTGGAATCCCAAATTTGGAAAAACCAACCCGATCAAAATATCCATCCTGGCCAAAAAACAATTCACTACCACCAAAGGTTGCCCGTCTCAACATAACCTCTTCCATCTTCACTCGACGGGCTTTTTCCAATGCCTGGTCTGCAGCCTGGCGATTGATCTCTCTTCCCATTTTTTCACCCTTGGCACTCAGAATCTGCTGATACTCCCGACTGACAACATCGTAATCCGGATGAATCTGCTCGGAAAAAACAAGCTCATCAAGTATCATCCTCCATAGCAACAGCTGTTTCAGGTCTTCTTTTTCAGACTCTGAAAGCTTGCCACCAATTTCCTGCATTTCATATGCGATCCTTTTCTCCGGAACGGCAATCCCCCAGGAAGAGATGACCTCTTTACGCAATTCCCGAATCTTGCGGTCAATCATCGCAACCACTTTACGCGCCAATACCGTCTTCTTGATATCGGCCAGAACATCTTCTTCCTTCACAGCATTCTCTTCGGAACCTGACTGCATTCTGGAAACAAGTTGTTCCATTGTCAGAGGGATACGTCTCTGGATTTCAAGAATTGTCAGTGTGGCCGGAAGTCTCTCCACGCGAGATCCCCTGGCAAAAGCCGGGTCAGAGATGGAAAGAGGAATGATGGCTTCAAAGGTTTCTCCATTGGAACGACCAGTCAATGCCCGATTCAGCTCCTCCGGAATATTTTCTCCCTCTACTTCGACAACCTGCTCGGCAGATAAAGGAGCTCCGCTCACCGGATGCGACGTTTTCATCGAAATTTTCACAAAATCTCCCGCAGCAACCGTTGTATCGGATGGAAGATTTTGGTCAAACTCCGATGACAGGATCTGGCATAAGCGGGAAAGCTCAGCATTGACCTCAGGATCCGAGACGTCCAGGCTCTCTTCCGGGGACAGGACAACTCCATAGGGGGAGACATTTTCCGGAAGAGTGAAAACCTCAATCTCTCCGGTCAGGAGCAACCCCTCTTTCTCTGCCTTCGAGTCAAGAACGACCTGATCTGGAGAAAGATGGACAATCGTTCCCTTGACAGCTGTCAGGAGCTCATCCATCGCATTGCGGTGCAGCTCATCAAGGACATCAGAGTGGATCGAGCGCAGGATATCCCTGTTGCGCCGGACTATGGACTCCGGAACATGGCCGGGCCTGTAACCGGGGACCTTCAGCTGACCATTAACCCGACGGATACTGTCACTGACCTTTTTGGTAACATCCTCTCCGGGAATATTGACTTTGTATCGTCTTAGAACACCTGAACCACTCTCAACATCAACCTGCATCAAATTCAAATCCCTTCTTCTGTTGTATCGTAAAAAGCATGAGACACTTGCCCCCTCTGGCACCAAAAATAAAAACTCATTTTTTGATTATAAACAAGATCAGCCACAAGAGAAAGTGCCGGAGCATTTCGAATGGGTTGCATGACAAGAACCGATGGCAAACAGGACAATCAGGATTACGTCCAGTCTCCAAGAATGATTACCAGACAAATCGAGGCAAAAAGGCCTTTCAAAAAAGCTCTGGCTCGGTCGAGCAAAGATAGCGGAAGAAAATCTTCTCCCGAAATTGTCCGGACAATTTTCCTGTTCATTGAAGGCGTTTTGGATATCCCCCGGAAAACACGCTCACGTCCCCAAACAATAAGTGGGTTGTCAGAGTTCCAGACAAGACACATTTCGTCTGCAAGATGGTGTAGGCATTCTGTCCTTTCAATCCTGATAGTCTCAAATCGCCGCAACTCCTCGGCGAGAGATGTTGTCGAACCAGAAAAAGCTGCTTCCAGATGGACTGAAAGCAATCTCCCATCTTCCATCGCCTGATTTCTCCCTTGCGCAACATGAGGGTTGGTTGCATGAGCGGCATCCCCGATAACGACCGCACGATCCTTTACCCAGTGTTTAAGGTCAACTTTCTGGATAACCCACTCTTTCAAGGCGGATACACCAGGAAAACCGGCCTCAACCAGAACATCGCCCATTCCAGGGATACACTGGCTGATTCTAGCAAGGAAGTCGACGTCTCCCCTCGAAATAAATTCATCAAACTTTCGATCCTTGAGCATGTATAAAAAAAAGCGCTTGCGTGGAGCAGTTGAAAATAAAAAGAAAATCTCCCCTGGTCCCAAATAATAACGCGCAGCAGGATCACCTGCCGCAGAATCAGGAGAGACGCCATCCGGAAGGTCAAATGACCAGGAAACATAAGAATCAGCATATTCCTTCACGGACCCGGGAAGACTCAGGTTCTTTCGTAAGCGGGAGTCTCTTCCATCATCACCGACAAGAACTTTTCCTCGAATGGTTTTCAGTCCTTCACGACTCTCGATCATGACATCAATACCATTTTCCCGGGATTCATGGGCCACGTAGCGCCCTCCAGGAAGCAAGGTGACAAAAGGGGAATTCTCCAGCATCCTCCACATCAGACGATCCTGCAAATAAGGTTCGATCGAAAGTGCCCATTCATAGGAGAGCCCCTTTCCCCTATAAGAAGAAACCATCATCGGCTTTCCATTGAAGTCAAAAAAGCAAAATTTGTCGTAACAGACATGCTCCTCGGACAAAAGAGCATCAAGAAGGCCCAGTTCCTCAAGAATTCGCAGACCCAGTGGCTGAATCAGCTCTCCCCTGCCAAGAGGAGCCAGTGATTCCCGAGGATCAACCAAAAAGACACGAAAACCACGCCTGGAAAGGAAACAGGACAGGGTCAGACCACCCGGACCAGCCCCGGCAACAATCACATCATATTCAGAATCTGACGACAAAGGATTCGTTACGGAAGAGATCATCCTGTCTCCATTTCCCTATCGGTTGATAACCCAGGATACCAGAGCATTCCTGATCGGAATCAACCGGCCCAGAAACGATGAAGCAATTGGATCATGGTATATCCGGACAGTTTGATCCATACTGCGCACGACCCGTCCAACCATTCTGTCGACGGCATCCCTTTCTGCATCCTTTCCGGAAAAACCAAAACCACGGGTTGCCATGGTCCTGCCCCATCGAACAACTCCGTTTTGATCAACAAGACGTGCCCGAAACAACAGTGACTCGGAATAGAGGGTTGCCCCGCCAACGCTTTTCCTGTTCACTGAAATTACCCTGATCGATCCAGAATAACGATTCCTCCCCCCAGACTGAATAAGGAAACCCTTCGACTTAAGCATCTCAACAAGTTTTTTGAGAAATACCGAGTCGAGTTTGGGATCAACCGCAATCTTGAGAGAGAACCCATGGAGCTCCCTTCGGTGATAAAAAGAGACGGGGAGACAAGAGGTCAATCCACGAAAAACCTTAGGCATTGGATGGCCCCTTTCAGGAAAGGGGCGGACACAGATCTTTCCCTGGTGCCGGAGAATCAGGATTTTTTTCAATGTGCAGTTGGCAATTCCTCCCGAATCGGTCATTCCACACTTCTTGTCGATCCAGGGGGATCTCCTGATTTTTTCCAGCAATGCCAGGTCAGCACTTAAAAAGAGACCCTGGTATGGCCACACAACCTCCTTTTCAGTAAAACCGGATGGAGGAAAAAGGAAAAGGAATGGAAAATCAGGAAACTGTCGGGCGGGATCAAGGAAGAGATCGAGGGAAACACCTTTCACAAGGAAAACGTTTCCATGCATTCGGAAAAACAATTTCCATCGATAAGGAACTTTTATAAATTTTCCAACAGGAACAATGAAAGATGAGTGGGGAATCTTGTATGGAGACAGCGTGAGCGAACGTCTTATTGTCCAAATTTCCCCGAAGGTTTTTTGATCAAGTCGCTCAAGCGCGTCTCGTTCAGCTGATGGCAACCGCGTCTGAGAGTGAAAAAGAGACGAGGAAGATTGATTCCTTTCAAGACCCAATATTGCCGGCAAGGCTTCGCCCACTGAAAGCTGATGATCAATCATCCGGTCACGAAGCAGCATTTTTTTTAGTCGGTCTTCATCCTGTTTGAGAAAAGATTCCATTAACATTCCCAGAAGAGGCCTTTCAACCGAGACAAGAACCCATGCCTCACGCCTTTCAGGATGGCTTACCCTTTGAACGAACCAGGCGTCACAAACCGTTGGCGAAAGGGGTTGCCTGCATTTCTCCAGGGAAAAAACGGATTTCGATGACCACGATGACTGCCCTGACCATCTGGCTTCGTAAGCATGCCTCTCTTCCGGAAGGACCCTGACACCCTTATGGGCAAACCATTCCCATATCTTTCCATAAGCGGCAATTTGTGCCTTCATAAAAGCCGCTTTTTTTGACTGACCGGAAAATCCTTTAGCAACAAAAAAAAGAAGACCGGGTGATGTCTCTATTTGATGGGAAACCCATACCGGAGTCCGGGGGGAGGACTGCCATATAACTCCTCCGTTTTTATCATCAGGAAAACTTGCACACCCGGAAAGGAACGTCCATGTCAGACAGAAAGTGAAAAGGATAACAAGTTTTATGGATCTCAGAAAAACAATCGTCATAGAAGTCTTTTCAGGAAAGATCAACGGAAAAAAAATCATCTACTTCAAAAGGACCGTCCGAACCGGCGGGATAAAACATCGGATCGCGCTTCAATGAAAGAAATGGCTCCATGAACATCCAGGCTTTTTCCACTTCGTCGTTTCTGGCGAACAAGGTCGCATCACCCTTCATGACATCATAGATCAAACGAGAGTAGGCTTCCGGTGGATCTTCCGGATAAATCTGGCTATAGGCAAACGCCAAATCCGCCTGGTCAATCCGTAACGGTGATCCAGGTCTCTTGATTCCGAAGCGCAGGGATATACCCTCATTCGGCTGGATCGACAGGGTCAGGACATTCTCGGTATCATCGTGGCATCCGGCCAGTCGGAAGAGTGCAACGGGAGGCTTCCTGTAATGAAGCACGATTTCCGTAGCCTTTCGGCTCATTCGCTTTCCTGCCACGAGATGAAAGGGGACCCCTGCCCACCTCATATTCTGTATCTCAAGCTTCATCGCGGCATAGGTCTCAACAACCGAAAGTGGGTCAACCCCCTTTTCCTGGCGATATCCCATAACCGGGTCACCAAGAACCCCTCCTTCAGAATATTGACCAAACAAGACGGACTCGGAAGGTTTCTGACTACGCCACGGAACAAGGGCCCTCAAAACCTTGACTTTTTCATCTCTGATGCTGTCAGCGTCAAAGGAAACAGGAGGCTCCATCGCAGTCAGCGTCAACAACTGGAACAGATGGTTCTGGACCATATCCCTCAGGATTCCTGATTCCTCAAAATAAGCGCCTCTACCCTCTATTCCAATCGTCTCGAAGACCCTGATCTCGACACAACTGATAATCTCCCGGCTCCACAGAGCACCAAAAACGGGATTCGCCAATCGAAGGATCAAGATGTTCTGGACGGTTTCTTTTCCAAGATAATGATCTATGCGATGGACTTCCGACTCACGAAACACCTTGAGGACTGCAACATTGAGTGCTTTCGCAGAAACAAGATCATGGCCAAAAGGCTTTTCCACGACCAGTCTTCTGAATCCCGCCTTGGGAAAAGAGTCCAGTCGAGGACGGATACGGCCAATCTGTTCAACGATTGGAATAAAAAAACTCGGCGGAGTAGCCAGATAAAACAGGATATTACCATTGGTCGCCTCTAAAAGCCCCGGGTCCGTGAGGTATTCAGCCAAATGGTCAAAGTCTTCGGACTTTTCAAAAGACAATGGGAAGTAATGGATCCTTTCAAGAAAATCCCTCAGATCATCCGGCTCATCTTTTTCATCTTCAGGCAAATGTCTTGAAAAGGCCCGGATACCATCGACCGCTTCCTTCCGGAACATCTGTGTTGTTTTTTCTTTCCTCGCAATACCAATAATTTTTGTTTTTGGATGAAGATCCCCCTTGCGGTGAAGTTCATACAGGGCTGGCAACAGCTTTCTATGAGTCAGATCCCCTGATGCGCCAAAAACAAGAAAAAGAAGGGGTGGTGGAGAATGAGGTCCATCCCCCCTGGATTCGATGTCCCTCAAGACCAAAACCTCCCCCAAGAAATTTTGTTATTCCGAATAACGTCGGACTGAGACAGACAATATTGCCGGTAGAACAGAAACTATGAGCAGCATTCTCCTAAAACAATTCCTTGAACTGCTCCTTTATCCGGTTAATGATCGCCTCACGGGTAAATCCGAACTCCTTCATGAGAACCTCTCCCGGAGCGGATGCTCCGAAATCCGTCATACCGATGAGAAGATCCGACTCACTTGCGTACGGAGCCCATGAAAGGGGAGAAAGTGCCTCGACAAAAACACGTGGAATTCCCGTCCCCAGAACAGACCGCCGATACTCAAGCGGCTGATGGTCAAAGAGTGTCGTCGATGGCATGGAGACAACCCTGCTTCCGACACCATGTGCCAGGAGATCGTCCGATACGGACAGAAGAAGGGAGACTTCAGAGCCAGAACCGATCAGGACAATTTTCACTGGCAGGGATGTCTCCCTCAAAACATAGCCCCCTTTTCTGACACCTGCAGAGAGCTCCGCGTAGGAAATCTGTCCGAGAACAGGAAGCTTCTGCCTTGTCAGAACCAGGGAAAGAGGGCCGTCATGGCCACTCCAGAACCAGTCGAGGGCAGCCAGTGTCTCATTTGCATCGGCGGGACGGACAACCGTCATACGAGGTATCGAGCGAAGTCCGACAAGATGCTCCACCGGCTGGTGGGTCGGCCCATCCTCTCCCAATGCAATGCTGTCATGCGTCAAAACATAAAGGACAGGTTGCTTCATGAGGCTCGACAACCTCATTCCTCCCCTCATGTAGTCACTGAAGACCAGAAACGTCCCGCCATAAACCCTGAAATATCCCGTCAAAGCCAGTCCATTCATGATGGCAGACATACCATGCTCCCTGACTCCGAAATGGAGATTGGCTCCTGCCGGTGTCTCCGGTGAACAGGCTGGCTCTCCCTTGATCAGGGTATTGTTCGACGGCGCAAGATCAGCAGACCCACCGAAGAGTCCGGGCACCGACTTGAAGGCCCCCTGAAGGATTTCGCCAAAAGCCTGTCGCGTCGCCATTCCTTTGGGATCGGAAAGATAGGGTTTGACCTCTTTGAGAGGACCGTCAATCTTTTCCGAATGCCGCCATCGGTCGAGCTCTGCGGCTTCAGCAGGGAACGCCTTTGCATAGCGGACAGAAAGATCCACCCATGTCTTGTAAGAAGCGGCTCGCTTTCCTGTTTTTTCCAGAAAAGCCTGCCGAACATCATCTGGGACAAGAAAGGAAGGTTCCGTTGGCCATCCAAGGTTGATCTTTGTTTTTCGGACCTCCTCGGCACCAAAGGCACTTCCATGAGCATGCGCCGTATTTTCATAAGCTGGACTCCCAAAACCGATCAGGGTCCGGATTGAGACAAACTTGGGCCGATTGCGTTCATCTTCCGTCTGGAGAGACGGCTCAGTTGCCCAGGAAAGGGCTGAACGAACCTCTGCAAGGTTATTGCCATCGAGAACATGCTTCACAGCCCATCCCATCGAGGAATACCTTGCCGGAACATCTTCAGAAAACGCGAGGCTTGTCGAACCATCGATCGTAATATGGTTGTTGTCATAAAGGAGAATGACATTGGAGAGTTTTTGATGGCCTGCAAAAGAAGCTGCCTCCTGAGCAACACCTTCCATCATGCATCCATCTCCAGCGACGATGAAAACGCGGCTATCAAAAAGATCATAGCCCGGGCGATTAAATACGGCGGAGAGACGGCGAAGTCCCAGTGCCATTCCTATCCCCATGCCAACACCCTGCCCCAGAGGTCCCGTTGTTGCCTCAACTCCAATCGTATGCCCGTGTTCAGGATGACCGGGGGTCAGGCTTCCCCATTGCCGGAAGTTCTTCAGGTCGGACAGGGAAAGCCCATACCCTGTCAGGTGGAGAAGGGAGTACAGCAACATTGAAGCATGTCCGGCTGACAGGACAAATCGATCGCGGTTCGGCCACTCCGGATGTTCAGGATTGTGCCGAAGAAACTCCGTCCACAGGACGTATGCCGCGGAAGCAAAACCCATCGGGGTTCCAGGATGTCCGGAGTTTGCCGCCTCAACGGCATCCAGCGCAAGCATCCTGATGGTGTTGATGGACTTGAGCTCAAGGTTATCGTTATTAAGACGTCCTGCATCACCCATAATTAACACTCCTGTTCTGCAATGATTTCAAAAACCGGCCATATCACCGTGATCGAAGAAAACTCACAACAAATCGACCGGAACACATTATCGAAACTGATTGTTTATCGAAAGGAATTCAGACAAGAATCAGGACATTAGCTTGACCACACGAGCCAGATTTTCAGAAAGCGCCGACCTGTCGACCCAGAAGGTTGCGGCCTGGCCCAATTCCGCACGGAGTAAAAGGAGCTCCTGGACCGGTGAAGGCTTCATCCTGAGAAGAATATCATCAAGAACAGTCCTTTTCTCCTCTCCCATCACCAGAAAAATCAGGTGACGGGCATGGGCCAGCAAATGGTAGCCCATCGAGATCCGGGCTTCTCTTTCATTTGTCGCCGGAGCGCTCACAACAAGCTGATGGTGCTCAAGCTCAGGAAAGGTTCCGGGAAAAAGACTTGCGGTATGCCCATCAGGCCCAATCCCCAGAAAAACATAGTCCATTACAGGAAGATGGGGGCCGGGGGCTCCCATGACCTGCATGATTTCATGAGCGTATCTCAACGCTTCCTCGGATATGACCGACGCCTCCCCCATGATTCTGTGAATCCGGTGCGGAGAAATGCCCAGTGGATCCAGGAGAGTTTCCCTGATCATCCTGAAGTTGCTGCGGGGGTGAGTCGGTGGGACCATTCTCTCATCCCCCTCGAACCATTCAACCTTTCCAATCCAGTCTTCGCAGCCAACGGAGAGCAACTTTCCCATTTCTCCAAAAAGCCCTCGCGGAGAATTTCCCCCTGACAGGACAACAGCGGAGGTATTTCTGGACAAAACATCCTTCTTCAGGAGCTCCCTGAACAAAATAGCACCTTCCCTCGCCAGCTCATCCGGTGTGGACCAAACCATGAAAGAGGGAATCATCCCCGGATCCTGATGATCCTTTGCTGAATGCGTTGAATCAGAGCCTGCTGTCATGCCATTTTCCCCCCATATGAAAGGACATGGCGACTCGCATAGAAAGCAGAGCCGACAAGAGGAGCCTCGGGGTCCAGAATAATCCAGACCGGAACTTTAGCCAACAGCTCACTGTACCGTCCCTTTTCAACAAACCTCCTTCGGAAGATCCCGGACTCCAAAAGTGGCCTGATTCGGATCGGTATGCCACCGCCGAGGAAACATCCACCCCGTGCCAGAACCTTCAGCACCATATTCGATGCCTCCTGGGCGAGGATCTCGACAAACAGCTCTAGAGCCTTCAGACAGACCGGATTTTTCTCATCAATGGCTTTGTGCGAAATCTGAGCGGGAAGATCTGACGGTGGGTCGCCTTCCGGGATGGGAAGAGGACGGCTTCCTGAAGGGATATCCTTCGCCAGATAAGAATAGAGGCGAACAATACCCATTCCCGAGAGAAGCCTTTCAACACTCACGTGAGGAAACTCCTCCCACAGGTAATCAAGAATCCGTGACTGTTCCTTGTTGAATGGTGCCCAATCGGCATGTCCCCCTTCTGATGGTATGGCAAAGAAATCGCCATCCCTGCTACAAAGGACAGCCTCGCCCAGACCTGTCCCCGGAGCGACAAGAACCCTTGTTCCAGGCAAGCCCGCCTCACCATCCTGAACTGTTGCCAGGGGAATCAACGGATCACCACCAACGCTCCATGCCAGAGACTCAAGATCATTCAGGAGGAAAACGCTTCCCTCCGGAACAGAAACGAGTCGCTCAAGCGATTCCGCATCAACGATCCATGGGAGATTCGTTGTCCGGCAGATCCGGCCAACCACCGGTCCCGCCACGCCAAATGTCGCACCGACAATATTGGGATCTCCGGCAAGACGACCATGAACCCAGGCAAGATACTCCCGAACCATTGGCTCGAGAGTGTCATATCTTTTGCTGGGATACACCATAGGGTATAACGGTACAAAGTGCTCCCTGGAGCTTCTCTCCGCAAGGGAAAAAAGTGCCAGGGAAGTTTTCGTTCCGCCGATATCTCCCACAAGAACCAAAGGTTGTGCCATATCCAGCCCTCCACCTTCCGATACAGTGTTTTGACCGGTGCCTCTCGATCAGGGATTCCGTCTTCAAAGCCTCTTTTATCTTGACAGTCCCGATCAGGCCCTCATATGATACCTATACTGAGAATAGCCCTTTTGGTCGAGAAAGTCATTTCTTCCCGTGAAGGAAGACCTTTGGGGCCTCCTATATTCCTTTGACAGACAAACGATCGGAAAATAAAAATGGCAATATCCATCCACCAGGCCGTCAAGGTTGGTTCATATATTCTTAGCCAGAAACTGCGCGGACGCAGAAAGTTCCCTCTCGTACTGATGCTTGAACCTCTTTTCCGGTGCAACCTTGAGTGTGCCGGATGCGGAAAGATACAATATCCCGAGGAAATCCTGAACAAGAGGCTCTCTCCGGAGGAATGCTTCAGAGCCGTTGACGAGTGCGGCGCACCGGTCGTGACCATTGCCGGTGGAGAACCCCTCATCCATCAGGAAATCAGTGAGATCGTCGAAGGAATCGTCGCAAGAAAGAAGTTTGTTTACCTCTGTACCAACGCGATCCTGCTTGAAAAACATCTTCACCGGCTCAAACCTTCACCCTACCTGACCCTTTCGATCCATCTTGACGGATTGAAGGAAGACCACGACCGTCTCGTATGCCGAAACGGCATATTCGATGTTGCAGTCAGGGCAATCAAGGATGCCAAGTCAAAAGGGTTCAGGGTCACAACGAATTCGACGGTCTTTGAGGGGGAAAACCCGGAAGACCTTCACAGATTTTTTGATTTTGTCTCCACGCTCAAGACGGACGGGATGATGATTTCCCCTGGCTATTCCTATGCATGGGCCCCTGATCAGGCTCATTTTCTGAGACGGGAGAGGACCAAAGAGTTTTTCAAGAAAATCTTTGCTCCAATGCATGAAAAAGGAAACACAAAACAGTGGAACTTCAATCACAGCCCCTTTTACCTGGATTTTCTCGAAGGCGCAAGGGATTACGACTGTACTCCATGGGGGAGTCCGAACTATTCCGTTCTGGGGTGGCAAAAACCCTGCTATCTCTTGAACGATGGTTATGCTTCAAGCTTCAAGGAGCTTATGGATACCACCAACTGGGACCAGTACGGCCACAAAAGCGGTAATCCCAAATGCCAGGACTGCATGGTTCACTGCGGATTTGAGCCTTCCGCAGTATCAGATGCGACATCAAGTATCAAAAACACAATCCGTTCAATATCGAGTCTGATTCCTGCTGGATGAGCCCGGGGCTACCATCACTTTTGAAAATGACACAGAGCCGTCTCCGGGTGTCGCATGAAGGCGATTAGACTACATGATTCATCGGGAGATCCGTCGGCGCTCTCCCTCGACGATCTCCCCATCCCCGAAATCAGATCACCCGGGGATGTTCTCGTTCGTGTCCACGCAGCAGGCGTTAACCCCATTGACTTCAAGCTTCGGAAAAAAGGGTCCCTCTTTCCCGAGAACCTTCCTGCTGTGCCAGGATGTGAAGGGGCTGGAACCGTTGAAGCGGTTGGCAAGGGCGTAACATCATTTTCTCCTGGGGATCAGGTCTATTTCATGCACGGAGGATTTGGATTATCTCCCGGCTCATTTGCTGAATACACGATCGTTCCCGAAATTTCTCTTTGCAAAAAACCTTCCCTCCTCACAATGGAAGAGGCCGCATGCGTTCCCCTTACCTTGACCACCGCATGGGAGTCTCTTCATACAAGGGCACAGATTAAACAAACTGATACGGTTCTGATTCATGCCGGAACCGGGGGGGTGGGACAGATGGCAATCCGACTGGCCCATTCCGAAGGCGCACGGGTATTCACAACCGTCCGGGGAAACAAAAATAAACAGATTATCCTCTCTCAACAGGACGCCATCCCCATTTCATCAGAACATTTTGAAGAGGAATTTCTGGAAATCTCCAATGGACAACACCCAAACTTGATTCTGGACACACTTGGAGGCCCATTTACCTCAAGAAGTCTCGCATTTTTGGCGCCATATGGAAGAATGGTGACGCTGTTGGAAGAACCACTCTCAAATGAAGACTCCATTCATTCAAAAGTTAAAAATCTCACTCTTCACTGGATACAGGCACTCGCTCCAGGGATTTTCAACATTGAGTCGAAAAAAAGAGACCAGGCAGAAATCCTTCAAAAAGGTCAGGTCCTTGCGGATGCCGGAAAGATCTCAGTCAAAATCAGTCGCACCCTCTCGCTTGAAGATGTCGCGGAGGCAATAGACCTCGTGGAATTCGGGCATCCGTTTGGAAGGGTCGTCATCTCCATGGGGGTCAAGGAGGCTTTTGATTGGCAACATACGTCGTAGGAGACCTTCATGGACAGGTTCGCATCCTGGAGGGACTCCTTGAGAAAATCTCATTTTCTCCGGGCAAGGATCATCTTGTTGCCGTTGGAGATGTGATCGACCGGGGAGAAAATACAGGGGATCTGCTCCGTTTTTTATTTTCCGGAGCTCGGGACGGCTGGTTCAGCTCCGTCATGGGCAACCATGAAGAGGTTTTGCTTGGACATCTGAAAAATCCGAAAAGCCATCCGCTATGCACCGATCCCGAGTTCGGGGGAAAAAAAACCCTTGAAGCCCTCTCACGGAGTTCTGATAAGAAAGACCTCATTCACTGGATCAGCAGCTGGCCCCTGTTTATGGAAAAATCGGAATACATCATTGTTCACGGGGGATTGCCATCTGTTCAGGGGTCCAGGATGGGAGATACTGACCTTTGCAGCAAAAGGATGGAACCGATTACCGGCTACCACACATGTCTCTGGGTTCGGCCACCGAAGCTTTGTCCATCCTATGACGGGAGAATCGTTATTTCAGGTCATTCAATTGTTCCACAGGCGGGTCTGGTCCAGGACGGGATCATCCTTGTCGATACAGGATGTTACCGAACGGGAAAGCTCTCCACTATTCGCCTTGAGGATAGGTCCACATTCGAATACCAGGGATATCCCAGGTAGACATTCCTCCTAAAGAGAGCTCCTGGCTGCCTCAACCCCATTGGAAAATGTTTTCGAAACAGATATTCCTCCCAAATAATTTCCAGCCAAGAAAACGCCTTCAGGGGTAAGAGACCTTATCTTCTCAATCCTCAACGCATGTCCTGGGGAATATTGGGAAATCCCCTCAGCCCAACGCTGAATTCTGAAAAACTCCGGCTTGACTTTCAGTCCAAAAACAGCATTCAGCTCTCCAAGAATAATGGCCTCAAAGTCCTCGTCAAAGGACATTGCAATTTTTGGGCTGAGCATCCCGCCGGCGAAGACGGTCAAAAGGACCTTTCCTTCGGGCGAACGATTCGGGAAGAGATCCGAGCTCTGGATAATACCGAGAACTTTACGCTTTTCACTCGTAGGAAAAAGCACCCCGAAGCCGGGAGAATAACCTGGCAAAGCCTCCCGAGCAACACCAACGTAGGCAATAGCCACAGGAGCCATCGGAATCGAAAACAAGACAGAGGCAAGTTCAGGATGGTTCTTTTCAAGAATTCGCGCAGCATCTGAAGGAGATGTCGCCAATATCATTTTTTTACAAACGACCTCGATCGCCTCATCTTCCTGGAGAAGAACACACTTGAAGCCTCCGGAAGGCAGGCGATGCCATTCGGTCAACTCTGCATGAATCAGAGAGTCGTCATTTAAATACCCCGAAAATGCCCGCACCATCTCTCCGAGACCACCCGGAAAAGAATAGAGCCCTCCAGAAGGACCTGAAAGAGGCATTCCTTTTCTTCTTTTCGTCCTTGAAAGATGTATGGCCCCACGAATCAAGCCCCCATGCTCCTTCTCAAGTTTTGAGAGCAGAGGAAAGGCAGACTCGACCGAGAGTAGATCAGGATGAGATGCATATACCCCCTTGACGAAAGGGTCGATCAATTTCTCAAGGAATCCGTCACCTAAACGTCGGCGAACAAAATGACCGACTGTTTCATCTGAACCATCCGGCAAGCCTGAACCTTGAGGAATAAATAGCTCCTGAGCCACACGTATTTTTTCTCTGAGGGAAAAAAGGGGTGTCGTCAGGAAAGAAGAAGGGGATAATGGAGCGGGAAACAACTTTCCCCGAATCCAGACATACCTGTTTTGTGAATCGGGAGAAGCCTTTAAAAGATTGCCTGAGAGCCCAAGCTGGTCAAGCCAGACATTGATTGGATCTTCTGTCCCCAGCATCATTGAATTCGGCCCCATTTCAAGCAGGTAGCCGCTATCCTCAACCGTCCGGATCGCCCCCCCAAGATATCCACGTGCTTCAGCGAGAAGAACCTTCTTTCCCGACTTATGGAGCTCCATGGCTGCAGCGATACCCGATATTCCTCCTCCGACGACCAGAACGTCGCAATTTATACTCATACTCAATTTGAACCTGAAGATAGCGCTGGATCGGTTGTCCTTGAGGTAACCATAAACCGGAAAACATATTCCAGGAGCTCTATTTTGTGAAATGCATCCATCACATCCCTACCCCAAACCGTCAAACCGTGATGACGGATCAGAAATGCCGGAAGATGATTTTTACTCACCCGAACGGGATCAGAGAGGAGATCCTTCAGATCAAGAGCTATTCTGGAAACATCCAGATGATTCTCCAGGAGATCGATCCGATAGCCCACAGATGGGTCGATCACTCCGAATCCCTTGATCATTTCAAGGGGCGGCAAGAGAAGCGAGTGGTCAACTGCCCATTCCGATACGATATTCGACTCAACCGAATGGATGTGAAAAACGGCATTCGCATCATCCACACAGGCATAGACCGCCTGATGAATCGAGACCTCGGCCGATGGTCTTGGACGCTCA
>JAKCCY010000176.1 GCA_021838765.1 Nitrospirota bacterium
CGATCTCCATTGTACGAGGGGAGTCGTTTTTTCCCGGGAACTTGAACCGGTTGCCATCAATCCTCTAGACTTGGCCCATGCAGAAAGTCAGCGAAAAGATCCGCAATCTCCGTCTGGAAAAGAAGATGACCTTGAGGGGGCTCGCGCAGTCGGCGGGGATCTCTCCTGGCGCATTGTCCCAGATCGAGTCCGCCCAGGTTTCTCCTTCAGTTGCGACACTTGAAAAAATTGCCGCGGGGTTGTCAGGTTCTCTCCCGGAGAACAACAAAGAACAATCCTGTTCCCGTCGGAGATTCCGGTGTGGGAAAGCGGCCATTGTGAAGGTCCTGTCCAAGATATTTCGTCCGGAGTTTTGAGACAGGATTGATGAAAAGAGGGTTCAGTCCCTGATTTGAAATCCCCCTTGCGCAGAAGATCCTCTGGTGTCGGTGGACTTTGACGGGATCGAGACTTTATATTCAGGCCACAGGGCGCATGAACGGGGGAATGGGGACTCTCCATTTGAGGTGAACAATGGACAGTGCAGGGACAATGATTGCTTTTCATCTGAGCGTTCCATACGGGCTTGGCATCGTTAGAGAACAGGATGTCTATGATGCTCTGAAACATGGAAGCCTTAACGGAATTTCTTCACCAACAAAGGATATTCTCGCCTCCCTCTTTATTGAGAATTCCCCTTCATCCATTATCAAGGCTGTTCAAGAATGCGGCTCTTCGGTCGATAATGCCCAGAAGCTTTATGCCGAGATCGTTGGGAAGTTTGCGTTTCATCCTTCTCCCGAATGGGAAAAAGCCACTCTCTAACACTTGGAGTCTTCATGCCTCATATCAGTCAAGCTGAAATGGATAGCTGGCTGCTGTCTGGAAATTGGAAAATCCTTGAAAAAAGAGCAGCAGGAATCATGTCGGACACCGGGATTTCTCTGGAAGCTGGCCAGATGTCTCCCCTCCTTGGTGGAGGGACGAGGCTGATGTTTGCGTTAAAGCACCGAATCAGCCATGACATCGATTTGTTTGTCAGAGATCCTCAATATATTGGATTCCTTTCTCCAAGACTGAATGACCAGGTCGGAGAGATTATTCAGGGGTACGAGGAGGATGCCACCCTTTTGAAATTGAAATTTTCAGAAGGAGAAATTGATATTATCGTTCGTATGTCCTTAACCGGACTTCCCCCTGAATCATCCGCGCAAAGCCTGTTCAAGCTCGAGCCGGTAGAAGAAGTCCTGACAAAGAAATTGTTTTATCGGGGAGCATTTTTAAAACCACGGGATCTATTCGACTGGAACTGTATCGAGATAATCTCTCCCGAGACGCTTGACATGAAAAGGCTCTCAAGGATCATTAGTTCCAAGCTGGATGGGATTTTTCAAGCCTTGGAAAGAATGAAGTCGAACCCATTTTTAAAGCGCGAATGGGATCTGATCGAAACCCCTTTGGAGCTTGATTTCGATAAAACGGTTTCATGGGGGAAAGAGCGGCTGGAAATCATGAGGGATATCGGTCTGTCTGCTGATGCTGACGAGATTTCTCATCCAGAATAGATGTCCTCTTTCAGACGCATTTCTTGAGGAAAAGACGAAAACTCAGGCCCATATCATATTGGAGGAGGCGTTGTTTGTCGGACCACTATGCACAGCACATGTTCAATGTGAAAGCCCGAAAGACCTTCTTCAATCACGGACAGAACCCCCTGATTTTATTCATGGGGAGATTCAGTTGAACCGGTTGCCATAAATCCTCTAGACTTGGCCCATGCAGAAAGTCAGCGAAAAGATCCGCAATCTCCGTCTGGAAAAGAAGATGACCTTGAGGGGGCTCGCGCAGTCGGCGGGGATCTCTCCTAGCGCATTGTCCCAGATCGAGTCCGCCCAGGTTTCTCCTTCAGTTGCGACACTTGAAAAAATTGCCGCGGCGCTTCGCCTTCCGATCACGGTTCTTTTTGATGAGCCGGAGGAGGCCAATGATCCGGTTCTCATGCCGGCCAAGGATCGCCGCCGGGTCTACAGCGCTCCGTCACATGCAACTCTTGAGCCATTGGCCAGGGGACTTTCAAAAAAGAAGATGCAACCGTTTCTCCTGCGTCTCGATCCCGGAGGGGAGGTCGGTGACCATCCCTATTCCGGAACGGAAGGGGAAGAGTTTGCGATCGTTCTCGAAGGGGAGGTCCTTTTTGAACAATCAGGAAGGAATTACACTCTCCGGGATCTTGATGCCGTCTACTTCGACCCGATGAAGCCCCATAACTGGAAAAATACCGGAAGGGGGCCTGCTACGGTCCTTCTTGTTTCATCCTCTTGACATTCTCTCCACGACTGCCGACGGGGATTCCCGAAGATTGCTTCCCGAATTTTCTGAGCGATTGATCCCTTTTGTGGCCTGGCATCTCCCCAGACTCACCTCCAGTGCCCCCGGATGTTTTCTATGTCCGCAGGAACAGAGTTTGGAACTGGGTTCGAACCGTCCGATCATTCGGAGATGCTTTCCCTTCGCAGAGCTCCTTGATCTTCCCCATCCGCTTTGCCCGATATGCCGGGACAGACAACGGTTCTTCATTATTTACTGAATCTCCCCATGAATAAATTCAGGGGGTTCTGTCCGTGATTGAAGAAGGTCTTTCGGGCTCTCGCCTTTCGGCTACACCTCCCGACTCTTCCCTCTCCACAGCCGGACTTCCGGGAGGAACGGCTCCTTACCCGACTATCATGGCACATGGCCAAGATTGACCCATCCGGCGTCGGCGCACACGATCAGAATCCTGATGAACAGTTCATTGTTAAACAGTTTTAATTTTTTACTGAACAAATGAGCTATTGTTTGGATCATTTAAAATGATTGCAATGAAGACCATTTCTAAGCTTAAGTAATTACAAAATAAATATAATTAAAATATAAAAAGACGGATAAATCCTGAAATATGAAAACTAACTCTGTTTGACAGTGGATATATTGTTTATTATAGTGGACAAGTGTTGTGACTTGTGTTCATAATATTAGTCGCTTGGGTTTATGTCTTAATCGGAAGGGGGAGATCATGTCCAAATATCACATGCCCGTGGGAGAAAATTCCTTTCTGACACCATCGGCCGCAATCAATGGGGTCATTCTCCCGGATCCAGGAGAGTCTCTGGTTCAGGGAAACATTTTTGACGAAGAAGAGGCCCTCATCATCGCGGCAGACAAAATACTTACTGCAAAAAATCCAACCCTTTTCCCAGGCCCTCTCGTTATATGGAATTGGAGCAAAGAATCACAAGAGATGGCTAAAGCGGTCAAAAAGCTTGCCGAGGCAGGAAACATGAACATCATTCCAATGACGGATTATCGGCCTAAATACCCAAAGATCAATCCGGAGTCGGAAATCAATCCCAACCATCCGAATCTGACAATCTGGCACAACGCCATCGATGTCTGTCTTTTTGTTGGCGTTCACTGCCATTACTCAAATATCGCACTCAAAATCATTCGGGGGGGGACCGACTGCTTTACGATTGCTTTATGCAGCTTCTCGGGAGATGACGAGGCACATCTTACCGTTCGGGATGTATCTCCTGAAAAGGTTTATCGCCTGTCGGAGATCCTGCGGGAACGAAAAACCCATCTTTTATCAGTATCGGTCAAATAAACCATCACTTCCCTTTGAGCAACGACTACCAGAGAGGAACTTTGATGAATTCTGAAAAACGACAGCAATACGTTTCTCCCAAAACCAGGCCGTCGACTTTTTCCGTCTGGACAGACGAAGGAGGGCATCCCCAATTCCCTTCGGATGAGCAGTCCGGCATTTCACCTGAATATTTTGTTTGGGTTGATTCTTCAAAATCAGCTGAAGAAGGGGAATTTGTGCTCCTCTCCCACAAAAACAGACTGATTTTTGACAAGGTAATCAATGAACGGGGGAATTCCTCCCTTGAAAAGAATCCCGGCTGGTGTCTCTCAAATCCTGAGCTTTTGATATTGGGGGTGGTCGTTTCCGGGGCAGAGTGGATAAGCATCTCCGAAAAAGGTTGGTGAGTGCGTGTGCACAATAATGAACAGGGGGACATAAATGCATCAATATCAAGTTTTACAAGGGCCAGAAGGGTTTCTGCCGCCAGCTGCTGCCATGATGGGCGTGACTCTGCCGGTAGAGGGTCAGGGATCCATCCTGGGACTGAGAGTTTTTGAAAATCAAGCCATCGAAGAAGCCGCCAGACAATTAGCCAATGCAAAGGTTCCCACAATATTTCCAGGTCCACTTGTTCTATGGGGCTGGAATGCTCAAGCCATAGAAATGGCCAATGCCGTGGCGCACGTTGCCGAAACATGCGGAATCAATATCATTCCGATGCCAGACTATCGCCCCAAATATCCAAAAATTGATCCAGAGGCTGAAATAAATCCAAATCATCCCAATCTGACAATCTGGCATAACAAGATTGATGTCTGCATGTTTGTGGGAGTTCATTGTCACTATGCCAATTTGTCCTTGAAGATTATTCGCGGCGGGACCAGTTGCTATACCATCGCACTGTGTAATTTTGCCGGAGATGATGAAGCGAATCTGACGATTCGTGATCTTACTTCAGCAAAAATCCTGAAAATCGGTGAAACGATCCAGAAGATGAAGGTCGATTCCCGCCGATTTTAAGATCCGGAATGTCCTGTCCCCGTCAACGCGTTAAAAATCCACACCCCTCCCGGGCAGGACGTCCTCCTTCGTTTCTCCCTGAAAGGACAATCCTTCATGAACTCTCCCGCTCCTAAGCGCTTTGCGCTGTAGGAGGGGTTTCCGATCTCACGAGCGGACGTTCCTCTTTCGCCGAGGATGCGCGAAGGCGTTTGGGC
>JAKCCY010000031.1 GCA_021838765.1 Nitrospirota bacterium
GGGCCGATGCTGTTCGCGGTGATGTTTGTCGTGTCGCCCGGACTCTATCACCTGAGTTCAGACATGCTGATTATTTTGACCTCAGAAGCCTTTGGGACCAATAAGAACACCCCCCACGGCCGGAATGTTTTTCTCCCTCGCGGGAGTCCTTGATCTTACCTGGTTTATGCGCTCGTTTTGGAGCAGACCATCCATTTTTCATTTGAGATTTTGCCACGGGAGCTTGGGCCATAAGGGTTTTCCGGATCAAGTCCCGGGACGCCCGGGAGAGCCGAGAGAGGTGGAGTGGCAGGCAAAAAGTTTCTTCCGGAATGCGTTGCAACAATTTCCAAACAAATCCACTGATTACGGAACGGCTGCCATGATTGACAAGCGACACATGACAGGCTACAATCACCTCATGATTCGGAGCTTTCGACACAAGGGACTTCAGTCTTTTTTTCAAAAAGGCTCCAAGGCGGGCATCCAACCCTCCCATGCCGCTCGCTTGCAACTGCTTCTGACCGCCTTGAACGTTGCCCAAAAACCCGAACAGATGAATGCTCCGTCCTGGGCCCTCCACAAACTGAGTGGAGATCTTGCAGGATTCTGGTCTCTCCGGGTCGATGGCAACTGGAGACTGATCTTCCGGTTCGAAGGCGAAGACACCTTCGATGTGGATTATATCGATTACCAGTGAAAGGAGTGTATTCATGGATATGCACAGTCCTGCCCATCCCGGCGAAGTTCTGAGAGAATATCTCCCCCTAGGAATGAATGTTTCGGAGGCGGCCAGACGCCTGGGAGTCACAAGGCAGGCATTGTCGGCCCTTCTGAACGGCAGGTCCGACATGAGTGTCGAAATGGCCCTGCGTCTCGAATCGGCTCTTGGAATCGAAGCGGATTTCTGGTTACGAATGCAATTACAGTCGGATTTGTGGTCTGCCAGGCAAAAGCCCAAACCCGTCGTAGAATCCATCATTGCCTGAGACCACCAATCGCACATGTCATTTCTCTTGTAGAGAAAGTCTCCGCTTCACCCATTTTCATTAATTTCTCGAGTCACCACCGGATGGGAGCCAGACAGTACCGCCCCATCCCCCGGCGGTCGCACTCAACGATCAAGCCTCCCTCCTGGACAAGTTGCTCCGGTGTCTGTCTCGCTTCCACCACACCTATCCGGCAGTCGGTCGCCAGTTTCTGTATACGCAGGGGTAAGGGAGAAGGACCGAATCGGAGTTTTACCAAAGCCAAGGGATAGACGCGAACGAATGGCAGATCGTTTGTCCAGGCCAAAGGAACACCCCGATTCTCAATGACCAACTCGCCGGTCGGAATTGGATGGGCGAGGCCGGTTTCGATAAATTCGGAATCTGATGTTTTTGTGGTGTTCCTGATGTTCCGATCCCCCTTTCAAAGGAATCGTTTTTCTCGCATGGAACATCAGGAACACTTGATCTATTTGTTAGCTGTTCCAAGTCTGATGTTTTGCGACGTGGCTCTAGTCCTTCTGTTTTTTGTTCTGGAACACCACTTTCGAATCACACCCGGCGAATGATTTCGTGGATCATCGACCTCGCTCTTTTTTTTTCCGGCTCTTCGGATACTTCGGAATAGAAAACGTAAACCCGATTTTTGCCAAGATTGGGCAAGGTGACGCTATGCGAAGACTTCCCCTTGTTGTCCGGGTTCAACCATTGACGGATGTATTCCGGAAGAGCATAAGCCGATGCCGCGACTCGAAAAGCCGTCGTCTTTCCGGAAGAGGAGGGTCAAAACAGATGGAATTCCCCGAATTCAAACAGTTCATAAGGGATGAGTCTCTCTTTGAGCCGAACAAAATCCGTCTTTGCGCCATTTCGGAATGAGAAAGGTTCTTCATTCCAAAAATGAGGAGGCAAAAAGAACTCAGTGTTTATGAGATATGGTGCGCCCGGCAGGAGTTGAACCTGCGACCTTCAGATTCGTAGTCTGTTGCTCTATCCGGGCTGAGCTACGGGCGCATGAAAGAGGAAGGACGTCCGATTATAGTGATTTCTTCTCCGGAATCAAATCCCCTTGAGATTTCCCGAGGGACATTCTTTCGTTTCCTTTGGATGGGCATCTTTTTTTGTTAAGATATCCGATGTCAGATACCCCACTAAATGGAGGAATACCCGTCCCGTGAGCCAGCATCCCTACCTCTTTAAAGAAATCGAAGCCAATGTTCAGGCCATTTGGGAAGAAAGCAATGCATTCCGAACGGAAAACCAAAGCGATCGACCAAAGTTCTACTGTCTGGAAATGTTTCCCTACCCTTCCGGAAGGATTCATATGGGCCATGTCAGGAATTATTCCATTGGAGACGCCCTCGCCCGCTATAAGCGAATGAGGGGATTCAATGTCCTGCATCCGATGGGTTGGGACGCGTTTGGTCTTCCGGCCGAAAACGCCGCCATACAGAGAAACATTCCACCGAGAACATGGACAATCGACAACATTGCCCACATGAAAAAACAGCTTAAGAAGCTGGGGCTCTCCTACGACTGGGACCGCGAGGTCGCAACCTGCCTCCCGGACTACTATCGCTGGAACCAGTGGCTCTTCCTCCAGTTTTTAAAACGGGGCCTGGCCTATAAAAAGGGAGGACTTCTCAACTGGTGCGACCAGTGTGCGACGGTTCTCGCAAACGAGCAGGTGGAAGAAGGTCTTTGCTGGAGATGCAAAAGCCCGGTTGAGCTCAGATCTCTTGAGCAGTGGTATCTGAAAATTACCGATTATGCAAAAGAGCTTCATGACACATTAAAAGAACTTACCGGATGGCCTGAAAAAGTCAGGACAATGCAGGAAAACTGGATTGGCCCCTCCACCGGCGCACACATCGACTTTACCGTTGCCGGACTGAAGAAACATCTGACCGTCTTTACCACCCGTCCGGACACCTTGTTCGGAGTGACATTCGTAACGATTGCCCCGGAACACGAAGAAATGGAAGAGCTTCTCTCCCTTTCTCCAAACCGTGATTTGGCCAAGGCATTTATCCATGAAACCCTTCACAAGCGAACAACGGAACGAAATGCGGAGCTCGTTGAAAAAGAAGGCATCGACTCCGGAGTCCGGCTGGTCCATCCGTTGACAGGAGAGACCATCCCCCTCTGGATTGGAAACTTTGTTGTTTCCGGTTACGGGACAGGAATTGTCATGGGCGTTCCAGCCCACGATACGAGAGATTTTGAATTTGCCAAAAAGTATGGCATTCCGATCAAGACGGTCATTTCCGACTCTTCAAACAACCCGCTCCAAACCCAACAGGAAGCCATGACCGGACCGGGCATTCTGGTTCAATCAGGACAATTTGACGGGCTCAAAAACGATCAGGCCAAAATCGAGATCACCAGATACCTCGAAGAAAAAGGAGCGGGTCGCTCTGTTACAACCTACAGGCTGAGGGATTGGGGAATCTCCCGGCAACGCTATTGGGGAACACCTATCCCTGTTCTCTATTGTGATGGCTGCGGAATGGTTCCGGTACCAGAAAAGGATCTCCCGGTTTTGCTTCCAGAACATGTCTCCTTCACCGGCAAGGGTGGCTCTCCACTCGCCGAACAGCCGTCTTTTCTCAATGTCCGGTGCCCACAATGTGGCAAGGATGCCAAGAGAGAAACTGACACGATGGATACCTTCATCGACTCGTCCTGGTATTTTCTTCGATTTACCGACCCGAAAAACACCGAGATGCCATTTGACCGGCTGAAATCTGCCCATTGGCTTCCGGTCGACCAGTATGTCGGAGGGGTCGAACACGCCATCCTCCATCTTCTTTATGCCCGTTTCTTTACAAAGGTCCTGAACGATATCGGACTCTCTCCGGTTCGGGAGCCCTTCCAATCCCTTCTGACTCAAGGGATGGTTTTGAAAGACGGAAGCAAGATGTCCAAATCAAAAGGCAACGTCGTGGACCCCGATTTGCTCATTGACCGTTATGGAGCCGATACGGTCAGGCTGTTTACCCTTTTTTCCGCCCCCCCCGACAAAGATCTCGCATGGGACGACAAGGCCGTCGAAGGGGCCTACCGATTTCTGGGAAGACTTTTCCAAAAATCCCAGGAGTTGTTGACTCATCCCGGATTTCAGAAAAGAGCTTCCTTTACCGATGAGCTCCCGTCAGAGCTTCGTCTTGTACGGACCAAAATCCATGAAACGATACAGGATGTGACACGGGACCTCGATGGCGATGCCCAGATGAACACCGCCATCGCAAGACTCATGGAGCTCCTGAACACGCTCTATTCGGTTGACATTCAAAATGGCGCCGCTGAACGATCCGTTCTCCACGAAGGCCTTCATGTCACATCCATGCTTCTTTCTCCGTTCGCCCCTCACCTATCCCAGCATCTTTGGAGCAGTCTGGGAGAAGAGGGGCTGGTTTTAAATGCCGGCTGGCCGAAAATCGACCAGTCGGCCCTTTTGAGAGATGTTGTTCCCTTTATTGTGCAGGTCAATGGAAAGCTGCGGGCAACATTGATGCTCCCACCGGCCACAACCGAGGCTGAACTGAAAGAACAGGCCCTTCAGGATGAAAAGGTCACCCGGGTTTTGGAAGGATTGCAGATCAGGAAGATCGTCCATGTTCCCGGAAAACTTTTGAATTTTGTCGCGGGACCCGGATAGTCCATTGAAACACTTCTTCTGGCGAATGGGCTTTCTCTCCCTCTTCTTCGGGATATTGGGGGGATGTGGGTATCACATATCCAACCTGTCGGGGTTGACGCATCTCCCTAACGCCAAGCACCTGTCACTGGGAAAGCATGTGACAATGTCCGTCCAGTCTTTTCATAACGCAACAGTCTTTCCCCTGATTGAAACCCAGGTTTCACAGCTTTTAAAAGACGAGCTTCTGAAAGTATCGGGCATTACCCTGGTCAACAACCCCAAATACGCGGACCTTGTCTTGTCAGGAACGGTCGTCAGCGCAGCAGAAATCCCGCTTGCACTGTCCTCAACCCAGGGAATCGAACAATATCTGGTTGAAATCGTCCTCTCCGCCAAAGTCACCGGCTACGATGGAAAAATCATTTGGCAAGGCGGATCCATCATTGGTGGCGCCCCGATGTATGTCAACAACAATCTGGCCATATTCCAGCAGAACCAGTCCTATGCCATGAACGAAGCAACACAATCGGCTGTGAGCCGCCTTGTGTCTTCCATGGCCCACAACCTCAAATCGGCTGTTTTCATCATCCCCAACCAGTCCCTTTCCCAGCCGCTCTCCCCACAAGTACCCGGAGGAATGGCAAGCCCATTTCCCAACTCACCCGGAGCTCCGGGCGGGATTCCCCAGCAACCTGGTGTTCCCGGCGGAATTCCTCCCGGGACAATCCCATGATCCAATCCTCTCTTGATCTTCTTCAAAAGGATTTTCCGGTCTCTCCCATTCTCTTGCTGATTCCGGAAGACGCCCTGATCAGACAGGTGATCCGAAAAGCACTGATTCACCGGATATTTCCCGAATCGGACAGCGACAATGTCCTGATCAATCTTGAGGAAAAATCCGGAAGTGACGTTCAGACGGGCGACATCCGAAGGTTCCTTTTTGAATCGAGTCTCTTTGGATCAAAGAGACTCGTCTGGATCGAACAGGCCGATAAAATCGACGACCTGTCCCTAAAGGCAATCTCCAAAATACTGGAAGGGAACACGTCCGTTCCCAAGGCACTGATTGTTCTTGAACTCAAGGAAAAAACGGCGGAAGAGCTCTCAAAATCCTTTCCGGGATACAGGATGGGATGGCCCAGAGTCGCAACCCAAAAAGATCAGGAATTTCAGAACTGGGTTTTGGAACTTGGGAAGAAAAGAAATCTTAAGGTTACACAACCTGCCGCAGAAATCCTTCAGCATCATTTTGACAGCCATCTGGGACTTGTTGACCAATGGCTGGAAAAGATCAGCGTTTCATTCAAGAATGCAACCAGCGACAGTAAACTTCCCATCATCACACCCGAGTTTCTTCTTCACTCGGAGGACAGGATTGAAGATCCTCTCCAGACCGTTTTTCATCTTTTTACAGGATGGGAAGAGAAAGACCGGAGAGTCCTTCTGGACTGGAAAAGGTTTGCGGGAAAAAGTGGATCACCATTGGGAATTTTATCGTTATGGCATCGCCAGTGGAGACTCTATACCATTGGCAACCTGTTGCTATCGGATTCGAATGGAACACAAACTTTGGCACAGATGGAAAAGCTTTCTCCCTACAGGGCGAGAAAAGTGATGGAAACAGCAGGAAAGCTGAATTCCAAAACTCTCAAAAGAGGCTATGAACTTCTGGTTGAAACGGATTTTCTCATGAAGTCGGGGGGAAATCCGGACATCGCCATGGACAGGCTTCTGTTGGGACTGTGGGCACTGTCCCCCAAGGGACAGAAACCCACAAACCAATATGGCGTCAGGAAAGTGCGTTGACTTTGTTCGTCAGCCTGGAAATTTTTCTTGAAGCGGCATTGCGATGAAGGATGCGACGATTGACCGCATGATCAAGAACCGGAACCACCTCACCCAGAAAAGTGATGGCTTCCTGCTTTTTGCCTTCGGAGACAGCCACCTCAACCTTGCGGGCCATTGTCCTGATCATCGAAATGGCCTGCCGATTGTGATTCCGTCTTTTTTCATTTTTACGAATGTCTTTGATTGTAGCACTATGGGATGCCAAACGAACCTCCTTGAAAACACCGGACCCGACCAAAAGCGGTGGGCCATTTCACCTGTCATTCTGCCGCCAGAAAAGCAGAAAATCTATTGTCTACACAATCGGAGACCGCCCATCCTTCTTCCTGAATCAGGACGACATCAAACGGTATCGGCCGCAATCTCCGAGATAAAAGACACGAAATCCGAAGATGTCATTCTAGGGGAAAAAACAAAACATTTCAACAAACATTCTCCTGAGGGCCAATGACCGAACAAACAAAAGAACCCAAGCATCTCGGAAAAAAAACCGGATCGGTCTCACTGGCCACGCTTATATCGAGAATTGCCGGATTTCTGCGGGACATGTTTATCGCCGATCGTTTTGGAACCACGTCCCTCTCGGATCTTTTTTATATCGGGTACAGGATTCCGAATATGCTCAGGGAGCTTTTTGCCGAAGGAGCCCTTTCCTCCGCCTTCATCCCTTCCCTTTCCAGAACGCTCGCAACAAAGGGTGTCCGGGAGGCCTCAAGACTCTATACCGCTGTCCTTTATATCCTCGTCATCATCCTTGGGGGGGTTATCCTTCTCGGAGAGCTCTTCGCCCCGGAGATCCTGCGGATACTCGCTCCGGGATACTCAATGGACCCGCACTCAAGAACCATTGGCATCACCCTCATCCGGATCATGTTTCCTTTTCTGTTCTTCATTTCACTGTCAGCCCTTCTGATGGGCATCCTGAATGTCGAAAACAAGTTTTTCCTGCCGGCATTCTCTCCTGCCTTTTTCTCCCTGGGCCTTGTTATCGGAATGGTTCTTCCCGGCGGACTGACCGATCATCATCCTGTTTATGGACTTGCCATGGGAGTCATTCTAGGAGGGATCTTTCAATGGGCCCTACAGTGGTTCTTCATGAAAAAGGACTCTATTGGACTCGATCTCAGCATGTCCCTCAAAGAAGGGATCCGGCATACCGAAGCCAGGAGGGTCATGCGTCTGATCATTCCTTCAATCGGTGGATTGTGGGTGATGCAGGGGAATCTTCTGATTGCAACGATCCTCGGATCGTATCTCGCAAAGGGCACCATTTCTTCACTCTATTATGCGATGAGGCTTGTCCAGTTTCCTCTCGGACTGATTGGAGCAGCGATCGCAACAGTCATTCTCCCCATTCTTGCCCGGCAAAGTCTTGAGGAAAATGCCAAGGAAAAAAGTCTTCATACCCTGAAAGACGGATACAGGCTTTCACTTTACTTCATGCTTCCGGCAACCGCAGGACTCCTGTCCCTGGGAGAGCCACTGATCAAAATCATTTTCGAGCATGGATCATTCCGGACCCAAAGTGCCCACGAAACACTTCTCGCGCTTTGGGGCTACGCCATCGGACTCTGGTCCTTTTCGGGAGTCCGGATCCTTGTCCGAATCTACTATGCCGTACAAAACACGAGATTCCCGGTCAAAGCGGCCATTTTTGGACTTCTGGCAAACCTTGTTGTATCGGTTGTCTTCCTGAAATCGCTGGGAATCATTTCTCTGGCTGTGGGAATTACGATCGGGTCTATCGTCAATCAGCTGGTTCTTTTTTATGGTTCAAAAAAAATCATGGGACAATGGCCATGGGTAATTTTCGGGAATCTCCTCCCTGTTCTGGGGTGGTCTTCAGGGCTTTTCATCCTGGAAGCATTCCTGTGGAAAAAGTTCACCGTTCTGTTTCCGGCACCCAGCCCTTCCCTCATCGCAATGGCAATCCTCTTCCTTATTGTGTCAGGGGCCACTTTTTATATTATGGGAACGATCTTTTCCGGGGTGGAAGAGGGCCGGCTTCTTCTTTCGGGAAGCCGGTCCCTGCTAAAAAGACTCCTTCGAAGAAGCCGCTGAGAAGATCCTCTCCCGATAATTGGACTGGAAAAGATAATTTGACCAGGAAGAGGGCATTTCAGAACGAAGGGACATATGTAAGAGAATCGCGGGAAACCAGTGGGGACGAGCGGCTTTCTTCAGAAGCCTCATTCCGGCCTCGTCAGGGGTCTGTCCGGATTTGAGGTGATTGCATTTTTTGCAGGCAGTAACGATGTTTTCCCATGTTTTTGTCCCGCCACGAGCGGCCGGAAAAACATGGTCAAAGGTCAGATCACTCTTATCGAATCGTTTTCCACAATACTGGCAGGAATAACCGTCACGGGCAAAGATGGTCTCCCGGGAAAAACGCACCATCTGACGAATTTGATGAAAAGAGACCATCCGCTGGAGCCGGATAACGGAAGGCATCTTCATCGCCATGGAAACAGAATGGATCTCCCGGTCAAAAGTTTCCACAACTTCCACCTTCCCCTGAAAAATCAGGGTAACGGCCTTTTCCCAGGAAACAATTTTCAGTGGTTCATAAGTCGCATTCAAAAGAAGGGCTTGCCCGGACATCCGAACCCCCAATCTCCTAACGCCAACAGCATCTGATCCGACGAAAATGCTTCAGAGAGCCTTTCATGAAAGGAAAGACCCTTGAGTGACAAAAGGGACGGATGTATTATTCCATAAACAGGATTTTCCCTGCAAATCCTCTACGGGCAGAATTGGGGTCGAACTTGTCTTTCACATCCATTTCCTCAATTGCCAGCTCCCAAAAATCCCTTTTTGGAATTGAAGAGGGTGTGCGTCTTGTCCTCTTCCAGCGGGACTGGGACAGCCACCTTCCATCTCCGATCAGGGACAATACCTACCCTGGAGCCATCTCACCCGAAGGAATTATCATCAGGACATCCCGGCAGGCGTGGCAGCGACAATGCACTTTTCTTCTGCCCGAAATCCGGGAGACGATTCAGGCCATCGCACCCGACCTTGCCCACCTGCCGATTGTCATCCGGCTTGAAAAGCCTTTCAGGAAACCATTGCCGGCTAAAAACAACAGCGTGGAACTGACAGAAGAGCTCCAGAACCAGGCAATGGCAATCAGCATGCTCTCAGAAGATCCTGGTGTTCGGAAAGCGTGTTACCCGATCATCCTCAAATCCCTTCTCACCGCTAAAAAACTGGGATTACCCATCATTTCGCCAAAAACAGATCCCCCTCAGGATAGCTGATCAGACCCTCTTGCCTTTTCCAACTGTTCCCCGCTCTGATATGATCAGAATATCGCTAAACTGCTGGCAGGTGAATCTCACAGGGACGTTTTTCAGTCTTCCCTTCGTTCATCTCCATACGCCTTAACAGGAAGGATTTCCCCATTGTCAGAATCCGAGGACCAGAGTCCCGAGGCAACACGATCCGTCACTGAAGAAGGAACCGCTCCCCATCATAGGGTTCCGACACCGATTAGGGTCTTCAACGCCCAAACAGGAGAGCATATCGAAGTTCCATTCCAGAAAAGGGTTTCCACACTGCTGCTCAAGCTGGGCCTCGATTCTGAAACCGTTCTTGTCATCCAGAAAGACAGTCTTCTTTTGCCGGGAGACAGTATTGATCCGCAGTACGAGGTGGAGATCAGGCCGGTCATCTCGGGAGGTTCCGGATCATGAATTGTCGAGTCTGTAAAAAAAAGGCCGTTATCGCCATCCCCCGGCACAATACCGCATTCTGTGCAGACTGCTTTGATAAATACTTGATGGATCAGGTTCGAAAAACCATCAAGGAATTCAGGATGTTCGAACCGGGTGACCGTATTCTTCTGGCCGTTTCGGGAGGAAAGGATTCTCTCGCCCTTTGGGAGATACTGAAAAGGCTTGAACTTGATGTCCTCGGGTACCACCTCGACCTCGGCATTTCTGAGTACTCGAAGGAGAGCACCGAGAAAACGCGAGCTTTTGCGGAAAAAAGAGGATATCCACTTATTATCGAGGAGATCGAATCAGAAACGGGAGCCACACTTCCCGTTATAGCCGAATCCACCAAAAGACCCCCGTGCTCGGCATGTGGCCTTTCCAAACGGCACCTTTTCAATCGGGCGGCCCGGCAACATGGCTGTCAGGTTCTTGCAACGGGACACAACCTGGACGATGAAGCCTCACGCCTTTTGGGAAACATTCTCCATTGGCAGGATGGATATCTGGAAAAACAGTCCCCATCCCTTCCTGCTGAAGGAGGGCTCATACGAAAAGTCAAACCGTTGAATCGCCTGACCGAAAAAGAAATGGCCACCTATGCCTACCTGAAGGGAATCGATTACGTCATCAGGGAATGCCCCATGTCCGCTGATGCAAAACAGATCTTCTATAAAAAAGTCTTGAATGACATTGAAAAAGAATCTCCCGGTACAAAACAGTTTTTTTACTTCGGATTCCTCGAGCGCTTAGAGAAGATGTTTCCTCCATCAAGTGAAAACGCTCCTCCCGCAGGAAGTTGCAAAGTCTGCCAGGAGCCCTGCTACACGGATATTTGCAGTTTTTGTCGACTCCGGATGAAATTGTCTCCTTTTCCCGAAACTCAAGAAACAGCGGAATCTTCGATCAATTTCATCACGCCCAATACTCACTGAGGAACCATGGCCCTTCTTGTCAATTCGTTCAGTTATTCCCCTTCCCAATGGGGGCAGTATGAAACATGCCCCCGACAATACTGGTTTTCCCGCTATGGATCATGGGGTGGATGGGAAAAAAACTGTTCTCCCCTGACGCGCGAGATTTACAGGCTCAAAAAACTCTCCAACCGTTATCTCTGGAGCGGAAGCCGAGTCCATGAAGCCATCTCTTCCATTCTGAAATCCTTCCAGGCGGGCCATGAGATCGATCCGGAGAAGGAAAAACAAAAACTTCTCTTCCAGATGAGGCTCGATTTCAGGGAATCAAAGGCTCTTCTTCCCGAAACCATTCCCCCCAAGGGAAGCTATCGATTCATTGAACACGACGACCAGGAAATGGCGATCCTCGATTCCGAATGGAAGGAAATTGTCGGGAAAAGCCTTGCAGCGCTTGAGAACTTCTTCCTGTCCGAACCTTGGGAATGGATCCGGTCACTGGGACCCGATTGCCTTATGCGGACAGACGAAATCCTCGAGAGTATCCCTTTTCAGACCGATGGGATCGATTTTCCGGTCTATCTATCCATCGACTTGGCTATAAACGATCCGGAAGGCTTGATCATCCTGGATTGGAAGACAGGAAAACCAAGCCCCAAGAATCATCAGCCACAACTCGATCTTTATGCTTATTATGCCGTGAAAAAATTCGGTCGAGAACCCCATACCATCAGGACCGGAGCGATCTACCTCTCAAACCCGGACAGGAAAGTCTCCCTTTCCTCTTCTTCTCAAGTCATCTTTGAGGAAACCCATTCCCGCATCGAACAACACACCAGAACCATTCTTTCAAAGATTCAGGATCCCTTGAACGGTGTCGCGGAAAAAGAGGGATTCACTCCGATGCCGGGAGCTTATTCCTGCAAGAGCTGTTTTTTCAGAAGAGTTTGCGAAGACGCATACTAGTCCCGGGTCCATCCATACAAATCTGGCCGACAAATGATATAATGAAAGAGTTATTAAAAAATAAAAATCAGATCAATTAAATATATCATCATATTTTTTGAAACACTGGGCTGATGCCCATTTGGGTGAGGAAGGCGATTAGCAATCAAGACTTTTTTATTTGGGAACAAGCGATCTGAAAGACAGTCGCTCATCGAAAAACACTAAGGGCTGGAAGGGAACTTCGATGATCTGTCCCTTATCTGATAGGAGTTCCGGATCCCGAGAGTTGAAGTATGTGATTTGCGTCACATAACAACATGACCAAATTCACTGATCAATCCATCAATTGGGGGTAATCTCGCTCTCATGGTTCACTCGGGATCATTTTCCGGTCGATTGCTTATGAAAAGATCTTTCAAATTCCACCCGGTATTTCCTGCTCTCAATATATAAAGGAGCCTCCATGGATCCGATCCTTTCCCCAGAAGAAATCAAGGCGCTCATGGCCAGCATCAGGGTCCCCGGGATTCACGAGACTTCCCCTGAAATCCCATCCGGTGAGCAGACATCCAGTCCGAACCCACCCATCGAAAGCGGTGCGATGATATCGGACCAGGATGGGCAAATCGTCTGGGTCAGCGAAGATTTTCTCAAGATGACCGGGAAAGAAAAAGAAAACCTGATCGGTCAGACCCCAGAGTTTATGAAAGTCCCCAAGCACGTCAGCAAAACATCGCTGCCTGTCTGGGAAACCATACTGCAGGGAAAGATCTTTACAATGGTACACCACGACCACAGAACCAATGGATCCCCTTGCAACTATGAAATCACCCTCATTCCGATTCTGGGAGATAATGGGTCAATAACAAGCTTTGTTCATGTCTGGAAAGATATGGACAACAAGATCCAGAAAGAAAAAATCCTATGGAAACAAGCCCATATCGATCCGTTGACAGGGCTGCCCAACAGGAACTTCCTGTCCCAATGGATGCCGGCTGAAATTTTGAGAACCCAAAAAGAAAAAAGCCGGCTGGGCGTTCTCTTTCTTGATCTCAACGGGTTTAAAAAAGTCAACGATACGTGTGGACATGCAGGGGGAGACACCCTTCTGAAAGTGATCTCGGGACGACTCCTGCGATGCTCAAGGAGAACAGACCTTGTTGTCAGGCTGGGTGGTGACGAGTTTTTGATCCTTCTGAACAATATTGAAAGTGATACGGCACTGACATTACTGGTCGAACGCATTATGGAAGCGATACAAAAGCCCATCAGGATCGAAGGAAAACTTGTTGAGATAACAGGATCTGCCGGGGTTGCCATCTGCCCCCAGGATGGTGTCTTGTGGGAAGATCTGATTCGAAGGTCCGATGAGGCCATGTATATGTCCAAAAATCAGAACCAAAAAAGATGGCGTCTTGTTTCATCGACTTCCTTTGTCGATTCGATCAGGATCTCAGAATCCCGTTCCTTGAAAGACAATACGATCAAACTCCCCAGATTCCAGGAAAAAGTCCACCAGACCAAGGGGTAAATATAACCCGAAGCTCTCCTGAAAAGAGAGCTTCGGGCGCTTCATTCCCATGATCGCTTAATGGTCACTCACCTGAAATTGCCCCACCAGCTGCTGCAATTGTCTCGTGGAAAAACGAACCTTACCGACACTCCCCCGAAGAGCCTCTACCGCGTGTTGCATCCGTTCTGTCATGATCTTGGTATTCTTGACAATATCACTATGGGATTCGCTCGTCTCGAGAATATTGGCAATGGAATCCCCCATTTTCCGGACGACTTTCTCGATTCCTGCATGGTCCGAGCTTGATCCTTCTGTCAATAAAAGACCCTCCTCAACACCGGACATGCTGCCTTCCATCGTAGTAACGGCTTCTTTTGCTTCTCCCTGAACCTGGCTGATCATCGAACGAATTTCACGAGTCTGCATGCTGGTGCGTTCCGCAAGCTTTCGAACCTCTGCAGAGACGACACCAAACCCTCTCCCGTGATCTCCGGCCCTGGCGGCCTCGATTGCGGCATTCAGCGCCAAAAGATTGGTCTGGTCGGCAATTTCCTGAATAACCTCTACGATTTTTCCAATATTCCTGGCGCTCAACTCAAGCGCTTCAATGGATACCTTGGAATGGTCGATCGAGTGTCGTATGCCACCTGTCCTGGCACGAACAGCGTCAAATTGAGATCTGGCAGTTTCAATGACATGAGTCATCGATGATTTCATTTCCTCTGCAGTTTTTGATGCCACGGAAATTTCCGCCATTTGAGTGGCAAGAGACTGCAGGAGGGTCTCAATCGCCTTGACGACTTGAGCGGAGGCCCCATCAGCCTCATTATTTTTCTGAAGCATCTGCTGATTGGTCTCGAGAACCAATTCGGATGTCCTGACGACCTGACCGACTATCCCGTCAAGGTTGTCGATGAAACTATTGATCCACCTCCCCATTTCTCCTGTTTCATCCGCAACGAGAATCTTGTGATCAAGTCTCTGGCGGAGGTTTCCGCCCCCTTCTGAAATCGTCCGGATCACTCCGGTCATCTCCTTTAGTCGATGGGAAAAAGGCTGCAGTCCTTTTTTATAAAACCACAGGCACACCATCATAAAAAAGGGAAGAGTGAGCACCTCGCGCTCCCAGAATGAGAGTCCGGAAAGATGCAGAAAGCCGATATTCAAGGCCCATACAAGAAGATTCAATCCTACAAAAAGTCCCATAAACTGGAAATTCATGGATCTTCGTCGATAGACCTCCTCAAGATCTCCTTCGCACATCATTCCCCATCGATCGGGAGATCCAGGCATCTGAAAGGTCACACCTGATCCAATCACGGGAACATGACGGTAATCGGAATATCCGGGATAGGTCACAAACAGATTGCTCCCGTTTCGGATCGTTTCCCGGACCCCGGGGTGAAGATCCCCTGTCGATGGATCCGTAAATCGGAGTTCAAGCTCTGTATGGTGCTCCACCTTCACCGTACCCCATGATGTTTTGATTCCTCCCTTAAGGTTCTCTCCAAAGGAAAAGCTGTCATCTTCAAAGCGTGAACGAGACAGCGCAGTGCCCGGAGCAATGGAAGGATCAAAATGAGACTCTGCCATAAAGAGATAATTATCTCCCGACTCGGGATAGACATGGCCAGCCTCCCGCTGGATCAGATCCCCGATGACATCATTGGGAATCCTTGCGCAAAGGCACCCCAGAGTTTCTCCCCGGCTCTTGATGGGGTGATAAAACATCAAGGTCACGTCATCATGAAATTTTGATGTCGAGGGACCAATTCTACCGGTCTCGGGATCGATATAGGGGCCATGAAGGAATGGAGCCTTGAGCCCCTCGAAAAAAGCTTTTGATACCAAAACAGCCCTTCCTTCCCTTTCCTTTTTGCTTGAGGCAACAACCGTTCCGGAAGAATCCAGGACAAACAGTTCAGAAATATCCAAAGAATGAACCCGTTCCAACTCCAGAAATTGACTCGATAACTCTGGCCACAGGTCAGCAGCCTCCTCAGCGATTGCCGATAAATAGAGCCACTTCTCTTGAGCCCATTGCGTCAATATTTTCAATCTGGTCGCGGAAATCCCCTCAAAAGTTCTTTCTACAAGCCCATAAGTATCCTGATTCAAAAGACAAGACAGTCCAAGACTCATCGCTCCCGTTTTTCCCAAAAAAGGGAGCCACTTCTTTTCATCTATAGATAAATTCATTTGATGACTTTTAAGCATACCGCCTCCGATGAGCATCAAGGGTTTAGTGCACTGTCTGCATCATGAGCAAACCTTATGCCACATTAGGAAGCATCGAGAAACAATAAGTTTTTTCAGGTTATAAGTATAATTTTATTTTATAATAAAAAATGAGATAAGCCCAGCGCAACAAAAATGGAAACATTACATCATTTTTGTTGAAATGCGATATGGCAAAATGGCAGGAAACAGGGATGTTCGGGTAAGGTTACCGGAGTTTTCTCTTGACTCAGGGGATTGGCATCATTTCCCTTGCTCTGATGGATCATGGAAAATACTTCAGTGTCAGGGAAAGATAGGACAGGCTGGTCAATGGCTCACAAATCTGGTGCAACAGCCATGGAGCGGTCTACCATTTCATTTCCACAGCGGGGATCTGTCGATCATTATTCCCACTTAGTCCAGATTCACAAGGACATACTTTTTCTTGAGTTTGGTCGTCCCCATGATAATCGTATCCACAATCTCGGCGTACCCTTGCTTGCTTAACCGGATCAAAAAAGCGCCGTCATTAGCCCAGATGGCTTTATTTTTAACACAGATTCTCACGGGAGTGGTTGTCAGATAGCGACCATTAAAAAACAGTTTCGCCGATACGTTTGTTTCAATAATGAGCGGCGTTTCTGTTTTTGTGCAGGCAACACCAACCCTTCCGACATTTTTGTTGTTTTGCTTCTTGGAAATATTTCCCTTGTTTTGTGTAGATTGAGGAACGACCGATGGTTGAATCACTGGTGAATTCGTTCCGATAGGAGGTGAAACAGGTGGTGGTGGCAATGAATTTTGGTTCGTCTGGGCGGGAGTCTGTGAATTGGTGCTTTCATAGCGTTGTTGCATTTCGTTGAGAAGATCTTGCGCTGAATCGGCCAAAACAACCCCAGAGTACAATTGGGTACCTGCGAGAAAAACCATTATGAATTTTACAATTCGCATTTTTCACCTGAAGTTAAATTGTATGAGCCAATCCTTCGACCCTTATATGATACATAATTCCAATCTTCCAGGCGACTTCACCCACGGTGGCATTTTCCCCCATGAACCTCACTTGAATCTGCCATGATTCGCTTCAGTTTTCAGTCGGAGCGCCCTATAAAGGGCTTTGATGGAATCCTCTCCGGGATGAATCCCGAAGTTTTAAAACATTTTCAGATAAAAGAACGATACGGGCCTGAAAACGGAGAAGCAAACGAAAAATTCAAGATGCTCGGAAGGAAGCATAAGGGATCTGGAATGAGATCAGAAAACGGATGGGCAGTGGATTACCCTTTTGTTCCGGAGATAGAAGACCGGAGATAGGAGAAAAGGTGAATGCGCTTTGGAAAAAGTCGGGAGAAAATAGTGACACGGAAAAAAATGATCAGACTCTTCAGCAATATGGCTAAACATTGGGGTGAGTGAGGGGTTTCGAACCCCCAACCCCTGGAGCCACAGACCAGTGCTCTGCCCTTGAGCTACACTCACCATTGAAGCGGAAAACTTGGGTATTCTACTTCATTTCGCCCAACAATCGCAACCACCGGAAAAAGTCCCAGACAAACTAGTGGACCAGACGCTCCGGGTGGAGGATATAGTCTTCAACTGTTCTCACCACAGGTCTGGAAATGCTTTTTTTGAGCCGTCCTTCCAAAAGCCTTTGAGCCTGGGAGAGATCATTCCCGGCATCCCTTCCAGATTTGAGAACTGTTTGCACCGTCTGGCGCCGATTCACGTCCACAACGGCAATGGCGCTATTGAAGCCGATAAAAGTATAGGGTGAACCGGGTGGAGCCGGAACCTGGCCGGTGTGAACATCTCCCTGGATGAGAATCGAAGGAGTCCCCGTCGATGGACGAAAGCCGTCTTCCCCCAAAAGCTGGGTGATCTGGTCGGTCACCACTGAAGACCCGTAGGTATCCCCCGTAATATGAACCGCAAATGTCAGATACTTTGAAAAAAGGTTCATCAGCTTCTCGGAATCGTCCCCAATGGAAAAACCAAGGATTGGATGCATACCAGAAAGCCCCGAAAGCTCCTGGGATTTCTTGATTGCCTTCTTTTCAATTTCAATAATCCGGACCAGAAGTCTTGCCTGATGGACAGGGTCAGAGACTCCTTCCAGTTGTGTTTTCTTGGACAGGATCCTCAATCGCAGGGAAGACAGCTCGGAGGACAAGGCTTGTGTCGCTTTTTTCCGGTTCAGGACTGCAAGGGCATAGTAGCCATTTTGATGGGAATCAAATTGGACCTTGGGAAAATACACACCTTTCAAGACTGCATCCGTTGAGACATCAAGATGCTCTCGTCTTAAAAAGTGTTGTGTCGTATCCGACTCCGTCCGGATGGAAACAGACTGTGATTTCACCTTGGAGCGAATGATTTCTGAAAGATTTTTCATGGCATCCGACTTTGCCCGGTCAACGGAGCTTCCGAATCCGGAAGCAGTCAAATAGGTGGAACGGGGATAAGAGGAACTCATCCCTGTCTCCCACCATGCCCCATTGGAAGAAGATGTTGCACAGCCGGCCAGGATAGACGAGAACACCAGAACCGCCGACAGGACTTTGATCCGAAATGGATGACTCATGAAAAATCTCCTTATATACAGGTTGTTAACGTCCATCGGTTTCGTGCAAAAGCAGGAACTGCCCTGGAACCAGAGTAACCTTTTTCTCAATAACCGGTCCGGATACCCCCATAGGATACACTGAAATATCATATGTCCCCGGATCAAGATCCAATTCGGAATAATCCATTTGCGATGGCAAGGTTCTCCAGGAACGTGTATCGGCCTCATCTGAGGCCACATTCGCGACATCACCAACAATCATGGCAATCAAACCCGCAATGCCTCCGCCCTGCCTGTCGGCCACATTTGTGGCGACCACCTCTTCGGCTGTCTTCAGGATAGATCGGATCGCTTCCCTGAAAACCACCCGCTTCAGATGATCCTGAAAATTGGTCAAACCGATTGCCCTCAGAGGCTCCGCCACTTCGGAGGTATTTTCGGCCACAACAGTCTTCCCCGCAGCACTTGCGACGATACGATGGCCAAAGATCTGAGTCCCCCCGGAAACCGGATTGGGAACGGAAAAGCTGACCATCGCCAATGTATTGGCGATGGGAAACGGAAAAGCGAACCGTTGACTTGTCAGATGAAAGATCTGGCCATTGTAGCCAATAAAAATCACATGCCCCATTTTTTCAAACGATTTTGATCGTATCCATTGCACACCCGGAAATCGTTTTTTCAGTCTGGCCAAAAGATTGACCCGACCGGAAGCCTCGGCCGAACGCAGAAGCGCCGGAAGCACAAAGGAAGGAATTGAGGCGCCATACAGAAGTTGATTCTTTTCATACGTCGAATAGGCTTTTCTATAGGAAATCAGGGATGAGGAATAGTCCACCCCCCCTGAGTTGACCTGTGCCTCCTGGTAAACTCCGGAGAGGAATCTGGCAAAACCGTCATCCGTATAATGATTGAGTTGAGCGGTATTGAACGCGATGTGGTGCTGCGTCATTAAACGAACAGCGGAACTTTCGTATCGTGCAAATTTGCCTGGAGGAGTCGCAGCCTTGGGATAGTCCTGATTGTATTCCTGAAGCTTCAGACGGATTTTGCGGGTTTCAACGAGTGCCCCGGTCCAGTCTCCAGTCTCTGCGTAATTCAAGGAATTCAACAGATTGATCATGACCCGTTCAAATGGATATCCCCTGTAGGGAATGACCAGATCGTTGGTCTGATAGGCCTCGATGATATTGGTGACCGATTTGGTATAGAGAATCCTGCTCAGGCGATCCGCTCTGCGAAAAGCTTTTTCACTTGTCCGATAGTCTCCGGAGGCTTGTGCCGCAGCACCAAGATCCATGTCATAGAGGACTTCATTCTTCTCTCCATATGAACCGTGGGCTTTCCGGATGATTTTTTCCGGTCCCGGATCAACCCCTCCATCGGAAGGGTTGAGGGACAGGGATTCGAAATACCCTTTGTATTGCTCCGTTGACGGAGCACAGGATGAAAGGATCAAACATGTCAGAATAAAACACAAAAGTGATTGAGCAGGCCGCCTGGACCGAACCGATTCGTCCTTCAAAACACCTCCGTCAGCAATGGGTCAGAATCCCATACTGGATTGATGTGCAATCTTTTTGACACGATATTCCGAGGCCCATACGATCTCGTTCGATGTCAGGTCAATTGCCTTGAGGTGAGTCTCATACATCCGGACAGTCTTTCCGCCCCTTCTCGCCACATAGGAGTTGATCGACCCTGTCAAAAGATAATCCGCCCCGGTTTGCTGGTCAGGACCATGGATCGTTGACGATCTGGCATGAGACATCTGATAGGCTCTTTCCGAGGAAGCCTCTCCCCGATGGGCAGCATTGGCTGTCACAAAATGAACCTTTCCGGACTCAAGGAGCTGATCCTGAAAATGGTTTAGAAAAAGCCGGGTATTGATATGCTGGTCGGATCGATTGATGATCTGACCAAGCTCAACAACCGGCCTTCTTCCATGCTTGGCCTTGAAGTTTGCCAGCCAGTTTTCCCTGAGGGCTTTCCTGATAAGGGTCTTTGCCGTGAGTCTTGCATCATTGTCGGTCCAGCGGCTGGTAACCCCACCTTCCGTATCAAGGCTCACCCGTTTGACACTATAAGAAGAACACCCCGAGAACGACAGGACAGAAACAATAGAGAGGCACAAAGCCAAAAATGAAATTTTTCCAGACTTTAAAGGAAACGACATCATCCTAACCCTCCAGTAACAAAAAATGACCCGACAGAAAAGTCAAAATACTCGGGAAATATACCATAATTCTGCTCTTGTGCCATATCAAAAATAAATTGATGGATCCCCATCTCTCTCCTCTGGGTTAAAAAACAGTCCCGCCCGTTAAAAAAATAAATAAAAGATTCCTTTATCCAGCCTTGCATTGGGCATCTTCCCCCACTTACAATGGCTAGAGGTCGCAAAAATCGATCCAGAAGAATCTCCGGCACCAAAAAGGTTTTTAGCTGACAGATTCACCTTTTTTTCAATCCTGCAGCTTCATCCTTTTCCCTCACAAAAACCAAAAATGACCATTGGAGGACATCTATGAAATCTCTCAAGAACTCAAAAACAGTCGACAACCTGAAAGCCGCTTTTGCAGGAGAGTCCCAAGCCAACCGTCGTTACCTCTACTTTGCCAGAAAAGCCGATGTTGAAGGCTATCCCGATGTTGCCGGAGTTTTCAGGGACACTGCTGAAGGTGAAACAGGCCACGCTTTTGGCCATTTTGATTTTCTGAAGGAAGTTGGCGATCCAGCCACAGGGGAGCCTGTCGGCGATACCCCAACCAACCTGAAATCCGCGATCGCAGGGGAAACCTACGAATATACCCAGATGTACCCCGGATTTGCGAAGACCGCGAGAGAAGAAGGATTTGAAGAAATCGCGGAATGGTTTGAAACCATGTCCAAAGCCGAAAAGTCCCATGCGGGAAGATTTTCACAAGCTCTCAAGAATATGGCCTGATCCAGGCTTTTTGCCATCATTTCCATTTTCTCCGAATATGAAAAAGGGGAGCTTTCGGGCTCCCCTTTTTGATGTTCCAATCTTCCAATATTTCAGCAGTTCATTCACTCGCTTATTTCCAAATCGTTAACACTGGCTCCAGCCGCAACTCCCGCCTTTTTCACCACCCATACACTTGAGACAACCTTCCATGAAGGCGACTTTACCTCCACAGGTGGGACAGGCCACTTCAATCGCAAGCCCCTTTTCGGCGATTTCGCCATCTTGGGAAGAAAGGATTGTGCCGATGGCTTTCGCAATGGCATAAGGGTCCGATCCCAAGGTTCCCGCCTCTTCATGGGACTTGATGAACTGGCCGATCACCTCTTCAATGGGAGCACCGTACTGAAGCGCCATCGATCCAAGACGACCAAACAGGATCGCGCTTTCTCTCTCCCGGTGGTCTGCTGCCGGTGTCACAAAAATCTCGGCAGGCCGGCCATCCGCATCAAAATAAAGATGGACGTAGGACTTTCCGGACTTTCCCTTGATCTTGGCACGCACACCCCGGCTTGTATCCAGGGGAACCCTTCGATTACCCCATTTCAGATCCTTTGAGGTAAGGGGATCGGAGACTTTCTCTGATCCGGTCCCAAGGTTCAGAACCTGGTTTGAACGGCTTCCGTCACGATAGACGGTAATTCCCTTGCAACCGAGGTCATAGGCAAGAAGGTAGGATTTCTCCACATCTTCAATTGTGGCTTCCTGGGACATATTGATCGTCTTTGAAACTGCCGCATCGATATACTTCTGAAAAGCTCCCTGCATTCGGACATGCCACGGCGCCGAAATATCATGGGCCGTTGCAAAAACCATCTGCCACTTTTCGGGAACCTGTGGAATCCCCCTGCAGGATCCATGATTTTTAACGATCAGGGATGGAAGTTCTTCTGACCAGAAACCCTCCCTTTGGGCCACTTCGGTAAAATAATCAAGCGTGTAGGGAAGGTGAGTTCCATCCATGACATTTTTATACCAGATAATGGAAAATTCGGGCTCACAGCCAGAGGAAGTATCCGCAATCATGCTGATGGTCCCCGTCGGGGCAATTGTCAGCAGATGGCTGTTCCGTTTTTTGGTTCCAATCCCTTCGAAGTAAGGGAACGGCCCCTGGGTCGCGGCCAGCTCCTGGGAGGTCCGCTCTGCCACTTCCTGAATATGACTCATGATCGATTCGGCCATCTCGAGACCTTCTTCGGAATCATAGGGAATCTCAAGATACATCAGGAGCCGGGCAAACCCCATGATACCCAACCCGATTCGCCGTGTTCCCTTGTTGACCTCTTCAAGCTCCGGAATTGGAAAACGGTTGGCATCCACAACATTATCCAGAAAACGGACAGCGAGGTAGACGGAATGGGTCAGCTTCTCCCAATCGACTGAATACTGCCCCTTGGTATTCCGCACAAGGTGCTTTTCAAGATTGATGGAGCCAAGGTTACAGGACTCATAAGGTCCAAGAACCTGCTCTCCACAAGGATTCGTTGCTTCATATGTCCATTTTGACGGAGTTGGATTGGCCCGATTGGCAGTATCAATAAAGAAAAGTCCCGGTTCTCCGTTTGCCCATGCATTATGGGCAATACGGTCAAAGACCATCCGGGCAGACAAGCTGCCAGCAACTTCGCCATTATTGGGGGAAATCAGATCGTAATCCGTATTTTCCTTGACCGCTTTCATAAAGACATCGGTGATTGCAACGGAAATATTGAAATTGGTCACTTGGGTCAAATCCATCTTGCAGTCAATGAATTCCAGAATATCCGGATGATCCACCCTGAGAATCCCCATGTTCGCACCGCGACGCGTTCCACCCTGCTTGATCGCATCGGTTGATGCGTTGATGACCTTCATGAAAGAGACTGGACCCGATGCCTGTCCTCCTGTTGACCGAACCACTGCTCCTTTGGGACGAAGACGGGAAAAGGAAAATCCGGTACCGCCACCGGTCTGGTGGATCAGTGCAGTGGCCTTTACCGTGTCGAAAATTTCGGGCATGGAGTCCCCGATCGGCAACACAAAACAGGCGGAAAGCTGACCCAAAGGTCTACCGGCATTCATGATCGTTGGCGAATTGGGGAGAAAATCGAGACCTGCCATAAAACGATAGTACTCTTCTGCCAGAAACTCCCTCTCGGATGGCTGGGGGTTGACCGAGGCAATCGCGTTGGCAATTCGCCTGAACATCTCTTCGGAATTCTCCCGGACAACACCCATCTCATCTTTGGCAAAATATCGCTTTTCCAGAACTTTCAAGGCATTTTCCGACAACATGATTTCAACATTTCCAGACATACGACCCCCATTCAAAACAGACAAATTGGTCTAACTCATTGAATTTCCAATTATTCCAAAAGATACCAGTAGCATACCGCTTATAGTATGGCAAATAACAATGGATACAATATGTGGTATGATTCCGGGATTCTAAGACAATCCTTTCAAGAAATCAAACCCCTGAAAATCCTTTTTCATAATGAAAATTTTTGTAATGATTTTTGCCTGTTAAAGCCATTGGATTCTTCCGGCCTAGTTCTTTGATTGACATTTCAGAAGAGTTTTTCAATGATCAATGGAACTCATCTGTGCTCAAAAATATTCAAAAAACGCATGATTCAAGAAACAGGAACTCACGAAAAAGGGGAAAACCATTCATACCCAGCAAGCGATCCTATTCGCACTTCTTCAAGGGGCAACAGAACTTGCACCCGTCAGCTCACTGGGACACGGGATCCTTTTGCCGGCAGTTCTCGGCTGGAAATCTCTCCAGATGCACAAGGATTTCCTTCCTTTCATGGTCGCACTTCACCTTGGAACAGCACTGGCCCTTCTCCTTTACTTCTATCGGGACTGGACGGCTCTGTGCCTTGGATTTCTCCGGTGGATGACAACCAGCAAGGCCCAGCTATTGAAAAGTGATGTGGATCATGCCCGAATTCTCCTTCTCGTGATGGGGGCCAGTATTCCGGGAGGATTGCTGGGATTCCTTCTTGAAAAAAAAATCCGGGTTCTTTTCCAGTCCCCGAAGACGGCGGCGATTTTTCTGGTGGCGAACGGATTGGTTCTTTTCGGGGGTGAGATTCTCAAGTCCAGGAAAAAAGGGATACCGCTTCAGGACCTTCCGATGGGAAGAGCCGTTTTGGTGGGTCTTTTTCAGGCTGTGGCCCTGATACCGGGATTCTCCCGGTCCGGGATTACGATGGTTGGTGGAATCGTCAACGGACTGGGCCATGAAGAAGCGGCACGATTTTCATTTCTTCTCGCAACACCCATCATTCTGGGAGCCGGAGTTCTGGAGATCCCCAAAATGCTCAGGGACCATTCGCCCCAGATCCTGCACCTTTCCCTCGTTGGAGCCATTGTCTCCTTTTTTACAGCGTGGCTTACAACATTTATCCTGATGAAGTATTTCCGTTCCTTTGAAACATCAAAGGCCCTTGTTCCTTTTGGAGTCTATTGTCTTCTTGTTGGTAGTGCCGCCTATTGGTACATGTCGTAAAGACTCCGGAAAGGGTCTTCTGAAGCAGATTCAGCAATCAAGAAGACAGATAGCCCAAGAATCGGCCAGTTCTTGAACTGGCAGAAAATCTCTTCGACATTATTTTTTTTTCTTCCGTTTCCGGAACAGCAGGTAAACAAGCGCACCGCTCCAGGCCAGAATCAGAAATATCCACATAGCCGTTGCCGTATGATCCAGAATGGATTGTGCCAGCAGATGACGTTGATCCAAAACACCCCCCCATCAAACCACTTCTTTAGGCTTTTCCAACGATAAGACTGGAAAACAATTGAGCAGAGCTCCAATAGAAACTATACTGGAAGGGCGCTCCCTAATCAAAAGATCACTTTTAACTCCGAGGTGCCGGTGAATCCTTATATTGTGATGATGTCGATACTGATCTACCTTGCCCTTGCCGGTTACCTGACGGCATGGTATATCCGGTCCGGACGAAACGGATCAGCCATTGGCCGGCAGATCGGATCACTTTTTTCCACAGAGAACACATCCGATTTCATTCGAATCCGGAGAGGGCATATCGCCTCGGCTCTTTTTGGGTTTACATGCGATGTCAGCGGGACAATCATCATGGAGGTCGAAAGGATCAAGGGTCG
>JAKCCY010000032.1 GCA_021838765.1 Nitrospirota bacterium
ATGAACCTTTTTCCGAACCGACTCAATAATACCACATAAAGGAAAATCATCAAGAAAACAGAAAAAATGCCAATCAAGTATTTTATGTTATCAACGAAAAAAGTATCGAGAGCAAAAATGTCCGAGACAAAAGCCGAAAGCTGGAGTTTCGGAAGCTGGACCACAAGTGCATGGAAGCGGGGAAGCACATCGAAGAACAGCACATAACCGAAAAGGATCATGACAACGATGTTAATGGCAGGCATGATCAGGGCGTTTCTGAGATCCTGTCGCATCTTGGCCATTTGCTTCAGGCTCTTGGCCGCTTTCTTAAGGACCTGACCAAGCGTTCCGGTTTTCTCTCCGGTCTGAATGACCGGCAGGAACTCCCGGGGGAACCCCGCAACGCCGAATGCTCTTGAAAGAGGAATGCCCTGTTCGATCAATACCAGAACGCGGTCGATGATCTTCTGAACCCCTCGCGCCTCGAGATTGGCGCGAACAAACTTCAGCGACTGCTCGACAGGAAGACCGTTTTCAATAAAAAGGGAGAGCCGATCACAGATGTCGGAGGCCGTTTTGGTTGTAATGCCACCGTTATTTTCCGGGGAAATCCAGAAAAGGAGGGTTTTTCCCCAATCGGGAAGAAGTGAGGAAATCTTCCCGTAAGGAAAGTTTCCCTTGATCTCGGCAATCGCCTCTTCAATATCCCGGGCCTTGATCGACCCGCTCGAGAGTTTCTCGTTGACGATCACTTCATAGTTGTAAATCACTCAAAGCACTCCTGCGTTTCTGAGAACCTCGCCAAAGGATGTTTTTCCCGTGGAAGAATCCCTCAGCGCTTTTTCAGCAAGCGACATCCACTCTGGCTGAAACGATTCGTAAGCTCTTTTCAGGACAACAGAGTTGGCCGTCTTCTGATCCGCCAGGAATCCCCTGGTCTCCCTGTTCATGAACAGAATCTCGGCCAGGGCATAACGGCCGACGAATCCCCCGCCATTGCAGCGCGCGCACCCATATGGATCATAAACGGTATCAATTCCCGCACGGCCAATGAGAATTCCGAGGTCCCCAACCATGTCGCCCGGAACAATAGGCCTCGGGCGCGCGCAAGAACAGAGTTTTTTCAGCAGGCGCTGGTTCATGACCACTTTTGTCACGGACAGGATGTCGAGGTAGGAGATGCCAAAATCGAGAAGTCGTTCGAAGATCTCAAAAACGGATGTCACATGAAGTGTGGTCAGGATCAGATGACCTGTTCTTGCAGCCTGGACGCTCACCCTCGCCGATTCCCCGTCCCGGATTTCTCCGATCATGATGATATCCGGATCATGGCGCAGGGAAGACCTCAGCGCATCGACATAGTCCCATTTTTCATTTTCGGCGCTCCATACCTGCACCTGGATGCCGAAAGGCCTCCGGTACTCGATCGGATCTCCGATATCGATCATTTTTCTGGTATTAAGATCCATCTCTGAAATAACCGCATGGAGCGTGGTGTTCTTTCCCGACCCGGTCGGTCCCGTGACAAAAACCATCCCGTTTGAAAGATTCGACAGAATCGACTTCATCTGGGAGATTTCATCTTCCGGATAGCCAAGGCTTGAAAGCCTGATGGTTGCCTTCTGGGACCCCAGAATTCTCAGGACAACAGAAAACGCGTTATGGATCGTCGGAATGAAGGATGCCCGGATCTGGACATCCCTGCGGTCAATCGCCACCGTAAAATGGCCGTCGTGGCTCTTGTTCGACTGAGGGTTCAGGACACGGCTCTTGGTGACCAGGGCCATCGTGACCGTTTCATAGACCGCCCGTGGAATAAAGGCCACGGTTGAAAGATCTCCGTTCAGCCTGAAAAGAACCCTGACCACTTTCTGCTGGGGCTCGAAATGGATATCCGAAGCATTCATCCGATAAGCCCTGTCCACGATGAACTCCATCATCTCGGAAGGTTGCGCGACAAGGCCCATGACTTCTTTTGAAAACTGGGCGGGATGGATGACCCCCATTCCCATGATTTCATTTTGTTTCCAGAAAATGGAACTTTTTTCCAGGAGAAGGAAATTCGCCAGCCCGAATCGCTCAACGATTCCCTCTCCGATCAACTGCTTTTCAAAGTCATGGATCCTCGACGGATCCGAGATGACAAACCGGTTCTCCGTCAGGGGAATGACCGCCCAGGAGATAAACACCTTCTCGTAACGGCGAAAAAGACTCTGGTCGAAGAGGTCCCCAACCGATTCGAGGGCTATCTTGGGTATCCCTGTCTGGATGGACAAGGCCTCAAGAATTTTCTCCTCGGAGGTATAGCCGTTTTCGAGCGCCATCTCCCCCACGCGGCGTCCGGAGGCCTGCGACTCGGTCAGAAGCCCCTCCCTGATGCCTGGATCAATTCCTCCGATCTCTTCCAGAATTTCAAGGATCGGACGGGGAGAACGGATCTGCATTACATCTGCCCCGCTGAAATATGGGTGGATTCTTTTTGGGGAACGGTTCTCAACGGCGCCTGCTCAGGCTTCAGATGCAGAAGCGTTCTGGTTGTCGGCTCCGGAACGGAAAATCCATCAGATACGATCGGAGTAATGATAAAAACCATTTCATCGACCGTCCGGACATCGTTATATCCCGAAAACAGGTATTTCAGTCCGGGAATGGCCCCCAAAAACGGAATGGTGTACTCCTGCTTCGAGATGGAGTTCGAGATCAGGCCACCCATGATGATCGTATTATTCGATCGGGTCAGGATATCGGAGGACAGCGCCCGGGAGGCAATTTCCGGCTCCTGGAAGGTCCCGACTCCCTGAACAGCAATGGAGACAAACTGCGTCAGGGTATTCAAGACCGGGACGACATGGAGCCTGATCGAGTCATGATCGATCACCGCGGTGATTTCAAGGTTCAACCCGACTGTCGCATAAGAGATCTGCGGGATAACCAGGGAAGAAGAGTTGAGGCCACCAAAGGCAAACGGCATTTCACTCTGGAGGTAAGGGATATTGGTTGTCGCATTGATCGTCGTCGGAAGTCCGGACAAGGTCAGGATCCGGGGCTGGCTGACCAGATGCACGTGGCCGATCTGGTCCAGGGCCTGCAAAATGGCGGTACTGGTCCCGTTAGGGCTCGTGACACCAATGGAGTAAGGGGCAAATTGTGATCCCGTCGCCGCAAGTCCCGCATTCTGGGCACCGGCTCCAATTGTGGTGAACTGTGCCCCGACTCCTTTCAGGAGGGCATTCCAGTTTACTCCGAAAGAATTGTTCTGGTTCAGCTGGATCTCGGCGATTTCAACCTTCAGGTAAACCTGCTTTCTCAGCGCATTCCTGACACGGTTGAGGTAGTCCTTCATATCCGTTGTCCGGTCGACCTGGTCATGAACGTACACATAACCTGATTCGGTATCGACACGAACAACGCCATGAGGCCCCTTCATTCCGTCAAGCGTTTTTTTGAGCGAATCCCAGAAAGTCACAAGCCCGCTCGACATGTTGACGGTCACATTGCCTGAGGTTTGGGTCCCCTGATTAGCCCCCATGCCGCCACTCATCCCACCGGCCATGCCCCCCATGCCGCCGCCCATGGCACCACCCATTCCACCTCCCATGCCGCCGCCCATGGCACCGCCCATTCCACCTCCCATGCCGCCGGAACTTCCGGAACTCCCTCCGGGAGTGGTCGGGTTCGAGCCCACCGACCCCATCAAAATGGTCTTGATGTTGGGAACCGGGAGCCTAAAGAGAATGGTCTCATGACGCGTAACCCTGATATGGTCCGCAGATGCAAGGAAAGCGGCTCCCATCGGTTTCAGGATCAGGTCAAGGGCCTGCCTCAGCGTTTTTTTCCGGATGGAGATAAAGACATGTTCCGAAGGGTTCATGTCCCCCCAGACAACGGTAATCCCTTCCGGCATGATCAGTTCGAGCGTGTCGGAAAGCCTTGTTCCCCTGAAATCACCACTGACCAACGTGTTCAGATAGTCATAATCCCGGGAATGAACCTCTTTTTGCGGCAGAGGCAGAACAACCTGAGGAAGGGCCGGATCGACCTTTCCGAGCTTTTTGTCATAGACAGGATGCAAATCTGAGAGGGTCCCCTTTTTGGCAACCGGTGCGCTCTGGCAGGCAGACAACAACAGCAGGACAAAAACAGGCATCAGGCAATAACGGCTTGTCTTCATTTGATGGCTCCCGTTCCAAAGGGTTTGTGTCGACCTTGTGCCTGAGAAATGCCCCCCTCAGAAAGGGCAAAAACCTCAATCCGGCCTGTTTTTCTATTTCTGGCCGTCACCGACTTCGCACCTATACTGCGAATTTCAAGGTCCCCCAAAATTTCTCCCACGGAGACAACCCGATCCAGTCCCTGAAAAAAGACAACGGCGTGGTGTCCTGAAACCGCACGGACAATCAGCCGATCTCTGGGAGGACCGGATTTTTTTTGGGTCAAATGTCGCATTGCCGGACCGGAATATCCCATTTTTTTCTGAAGCTCCCATTTCTCCAATTCAAGCTTCTCAATAAGGATCTCCTTTTTGAGCCTGATCAAATTTTCATAATAGGACCTGTCCTGGTCCGACAGCTCGAAAATCGGGGCAGGCTCTTGGACTGCGCCGGGGCTACCACTTTGAGGAGAAGCCATCGCTTGGGCCTGTCCCGCAGAGATCAGAAAAAAACAGCTCGTCGCAGTGGCCAGGATGGAAGCAAGAAAGACAGACGCTCTGTTCATGAATTAGACCTTTCATTCAATCCGTAAAAAAACTACCGATGCGCGCTTTTGGGGGGCAGATTTTTTTGTTTCATCGCCGCCAGAGCGTCCTGGAGCCGTTGCCTTTTAATCAGAGCCCCTTCAAGGGGTGAAGCCACGTGAGGCCTGGTACCCTCAAAATGGACGAGGATATCGAGCATTCCGGGCGTGTCTTTTTTTGAAAATCCACCTGATACACCCGCACTCGAAAGATACTTCACCCGGCTGACAAGAGCTTTGTCCTTCTGTGCGAGATACTCGAGATAAGGCATGAGAAACAGGACAGTACTGAGACTCGCAGGAGTGGAAAGTTTCCACGTACTCTCCCAGAGCCTGCCACTCAGCCCACCGACCCCGACGACCGGCTTCATGTCTCCAAGTTCCGTTGGTCCATGCCCGTCAAGCGGTTCAAATCGGATCGGGATTCCCCAAATCGACCGAACTGCACCAAAATCCGCAATTCCGGATTCCAGATTGTCATCAATTGCACCAAGAATAAACTCATCGTGCCTGATCATCGTCCGGACCCTCAAAAGCTCCCTGGCGAGAAACGGATCAGCCTTTGCCAGTTCTTCCATGTTCAAAAGTTTTTCATGATCATGAAGAAAAGAGAGAAGTGCCCCTCCAAGGGAAACAAACCCGATGAGAAGAATGAAGAAAAGCCCCACCGTAGCCAACAGGAAAGGGGGAATCCTGTTCATTTCGACTCTCCCGATTTTTTGACCAGACCGCTCCATTGCCCCTGGAACAGGAAGGAGGGAGAAAGATCTTCCACCGGAAGATAGATCGGACGCGGGTTCGTGAGGAAAAGATGTTCTGCATTGATTTGATCCTTCGTTCTGCCAGCCAGCGTGTCAAGAAGAATCCTGGACGGAGCGCGTCCCTCAATAAACCAGTTGTATTTCGCAGCACCCGCCCTGAAAAGGATCAGCTCCCTCGAGTCCAGGGAGCGGCTCGCGAGATCAAGGCGTTTCATTGCCCATGAGAGATCCATCTGGGAAGACAGGTCCGAGTTCACGTTCGACAGAAGGAGATGAACCATTTTTGCATTCGAAAGCCTGGCGAGAAGCAGTTCGTGACGGGCTTTCAGGATACGCGTCCTTTCGACCGCAACATGATCGAAGTGCCTGACAGTCAGAAAGGCCGTCAAAAATACAACCATTCCAAGAAGGGATCCCGGAAGAACTTTCAGAAAAATCGAACGCCAGCTGGCATTCCGGGATGAAAGGGATTCGTGGACAAACGGAGGGTCCTTGAGAGCATCTCCCAGAAGGTCAAAAGGCACATCCTGAATCGGACCCGCGACTTGATTCCAGTCCAGCGCATTCCTGTTTCGGGCATCCCTGATCCAGGAGATCTCCTCCTTGGGAGCCGTCCCTTCCTCCCGGGCAATCGTCTGAAGCAAATGATCCATAAAAGAAGAAATGCCAAGGAGGAACGACTGGGGATTGGAGACGGTCGCCATGGAGATGACATTCGACTCCATCACGCCACCAGACAGAAGAACCACGACAAACCCGGAGACCGCCTCCGGACTTTCAGCTCCCATCACCGGGAACAGGTACCCGTACACACCCAAAGGATCGGTGGCAATCGTCCCCATCGGGCGCACAAGTGCCGGCAACCCCAGATAGACGGGACGGGTCTGGTCGACGGCTTCCCATCCGAAAGGAGAAACAAACCACCAGAATCCATCCGGCACATTCAACGTCAATATTTGTCGCGGAGGAATTCCAAGACTTCCGGCAATCAGCTTCCTTGAATCCGTCAGGGACATTTTCCTTGAACCGGACACCACGTGCGAACTTCTGAAAACAAGCGAGAGAGCCGCGGGGAAATAAATGACACAGTCCGAACGGGAGGGGATATCAGGCAAGGAGCCGGCGGAAACGACCTGATCGCCTCTAAACAGCACGGATCTCCGGGGGATGTTCCCCGATTTGAAACGCATTGAAAGGGTTTTCAACATTCTACTCTTCCTGGACTCTCATCTGGCCAAACCGTTTCAAACCTGACACCCCATATCCGGAAAAGAACAAAGCATAAAAAAACCTAAAAAAGCAAATGAGAATATCAGGAATCCAGAGGGTTTCCCAATCTTTATCCCCCGGAAAAATCCCTGGGCCGGGTTGCAAACTGACGGGCAGTCTCAAGAGTGATCTGGCCCCGGGAGACAAGACGCCTGAAGCTTCCAGTAAAAGTGCGGAAATGAGTATCCCCCTGTTTTTCCATTGATTCAATTTCCGGGTACAACAGATGCAGCTTGTCCTCCCGGCTTCGGATGATATTTCTGATGGCTTCATTCAAAAAGGCAAATTCCTGCGCCACGGCCCTGTCGCCATTAACAGTCGGAACAAGCACCTGACTCACGACCGCCTGGATGACCATTGAGCACTGGGCACGAATAATCGGCTGCTTGTGCGCCGGGAAGCTGTCGAGGATCCGATGAAAGGTCTGGGCGACATCAATCGAATGAAGTGTCGTAAAGACGAGCTTTCCCGTTTCCGCAAGCGTCATAACCGCTTCAAGTGCTTCCGGATCCCTGGTCTCACCCACAAGGACGACGTCGGGATCTTCTCTGAGGGCATCCCGGATAGCCTGAGGGTATGTACTGACACCCCCTCCGATCTCCCTTTGGGAAAAACGTGCCTTGATGGGGGTGTAGATCAGTTCAACGGGATCTTCGATCGTAATAATATTGACCGGACGAACCTCATTGATGGCCTGGATCAGTGAACCGAGCGTGGTTGTTTTCCCGGATCCGACGGCTCCTGTCACCAGAACAAGTCCTCTTTTCAGCTGGATCAGCTCGGAAAAAACAGGAGGAAGCCCCAGCTGCTCCAGCGGAGGAATTCGGCGGGGAAGAACACGGACCGCCATGTCATAGCCATTGATGGATCCCAGGATATGCATACGGATCCTGACATCATCGAACCCGAAGGAAGCATCCTGTCCGTAAGTCTCAAGCAACCACTGGATAAAACTCTGGGAAACGGTAATCTCAGTATCCTCGATAACTCCCCGACGACGCACATAACAGCCCTCCCCCTTTATGTGGACGTCGGTAATAAGCTCATCTTCAAAAAGGGGCCTGATCCATCTCCATCCATCCTGCAAAGGTCCACTATCATTCCATGACAGGCTTTTCATGCGGCATCCTTCAGAATACCTTCTGAGACAGAAGGGTCGGGTAAAAGGGTTCTCTCAAAAACCGAGTGTCAAAGATCCGGACGAAGGGCTGCACTGGGTTGCCTGCGACGAAAACTGGTTGCAGATGGCCTCAAAGTCCGTATCGGTGAAATAGCTTGAAAGGATTACGATCGAGAATTGATAGGGCGTGGACCCCGTTGCCACCGAGACGGAAGTCTGTGGTATGGAAAGAGCAAAGAAGGTACCGCTGCATCCTGACGGAGGCCAGATACCGGAAGCGGAAAGGGAAGGGCATGAAAGCCCCGAATAGGAGCTGTTTATTTGAATATACTGATGGGATGCCGTTCTGATGTTTCTGATCACCTGGGACAATGCCGAGATATTGGCCCCGTGAATATAAGAACGGTAACCGATCAGAGAGGCCGATGTGACAAGTGCCATGACAAAGAGAACGACTGTCAGCTCCATCATGGTAAATCCGCCATCTTTTGCATGACGAACCTTGTCCATCGACCGATCCCCAATCAAAAAGAATTCAGTTCATTGTCAATGTCAGTGTTCCACCTGCGCAGGTTCCCGTACCATGGGAGGAATACGCATTCAGAATGGCCGTACAACCATCCGTACTCAGACCGGTTTCCGACAAAGTGAACTGGTTGGTGTTTGTTCCTGTCGCAATCGTCCCATAACCACCGTAGGGATTCAGGACTCCCTGGGTTGTGTAGGAAGACGGAAGCATGGTGGTCGAACCGGCAACATACCCCCCTGCCGCGTAAGCCGTCAGACCGTTGTATGTTCCCCCAACCTGACCGGCGTTTGCCTGGGCATAGTTGTGGGCGGTCTCGATCAGCTTTTCAATTTCCGTTTTCGTTGCCGCAATCTTTCCGCCATTCACAAACGAGTTGTAGCCCAGCAACGCCGCCGCCACCAGAATACCAATCACCAAAAGGACCACCGACAGCTCAATCATTGTAAAACCCGCATCATTGGTCTTTTTTGCCACGTTTGAAAGACCTGTTTCCCCAATCGACGCGCTCACTTCTGTTTCCGCCATGACTTCCATGATGACCCCTCCCTTGTAATGACCTCAAACCCCTAACACCCCAACCAGGCCCTTTCATGAATGAAGGTATCTTCCGATACATTCATAAAGGAGTTGGTGACACGAGGAAATCATACCACAAAAAAATACCAATGCAAAAAATTTAACATAATATTTTTTTATTAAAATAAAAACAACAAAAAAAATCGATAAAAAATATGTAGATAAAAAATTTATAAAAGAAATAAAAAACAAAATCAATGTTTTTTTGAATTATCGGTAAATAAAAAAAATTTAACTATCAATATTCGATAAGCAAATCCAGAAAAATGACAAAAAAAAGAGGATGGGGAAACCCCACCCTCTTTTCAGGGCAACAATCAGGCTAAAAAGGGTCAGTTCTGAACAGGCTTCGACACTTGCTTTTTGACCGATGGCGAATGATCGAACCTGATCGGAATTCCCTTGACCGTTGTGCACGTCAGGGTATAGACGTCATAGAGCGGGAAGAATCCGTACAATGAAGTCTCTGTCGTCACATGCACCAGGCCGTCCGCTTTCAGGGATGGGTGGGCGTGGAGAGCATGACGCAGAGCCGTTTCGACATCAGAATCCCCCCACGGAATAATTCCAAGGATGAAATGGCGACAGGCTGTCCCCGTTATCTCGCTTCCCACACGGTGAAATCGGTGTGAATCATGTGGACCAAGATCCGTTTCTGTTTCGCTGTTCGAGATCAAACCGAGACTTCCTGTGGAAGTGCATGCCGACAAAAAGACCATCGACAGAAAGGATGTCCCTAAAACAAGAGATCTCAAGACGTTGATTTTTTTCATATTTTCCTCCTGACGGATAAAACATCCTGAATCGGTTTCTACTTGTGGCCACCCTTCCTGGCGATCCCCTTGATCGAACCATGGTTGGCTGAAACATTCGGCAACGGACCGGAGGTATCATGAAGCATCGCTGCCGAAATCGGTACATTCGACTTCGGAGCGGCATGATAAGAATAAGGTGTGTAGTAGTTTGAACAGCAACAAGTGCACTCAGGCACATAAGCAGGTCCGTATGCGCCCCCTCCACCTCCACAGCTCCCAAGGAAGGCCGACACAAGCAGGATGCCTCCCATGAAAAACCATCGGAGAGGAGTTCCGGACACGAAGTCTCTCTTCTCCCTCATCTCTCATCCCTGGCAAGATATTCGCTTCACCACCAAAAAACGGGCAACGAAGCGAGAATGAACAGCGATCAAACCCTTTACGGTATTGTTTGGTTCCCCCATAAGACCAGAGAAGCTCTGCCCCTTGAGAAAACAATCCCATAAAAAGACTGAATGAGCGATCCTGAAAAAACTTACAGGCCCTTTTACCCTTTTTGTCCCGTTACGTCAAGCAATTTTCCGGGAATTAAATAAAAGATTGCAAGACGGGAAAATGACCGGAATGAGGGCTTACGGGGTTTTTCCTGCCCTTCCAGGGATAAAGTCAAACACTCGCCCTGACGAACGAATGGCCCCATCCATGAAAAAGGCGAATTCCGGGAAAACCCGGCCCTCTTCAAGACAGATTCTCAGGAGGATCCTTCCCGGATCTCTCCTGCTCCATGGCTTTCTGAACCTGGGCTTCGGGCTCTTCATGCCACCAGACGGCTTCTTCCTGGCGGGCCAAAACCTCGCCGATCTCCCCCGAATGCTCGACAACAGGAGTTGATCCCCTGAGGGACCGGCTGGCCGTCTCTTTCACAAACAGACTGACAACGAGTCCTATAAACGCCGCGCCAATCAAATAATACGCGGGAACAAACTTGTCGTGGAACGTCCTGACCAGAAGAGACAGGACCAGGGGCGTTGTTCCTCCGAAAATGGACGTCGAGAAATTATAGGTGATCGCCAGGGCGCCGTAGCGGACTTCCGTAAAAAAAAGAGAGGGTAGGGTTGACGTCATCGTTCCTTCAAAAGCGGCCAGATGGGCTCCAAGAAGGACGAGACCCGAGAAAACGACAGCGTCATTCCCTTCCCTGACCATCCAGAAAGCGGGGAGGGACAGGAAAATCAGGCTTACGAGCGCTCCACGGATGATGGGGTTTCTGCCCCATCTGTCGCTGGCAGCGCCAACCAGAATGACAACCGGGATCATAATCAGCATCACAACCAGAATCAGCAGGAGACCCTTGGTCTCCCCGTATCCCATGACGGCGGAGAGGTAGGAAGGCATATACGAGAGAACCATGTAATCAATGACATTGTAAAAAAACACCAGCCCCAGGCCAAGGAGCATCGGTCTCCAGTGCACGAAAAAAAGATCCCTGAACGGCACAGAGGATTCCCTGCCCTCCGCATTCTTTTCCAGGGATGCGAACACGGGTGTTTCCGCAAGACGGGTCCGGAACCATGCTGCGAAAAGTCCGAGAGGCGCGGCAATAAAAAACGGGACGCGCCATCCCCATTGCAACATTTTTTCCGGCCCCATCCAGGCTGTCAGGGCCGTAACCATTCCGGCGCCGAGAACAAAACCCGACAGAGTGCCCACTTCAAGAAGGCTCGCCATCATCCCGCGACGTTTGTCCGGAGAGTATTCCACGATATAGGTCATGGCCCCCGCATACTCCCCTCCCGTGGAAAAACCCTGGAGCAGACGGGCCAGGAACAGAAGCAGGGCAGCAGGCAATCCAATCGTCCGATAACCGGGGATCAGGCCAATGCAAAATGTGCTCAGGGCCATAATGGCGAGCGTCGCGACCAGCACGATCTTTCGTCCAACCACGTCCCCGAGACGTCCAAAGAAGACGGCACCCACAGGCCGGGCAACAAACGCCACCGCGAAGGTTGCAAACGACGCCACCAGCTGGGCGTCTGAATCGACCTCCGGAAAGAAGATCCTGCCGATCGTTACCGCCAGATAGGAGTAGACGCCGAAATCGAACCACTCCATCGCGTTGCCGACCGCCGCCCCGAAAGCGGCTTTTCTCGCCACTGCCAGATTGATAACAGCGATATCCCTTCTTCTGAGCCTGGCTGGCATATCGACCGCGTCCCCCTGTCCGTTGTTTCAGAGCAGATCAGTGACTGCTCCCGCCACTAAACCTGAGAAACGGTTGTCGTGGGGGCTTCTCGGGGCTAACCCGGAGACTCCAGCCCGAGTCTCAAAATATTCTGGAAAAGTCCCACGACAAAAAGCGCAAAAAACAGAAATCCCCTTGGCGTTCTGTTCATCAGAAAAAACAGAACACCACAGGGGTCTTGATCATGCTAGCATCCCCTCGCCCATTACTTCAATCAAAAACGTCGTCATTTATTCCAAAAAGATCGCCATGAACCAATTTTCTCAAGAAAATAAGCAAAAATAGATCAAAAAAAACAATTTTACCCCGAAAACAAAGGCAACTCCTCACTTTTCCATCATCATGGTTTGACTTTCCTGTCGCCCTCCTGCAAGACTATAAAAATACGAAGACAGTTCTGATGGCCATACAAGGGCTTCTCCGGACCGCTAAAAAGTGGGGATCGGAAGCACTTCCTGCTCCGCGATCGGGCGGCAACCATCAACAAGAACAGACCGTATTACTCAAGGCATCAAAACAAAATGGATCGACGCTAACAATCCCGTCCGTGGAGACGGCGAGTTGGCATTTTAGAAATCAGCTGGCATTTTCCAAACGGAAATCAAAAAAAGCACCATCCTGAAACAATCGCAACACACGCGCCACAACAAGAACCAAATCCTGAACGGAACACTTCTGGCAACAAAAGCCAGGGTATCCGTTTCCATTTTTCATCTTGCCAGGAGGGTCGCTCTTGATACGAGAACAATCGCAACATTCTCCCCCCAAACAACACGGAAGAGTCCACCGGGCGGGGAACAGGATTTTTAAATTGCGCGAGCCATCCGACCGTGATGGCCGGCAAGTCGCAGAACTTGTCAAACGTTGTCCGCCCCTTGATATCAACTCTCTCTACGCGAACCTGCTCCAGTGCACCCACTTTTCCGATACATCCATCCTGGCCGAGGATGGAAACGGAAAACCGGTGGGTTTCATTCCGGCCTATCGTCTCCCGGCCCTCCCGCAAACACTGTTTGTCTGGCAAGTGGCGGTGGCCCCGGAAGTGAGGGGGATCGGAGTGGGCCTATCGATGCTCGAAGCTCTCCTGGAGCGTCTGGTTCCGCGCGGGGTGCGATTTCTCGAAACGACCATCTCCCCCCGAAACGCGGCTTCACAGGCATTATTCCTCAAGCTGTTTTCCCGCTACCGGGTCGCCTTCACCACCCGCCTTCTTTTTTCCGGAAACGATCACTTCGGGGGAAAACACGATGACGAAGAGCTTTACCACGCGGGCCCTTTTTTTGAATCGGTTACACCGAAAACAGAGGAGAAATCATGAAAATATTTGAAGAAAACGAATCAACCGTCCGAAGCTACTGCCGCTCATTTCCCGCGGTGTTCCAGGAAGCGCGGGGTGTGGAGCTGATTGCCACTGACGGACAGCGTTATATCGATTTTCTGGCCGGAGCCGGCACGCTCAACTACGGCCATAACCATCCCTTTCTCAAACAGGCGCTTCTTGAGTATATCGAACAAGACGGAATCACCCACAGTCTGGACCTGTACACCAACGCCAAGGAAGCCTTTCTCGAGACATTCAACCGGTTCATCCTGAAGCCCCGGGGAATGGAAGACTATCTCATGCAGTTTACGGGACCAACCGGAGCCAACGCCGTAGAAGCCGCCCTCAAGCTGGCGAGAAAAGTCACCGGCAGAAGCAATGTCTTAAGCTTCACGAACGGCTTCCACGGATGTTCCGTCGGAGCCCTGTCCGCCACAGGAAACCAGCACCACCGGGGGGGCGCCGGCATCCCTCTGTCACACGTCAGCCGGATGCCCTACGCCAACTACTTCGGAGAACAGGTGAACACCATCGCCATGATGGAAAAACTCCTCGACGATCCGAGTAGCGGAATCGACAAACCCGCAGCAGCTATCGTTGAGGTTGTCCAGGGCGAGGGGGGACTGAACACGGCCTCCGCCGAGTGGATGAGAAAACTTGAAAATCTCTGCCAAAAAAACGGGATGTTGCTGATTGTCGATGATATCCAGGCCGGATGCGGAAGGACCGGACATTTCTTCAGTTTTGAAGAGATGGGAATCCGCCCCGACATCATCACTCTTTCCAAATCCCTGAGCGGATATGGACTGCCGCTGGCGGTAGTCCTGATGAAAAAGGAACTGGACCAGTGGAAGGCCGGAGAACACAACGGGACCTTTCGGGGAAACAACCACGCCTTCGTCACGGCCACAGCCTCTATCGAACATTTCTGGAGTGACGACTCCTTTGCCCGAAGCGTGCGCGCCAAAAGCCGGTTGCTCACCGAACGCCTGAACCGGATCGCCCTCCGTCACGGACCGCATTCTCTCAGGGTGAAAGGGAGAGGAATGATGCTCGGGATTGCCTGCCCGGACGGAGAAATCGCGGAAGAAGTTTGCCGAGAGGCCTTTCGGAAGGGACTGATCATGGAAACCTGCGGCTCGAACGCGGAAATCGTCAAGTGCCTGTGTCCGTTGACCATCACAAAGGACCAGCTGAACACGGCCATGGATATCCTGGAGGAATCGTTCGCGGAAGTTCTGAACAAACACATATCCACAAGATCCTCTTGAAAGGAGCAACCGAATGATCGTACGAACGCTTGCTGAGTCCGAACAGTCCGACCGCCGGGTCGTCACCCGAACATGGGAAAGCACCCGCCTTCTCCTGAAAAATGACCGGATGGGGTTTTCCTTTCACATCACAACCATTTATGCAAAAACCGAAACACACATCCACTATCAGAATCACCTGGAAGCGGTCTATTGCATCAGCGGAGAAGGAGAAGTCGAAACATTGACGGACGGAAAGATCCATTCAATCCATCCTGGCACCCTCTATGCCCTGGACAGGCACGATGACCATCTATTGCGGGGGATCACGGAAATGAAGCTCGCCTGTGTGTTCAATCCACCGCTGACCGGGAAAGAAGTCCACGACGAAAACGGGGTCTATCCTCTGAACGCCGATCCGGCCAGCTGACTTCAGGCAATTCATTTTGAACCAATCTACGGAAATGGGGCGGGAAAACACATTTCCCGCCCCAGGGGGAGAGACTTCATGCATGCTGAAACAATCGACTTGTATCCGACACGACACACAGGAAAACCCGAATGGCAGGATCGCATGGACCCCGTTATCCACTCGTCCGATCCGCCCATTCCCCCTCTGTCACCTGAAATGGTGGAGGATTTTGGAGAAAAAGGCTACATGGTTCTGCCCGAACTTTATAATACAGCCGAGGTCGCTGTTTTTCGCGCGGAAATCGACCGGATCCGCACCGATCCGTCCGTCCGTTCTTCCGAAAAAACGATATGTGAACCGGGGAGCGAATCGGTGCGTTCGGTGTTCGCCATTCACAGGGACAACACCCTTTTTTCCCGCGTCGCGCGAGACAAACGCATCGCGGGAATCGCCCGTTATCTCCTCGGAGGCGATGTCTACATCCACCAGTCCCGGCTCAATTTCAAACCAGGATTCACCGGAAAGGAGTTTTACTGGCATTCGGATTTCGAGACTTGGCACGCGGAAGATGGAATGCCGCGCATGCGGGCGCTCAGCTGCTCGATTCTCCTCACCCGAAACGACGTCTCAAATGGCCCTCTGATGCTGATACCAGGTTCTCACCGGCATTTTATCTCCTGCGTCGGGAAAACTCCGGAAAATCATTATCGGGAATCCCTCAAAAAACAGGAGTATGGCGTTCCGGACCATAAAAGTCTGGTGGATCTGTCAGATCGTTATGGGATCGACACTGTCACAGGACCGCCAGGAACAGCCGTTTTTTTTGACTGCAACATCATGCACGGCTCCAACAGCAACATTACGCCACTGCCACGGGTCAACCTGTTTTACGTCTTCAACCAGACTGGAAATATTGTGGAGGATTTCCTGCTCACCCGGCATCCCCGTCCGGATTTTATTGCCGAACGAACGAATTTTGCCCCACTGGACATCCAGCGGGAGCAATTTGACTAATCAACACCGGGATCTGTTATCCTATTTTAATAAATGCAGGCAAACCATCCTAAAAAGGCACATCTGCCTTGAAACACCAGCAGCATTCAGGAAGAATTTCCTCTTGAAACAGCTCAGATCAGCTTGTCCCAACATCTTGTCTTTATTGAGGGGAGCATGATGGCCAAAAACAGGATGATCTTCATGGAGATTTTCCATAAATTCCTAGCAGAAAGGAGAGAGAAGGCTTCCTCTTCCCTGACATAAAGCGTCCGGGAAAGGAAGCCTTCGCCAGATACTGATGAAAGAAATCTCGGAGATGAAAGACAAGATCAGAGCTCATGTTCAGGGTGCAACAATACTGAACATCTCTTTTATCGGGATCGTCAATGGACTGTTTGAACATTTGGGCAAGGAGCCCTCTACTTCAAGGGAGCTCGCAACGAAAACAGGGATGGATCCGGACTATGTGGAAAGATGGTGCGATGCGGCCTATGCATTTGGTCTGATTGATGCCGAAACCCATCAGTTCACTCTTTCTCCTCTTGGCGAAATCATGAGGCCGTCCCACCCCCAGACGTCCATGCCACAGGTGGTGCAAGCCGTTCTTGGCGCTCATATGTCCGAGCGGATAGCAGGACTCATGCGGACTGGAGAGCGGCCGGGGGAAATCATTCTGGGAGAACGGGAGACCATTCTTCCCTGGTTTGGACCCATGCTCGAGGCAACCTTTGGTCCGATATTTGAAAACCAGATTTTTCCGGCCATTCCTTTTTTCACGGAGATCAACCGGGACGACGCACTGGCCATAGACCTGGGATGCGGAAATGGATGGTACCTCCGGGCACTCGCAAGACACATTCCCAAACTCAATGGTCTGGGCGTGGACGGATTCAGGGAAAACATCCAGCAGGCAACCAGACGCGCCGGGGAAGAAGGGTTCGGGGATCGTCTCCGATTTATCCAGGGAGATATTTTCTCCCTGGATCTTGAGAAAAAAGCGGACATGATCGCAATGAACAGGGCCCTGCATCATGTCTGGAGCGACAAGGAAATCCTTTTTCCCATGTTTCGATCCTGTCTTGCACCCGGAGGAGCCCTCGTATTCTGGGAACCATCATGGCCCCAAAAAAGGGAAGACCTCAAGGCTGACGGGAAACCACCGCTTGCCTTCCAGAATCTGGGAGAGCACGCTCAGGGCAACAGGCTTCTGAATCCTGATGAAATTGCCGAAGAATGCCGGAAGATTGGACTCACCCCAACCGTCTCACTGTTTTTAAACGGCAATGAAGCGGTCGTCGTCGCAAGGAATTTGTCCTGAGAAGATTTATTATTGCAGGAAACACCTGTCAGGAGAGCGCTTCTCCGGCTCCCTTTTTTTCTGGTAACACAATGGGCATAACCGACCGGATAAGCGTATCCCTGACATCCTGCTCAACAAGATCTCCCGCCGGGAACTTCACCCGGTAGCTCACCGTTGATGCTGAAAAATCCAGGAGATGGAGACTGATATCCTTTTGAGAGAGAGCATAGTGTCCTGACAAACAGTCAAGGATTTTTCTCTCGATCATTTCCGTATTTCCAGACGACGGGATATCGATCCTGAGCGTAATCCGGTCCCCGTCTTTATTTTTTTCAAAAAGCATCGCCTGCAGAAGAATACTGTTGGGCAGCATGAAGCTTCTGCCATCATCCGACCTGAGATGGGTATAGATCATTCCCAGGGAAACAACCGTTCCCCTATACTCGGGAGCCAGCGTTTCATGGGAATAAGTCGAGGCCAGCCTTGCGTACTGCCATGTGACAATGCTGATCTCATCCCCGACCTTGAATGGCTGCGTAAATGCCAGGACAAAACCGGAAAAAAAGTTCGTAAGACTGCTTTGCGCCGCAACACCGATGACAATCGAGAGAACGGTTCCTCCAAGAGCCAGATTTTCAAAGCCTTTGCCCATCAGGCTCAGAACAATGAAAACCCCCGATGCGATAAAGATAAAATCGATAAAGTAACGAGCCGATGTCGCCCGCTCTTTGCCGATCCGTTCGCTCAAAAACGGGATAAGGTCGGCAATCAGTGTTCTGTAAAGAGTAAAGAGGATGAGAAGCATTCCCGAAATTTCAAGGAGATTGATGGCCTCTGGGTACTGCTTGTAATGCCTTCCAAGGTCATGAACACCCATAAAAAACAGGGGTATCGATAAAAAAACAAAGAAAAACCTGAAAGAAATAAAGTGGTTCTTGAGCTTTTCTCCATTTGTTGAAGGACTATCTATTGGTGGCATAGGGCTTATTCTCCTTCTTCTTTTGGACGATCAGGAAAAGGCCAGGACAGGGAGGACAGGACAGGGAGGACAGGATGTCAGTCCCCTACTCCCTGTTTCTGGCAGAATCAACGGGTACAGTCTGGCAGGAGACTACATCGTCAACACCACTCGAAATCGGGCTTTGTTTGACATCATGACCTGGTAGGCCGTTTCAGCCTGTTCCAGGGGATAGGTCTCCACCATTGACCTGATACCTGCCTGATGCGCAAACAAAAGGGTCTCTTCGGAGTCTTTTGCATGGCCGGACGGCCATCCGGAAATCCTTTTTCTCCCGCCAATCAGCTGAAGAGGGGATATGGAAAGAGGATTGGCATCGACACCAACAAGGACCATGTTTCCGTTGGGCGAGAGCGCATCGACCAGGCGGGAAGCCAGAGAGCTGCTGGGAGCTGTGGCAAGAATCACTTTGGCTCCCCCCATTTTGGAAAGGGAAGAAACAGAGTTTTCCGAGTTGAGATCAATATAGTCATGCGCACCGAGTGAACGAGCAAGAGATTCTTTTTCTTTCCCGGAAGAAAGCGCCACCGTATGAAACCCCATTCTGGAGGCAAACTGGATACCAAGGTGTCCAAGACCGCCGATCCCCTGAATCGCCACAAGATCCCCCGCACGGGCCCCGCAATGGCGAAGGGCATTGAAAGTCGTGACTCCGGCACACAAAAGAGGCGCAGCATATTCAGGAGCCATTCCCTCCGGAACCCTTGCAAGAGCTTCCTCTCGAGCGATCATATATTCTGCATAGCCTCCGTCAGAGGAAATCCCTGTCACCCTGGCATTTGCACAAAGAATGAAATCTCCTTTCCGGCAGGCATCACATGCAAAGCAGTGTCCCCCATGCCACCCCACACCGACAGTGTCACCGGTTTTCCAGGCTGAAACATCTTCTCCCGTTTTTTCAATAACGCCCACAACCTCATGGCCAGGAATTCTTGGGTAAGCGATACCAGGAAAAAGCCCTTCCCGGACAAACACATCGCTATGACAGATCCCGCAAGCCGCCACCTTGACCAGAACCTCTTTTCTGCCAGGATCTGGCTTGTTGCTTTGCCCTGCAGCAAATGGCATTCCCGATTTACTGACCTGAACAGATCTCATGAAAACCTCCTTTGGAAAAAAGGTATAATTGAAAAAAAACCGCCCCACACGGGCCCGGCAGATCTCATCTGATCATCCGGGGTAAAAGGACAATGCCCTTCTTTCATAATGGCGTCTGAGTGGACTCCAATCAAGTGCAGGGGTAGAATCACGATTGCCAGTGATGTGAATTCATCCAGTCTCTGTCAGCAAAAATGATGTTTCAGGAGGAAAGACTTGAAAAATATTGTTTCTGAAGAAAAGCCTGTGGCGACACTTGGAGGGGGCTGCTTCTGGTGCCTTGATGCCGTCTACAGGGATATGGCGGGAGTTTTATCGGTCAAATCGGGTTATATGGGTGGATCTGTGGACAATCCCACTTACCAGATGGTCTGCTCAGGAAAAACTGGCCATGCGGAGGTCGTACAAATTGAATACGACCCGGGAATCATATCTTTCGATGATCTACTGCAGGTTTTTTTCACCATTCATGATCCGACAACATTGAACCGGCAGGGCCATGATATCGGGACCCAGTACAGGTCGGCCATCTTCTTTCACAATGCCGAACAGGAGATTGCCGCAAAAAAGATGATCAAGGATCTTGCACAGAATTATCCTGCCCCCATTGTGACAGAGATTATTGCGGCACAAGTCTTTTATCCGGCAGAGAGCTACCATCAGGACTATTTTTCCGAAAACCCCTCCCAGCCTTATTGTCAGGCCATCGTCAGGCCCAAACTTGAAAAATTCCGGAAGGTGTTCCCCGGGAGATCGGCACAAAAGCAGTTTTAGCCCAACAGAAAGCCGTCCGCAATATTTTTCAAGAAATTCGTTTTTGAGACTTCTTTCCCAGGCTTCCAGGCACCCCCGCAACAACCGCATCAGGTTTGTGGACGGGTTGTTTACGAACTGCCTGTCTGCATTTCCTGGCTCAAGAATCCGGAACGGCTTTGCTGGGCCCAACGAACAAAACAATCGGAAGGGATCGCCGGACTGGCCAAATACCCCTGGTAGCTCCCGACACCAAACTCTTTAAGGTAGCTCAACTCCAGCTCCGTCTCAACCCCTTCAGCACAAACCTCAAGGCTGAGCGCCCGTGCCAAAAGGGAAATCAGCCTGACAATTTCCGAATCTTCTCCCATCGCCCCGATTTGCCGGACAAAGGACCTGTCAATTTTGAGCACATCCACCGGGAAACGTCTCAGATAGCTCAAGGATGAATACCCCGTTCCAAAGTCGTCAATTGCAATCCGGATGCGGTTGGCCTTCAATGCACCCAAAAGATCAATAGACTCCTGAGCCTTCTGCATGACAACCGTCTCGGTCATCTCAATCATGATATTTTCTGGATTTTCTCCGGAATGGGACAACATCTGAAGGAAGTTGGACAAAAAATCCGGCTCCTGAAGCTGTCGTGCAGACAGATTGATACTGATCCGAAGATGATCGAGTCCGCAGCGGCGCCATACAGAGAGCTCCTCAAGTGCAGTCCTGACAACCCACTGTCCGATGGGGATAATCATCCCGTTTTCTTCCGCAAGAGGAATGAACTGATCAGGAGGAACCAGGGAGCCATCTTCAGATATCCAGCGGATAAGCGCTTCGGCACCGGACGTCCTGCCGGTGACCATATCGATCATCGGCTGGTAGTAGAGCCGGAATTCGTTCCTCTCCAGGGCTTTGTACAATTTCTTTTCCATCGAATACCGGACCGTTTGACGGGCCCTGGCCTCGGCGCTGAAAAACTGGACCTGGAAACGGCCCTGTTCCTTTGACTGAGAAAGAGCCATGTCAGCGTTGCTGATTAACGTTTCAAAATCCTGACCATCCTCTGGCATGATTGTCGCACCAATACTGGCCGTCAAGAAATACTCCTGACCTTCAATTGTATAAGGCATCGACAATGACTGGAGAATTTCCGATGCCACCTTTTCAGCCGCTTTTCTTGACTGGATTCCTGAAAATGCCAGAGCAAACTCATCCCCTCCCAGTCTGGCAACAAGATCATTTTTCCGGACAATCTTCAACAGCCTTTCAGATACTGCCTTTAAAACGCGATCCCCCATGGTATGTCCCGATATATCGTTCGTAACCTGAAAGCGGTCAAGGTCCATCACCAGCAGAAGCAGACATCCATCCTGAAGGGGGATCTGATCAGTAACGGCACGGAAAAATTTTTCATAAAAGGATGTCCTGTCATGAAGGCCTGTCAGCTTGTCCATTGAGTCCGCGTCGGAGCAGTCGGAACACTCCTGAGCTTCCTGGGGATTCTCCCCGGAGATCAAAATTCTGAAGGGGCCTGATGAACCCTCCGGGACAGAAAAAGCCAGAACCTCCTGACCGCCAGCAGGACACCCGCTTTCTTCACCCCAACGCTCTTCTTCCCATCGGGTGCTCCTGGCGATCAGATTTCCCGTACCGTCATAAACGGCAATACCTGACCTGCTGTCCATGGGAGAGCGTTCCAGAATGCCAGAATCACCCGATGGCAATGAGCCATTTCTGCTGGCAGAGCCTCTTCTTTCCCGTTTGTTTTCATACATCCGGCTATCGGCTTTTTTCAGGATGGAAGCCAAATCGTTTTTTCCGTAGGGGTAGAGGCAATAGCCGACACTTGCCGCTATCTCATAACCAGAGCCACAGATCGCATAAGGTTTTTTGAGGTGTTCCATCAACTGTCCGATCCACAAGGGAATCTCTGAGTTTTGAGAAAGCCCACGGACCAGAACACCAAACTCATCGCCCCCAAGTCTGGCAACCAGATCTCCAGAACGAACGGAGAGGAGGAGACGATCTGAAAACTCGTTCAAAAGACGATCCCCCTCCTGGTGTCCATACTTGTCATTAACCTCTTTGAACCGGTCCATATCGAGATAAAGGACAGCTCCCCTGCCACCCTCTGCCAATTCCCGTTCAAGCTCGGACAGGAAGAGAATCCTGTTGGGAAGGCCCGTCAATGGATCATGGTGAGCCATGTATGAAAAGAGTTCCTCTCTTCTTCCCGACAAACATTTCATTAATATCTGCCACGTTCCGATCCCCACAAATCGGTCCCCATCAACCACCAGAAAACCATCATCCATGGTTTTTTTAAGAGCATCTCCCTGAAACCGTTTACCGATTTCATCTATGTCGCTCGACACCTGAACCATAACGGGTCTTGGATCCATAAACTCCGTGATGGGTTTTGGACCAAACAATTCATGCGAGTAACGAAAGGAAAAGCGTTCGATGAGAGTACTTCTGAAAATCTGTCCAACAGGCCTCTCCTCCCTCAAAACCGCAAGGCCTGGAAGGGATGGATCCTGACCGAACATTCGGTAGACTTTCTCAGCAGAGGTGCTTTCTGAAACCCAGCTGTCGGTTACGATCAGTTCTTTCGCTGTATGGACAGGGAGTCTGAGACGCGGGGAAAAGGAAAGAGTTTCAAGCGTGGGAAGCATATCCGAAACAAGTGATTGATCGATCATCAATAGCCTCCGGGATGAGAGCAAAAAACCGGAAATATCTCCCCATCAGTTGATCGGGACCGATCAACACTAGATCTCACAAAAAAACAGCAGATCAAGAAAGGGTTACAAAAAAATAAATAGAACATACAAGGATTGTTGGGCTCTGCATCATACCGATAGGCTAGGACTTGGCGTGGATTACCTCTGAACGACGAGAGTTATACTCAATTGTTGTGTATGGAGAGGTCAAGGGGAAATGGCGTATCCTGATGGTCGCCAAGATCATCAACCTTTTTGAAAGGAGTGGATACGCCATGGGAAAGAATACCGATCTTGAACTCAAGAATCCAGGAATTCCGTCTCCCGTTTCGGATAGCCTGACAGAGCTGTTGCGGGAGGGAGCCAGGAGGATGCTCATGGAGGCGGTGGAAGCGGAAGTGCAGGAATTTCTCAGTCGTCATGCCGCATTGAAAGACGGGAAAAACCGGCAGAGGGTTGTGAGAAACGGATATTTGCCGGAACGGACGATCCAGACAGGGTTGGGGAATATCCCGGTCAAGGCGCCGAGGATTCGGGACCGGGCCGGAGAGATCCGTTTTTCCTCCAGGATTCTCCCGCCCTATCTCCGTCGCACCAAAAGCATTGCCGAGCTATTGCCATGGCTGTACCTCCGGGGGATCTCCACCGGCGATTTCAGTTCGGTTCTGACCAGTCTTCTGGGCCAGGATGCCCCGGGACTTTCGGCCGCAACGATCCGGCGTCTGAAAGAGACCTGGACGCAAGAACATCTCCAGTGGGCAAAACGGGACCTGTCCCAGAAGACATATGTCTACCTCTGGGCGGACGGGATTCATTTCAATGTCCGGATGGACGAGGCCAATCATTGTGTTCTGGTGATCATCGGGGCCACGAAGGACGGGAAGAAGGAGCTTCTGGCCATCCAGGACGGCTACAGGGAAAGCGAACAGTCCTGGAAGGAACTGCTGCTCGATCTGAAGAAACGTGGGTTGGCGATCGATCCCAAATTGGCGGTGGGAGATGGGGCGCTGGGATTCTGGAAAGCCCTGCCCGAGGTCTTCGGAACCACCCAGGCCCAACGGTGCTGGGTGCATAAGACGGCGAACATCCTGAACAAGCTCCCGAAGGCCAAACAGCCCAAGGCCAAAAGCGATCTCCATCAGATCTGGATGGCGGAGACACGAGAGGCAGCGCACAAGGCGTTCGACTATTTTCTCTCGGCCTATCAGGACAAGTATCCGAAGACTGCCGAATGCCTGAAAAAGGACCGGGAGGCTCTTCTGGCTTTTTATGACTTTCCGGCCGAACACTGGATCCACATCCGGACCACGAACCCGATCGAATCAACCTTTGCCACGGTCCGGCATCGCACCGTCAAGACCCGGGGATGCGTCTCCCGGGAGAGCATGCTGGCGATGGTCTTCAAACTGGCGATTACGGCTCAAGAGCGCTGGAGACGGCTGAAAGGGTCGGAGCGCCTGGGAGAAGTCCTGGAAGGGATCGTCTTCAAAAATGGAGTTCGGGAGGAGGAAGCCCATGCCGCCTGAGAAGGGAGTAGGCCATGGAAAAGGAGAGGGTCCGAACGCCGGGGAAGAATCTCTCCTGCAGTTCAAGGTCACGCTGAAAGGGATCCGGCCTCCGGTCTGGAGGCGTTTTATGGTTCCGGAAGACTTCTCGCTCTCCGACTTGCACGATGTCCTTCAGGAGGTCATGGGATGGTGGGATGGTCATCTGCACCAGTTTCTGTGCAAGAGAAAACGGTATGGCGTTCCAGATCCCGATTGGGATTTCGACAAGATCATTGACGACAGCAGGATCACGATCAAGGATCTCGCTCTTTCCGTCAAGGACAAGATCCTCTATGAGTACGACTTCGGAGACGGATGGGAACATGAGCTGGTGGTGGAAAAGATCCTGCCGGCAGAAGGGAAAATCGTCCCCGTGTGTCTCAAGGGGGCCCGGGCTTGTCCGCCAGAGGACTGCGGGGGACCCTGGGGATATGAAAATCTTCTGGAGGTTCTCAAAAATCCGGAAGACGGGGAATACGCGTCATGGAAGAAGTGGCTTCCCGAGGACTTTGACCCGGAGCATTTTGATCTCGACGGAATCAACAGGCGCCTGTCTTCGAGAAAGTGGACGACTCCTCCTTCCCGGAAGAGACGGAAAAAGACTGTATGAGCATTCCGCTCATCTATTCGGGACGATATGGAGTCTCTCTATCAGGAGATCGGCCATCTCAGCACCCAACTGAACTGGCTAAAAAAAGTCGGGGATGAGCTAAGTCATGGAGACCGCAAAAACCTGCTCGAACGCGACTGTCTGGAGTTTTCTGCAAGATTTCACCTAAGCTGACCCCTCCGGTTTCACGAAACTGACCCCCCTGATTTCACCCCATAGGGACCCCCTCAATTTCAAATCATTGACCCCCGAAAAGGGAGGCCGATTGTGGCCGGAAAACGCAAAGGAACCCGTATGCTTGAGGAAATTCAGCGACTGAAATCGATGGGGTTTGGAAAAAAGGCGATAGCACGGA
>JAKCCY010000002.1 GCA_021838765.1 Nitrospirota bacterium
CCCCGGTCTATTAGTTTTTCGGTCAAATGAGAGATAAAAAGCTCGGTCCCACCGTATTTTAGTGGTGGAACAGATACGAAAGGGGTCGATACAATGGCTATTTTCATGATTCATTCCTATTCGTTCCAATGGATATCGGTAAATGTTGAGCGATTGATAATGTCTCCTGGGGAGACTCTTTTTTGATGGAGCGCCTGAGAAAGATTAATCCTCCTATAAGAAAAATAAGACCCATTATTGAAAAGACAGGGCCAACTCCTATGAGATGGAGAAGTGCTGGGAATAGCCCCATTCCTCCAATAGCTCCAAGAAGGAATCCAATAGACATTGTTGAAAGTGTTCTTGCTAAAAGAATTTCAGGTGCCTGTGTTTGAATAATAGTATGAGCTAATGGATTGAATGCGGAAAAAGATGCTCCTATAAGTGCAATTGTAATAGAAGCGAACAGAATCGGTTGTAACCAACCTGTTGCCGTTAGCATAAGTCCGCCAAAAATTAAAGCTCCTGCAATCCATTTTTCGTATTGTATAGGTGGTGCTGATGTGAGCAACATTGAAGCACCCAACATACCAAGCCCCATGATTGATAGAAGAAAACCAAGCGTTTGGGGGCCTTGATGGAGAACAAGTTTTGTGTATACGGGCAAAATGAGTGAAAAAGGACCGGTAATAAATCCGTACAGAGTCATGATGACAAACAATGGCAGGAGATTACTTTTTCCATTAAATACAAACTGGAACCCTTCACGTGTTTCCTGGAGTAATGTTAAGAAAGAAAAAGCTGTTGACCTATGTGGGGAAGGTAGTTTCATCATTAATAGAAAGAGTGCGGAGAGAAAAAAAGTAACAGCATTCACAATCATTACGAACGGAGCGTTCCAGAGACCGATGAGAACACCTCCAGTAATTGGGCCGAGAAGCATTCCAACTTGACCTGTCGTTTGCATGAGTGCATTTGCGGATACAATTTGATCCCGACGGACAAGTTCAGGTATCGAGGCATAGAGAGCTGGACCAAAAATTCCGGAGACCACAGAGATCAGAAACACAAGTATGAATAGGATTGGAAGGGTAAGAAGCTCGTTATGGTAAAGGACCGGAATCAGAAGAAGTAGAAGACCCCTGGTGATATCAATAAAGATCATAACGTTTTTTCGTGACACCCGATCGAGAATGGGACCTGTGAACCAACCAAAAAGAAGGGGAGGAAGTGTTTGAAGGATTCCAACCCATGCAAGGTCTGCCGCTTTGTGGGAAAACTGGTAGACAAACCACAACATAGCGACCTTGTTGAGGTTCTCCCCAAGCTGAGAAATAACCTGCCCCATTGTCAACAAGCTGAAATTTCGATTTTTTAAGATATCGATGGCTATCTGAATGTTCAACGATCCCTCCATGGAATTGAGGCCACTACTCACTAAATTAGCAAGTCCTATGCCTATAACTTTTAAGCCGATTAATTTGTTCGTTTTATATTGTGTTAGCTGTATGAAATATGGTTTTCTTATTTGAATGGTGTGCTGATATGGTTCTTTTGGTTACAGTGATTTGTCTTTCTTTGTCCCAATGGGTAACACAATGATGATGGCTATAATGAGTAAGATGGCGGCAGCTCCGGAGAGATAAAATACAGTCCCTTTGTTAGAAAGAATTCGTGTGCCTAAGTAAATTCCACCCATTGCAGCGATTAAAAAGAAAAAGCCTGAGAGGGATAGGGCTCTGCCTAAGGTTGATTGCGGAGATTCTTTTTGTATTAATGATGTTGACAAAGGAAGGATTAAACCAAGTCCAGTTCCAGCGGCCCAAAGTAGAACGATTGCTTCCATTGATGTTCTGGATGCTGATAAAAGGAATAGGGATATGGAACTTATGAATATCCCTCCTGCAATTGTTTTTTTAGGATTCCACTTTTGAAATCTTACCAAAATCCAGCCTGCAGTGAGACTTCCGGCAAAATAGCTTCCTGATAGCAAAGAAAAAAGACTTTTCCCCTGATGAAAGACCTCTGTTGTCAAAGCAGGAAACAGAAGTGACATGGGGGCATTGATCAGTCCAAATACTGCCCCTAGAAGCATCGGCAAAAGTTGGCTTGGGTGAGATCTCAGAATATGAAAGAGCGAGCTCTCACCCTTCCTTTTTGTTTGAGGCGAAGTGTTTTTTGTTAATTGATCTTCAAAAACGGTCGAGGGTGTAATTGTTTGGGGTATCAATATAAAGAGGGATGCCGAAAGTACATATCCGACTCCTGAAACAAGAAGTGTTTGGGGTGCATTCATATGCAAGAGCAAAAATGCAAATAGTAATGGGCCAAGAAAATAGCCTCCCTGTCCAAATAATTGGATATAACCATTCGCTCTTTGTAGACGGTCGATGGGTACAAATGAAGGGAGTAAAGCATTAAATGCAGGTCCAAAAAATGACGAGAGGAAAGCGGTAGCAGTTACAATCGTTAACAGTTGTATGGAGGATGTCTGATTAAAAAGCGCGATAAGCGGTAAGATGGCATAGGTAGCTCCCTTGAAAATATTAATTCCAGAAAGCAATGGAGGTTTTGGCAGCTTGTCTATGACAAATCCTATGGGCAGGATGATTAGGAAGGGGATGAGTGTTTGCAAAAAACTGATTTTGGAAATCAGTGTCAGTTTTTCTACCGCCATTTTATAGGCGATCCATGTAATAGCTGTCTGAGTCAGACCCTCACTCAACTGGGACAATGAATAGGCAAAAATCACACCTCTCAAACGATTTTTGTCTATTGACTGCTTGAGAAATGAAAAGGGGCCCAAAAGTGCTGATTTCCGGGTCGATCTCAGGGTGAACTCCAATCTTTGTTCAGTTGTCTTGGTTTTAAAAAGCATTCGCTGCTCAACCCCGATGCATTCTATCACGGAGTTCAGTTTTATCGACCGTCTCTTCCATATTTTTTATTGGCCAAGTGTCCGGGTATTGTGTAAAATTAAGCAAAATTCGGTTTTTATGGAAATTGAATGAGGAGGGGAATTGATGCGTTATTTGGTAACGGGTGGTGCTGGTTTTATCGGTTCAAACATTGTTCTTCGTTTGGAAAAGGATCGACATGATGTAACGGTTATCGATGATTTTTCTTCAGGCGTTTTTCAAAACCTAAAAGGTTTTCGTGGAGATTTTCGTTGTGGTGATATCTCGAAGATGAATCTAATCGATTTATTTAAGAGCTATCCTCCGTTTGATGGCATCATTCATCAGGCATCTATAACTGATACTACCGTTATGAATCAGGAAGAGATGGTTCAAAAGAATGTCGAAGGATTTCATCGTATAGCTGAATATGCGAGGGTTTACCAGACAAGGGTTGTGTATGCTTCTTCAGCAGCTGTTTATGGAAATAACCCCAGTCCACAATCCGAAGATCAATATCCCAATCCCTTAAATGTTTATGGATTTTCAAAAATGCTGCTTGACAATATTGGCCGAAAACTAGCTTTGGAAATATCGAAACCGGTTATTGGCCTGAGGTATTTCAATGTTTTTGGTCCGGGAGAAGGGCATAAAGGCAAGTTTGCGAGCATGATCTACCAGCTATATCTTCAAATGCGGGCTGGTAAAAATCCCCGGGTTTTTAAATGGGGAGAACAAGGTAGGGATCATGTTTATGTCAAGGATATTGTTGAGGCAAATATTCTTGCCCTTTCGGCAGAGACTTCCGGAGTTGTCAACGCAGGGACAGGAGTTGAAACATCCTTCAATGAAATTATTGATGGGTTGAATAAGGCATTAAAGACCAATCTGACTCCAGAATATTTCGATAATCCGTATTCCTTTTTTCAGAATCATACAAAGGCATCCATCCAGGGAACAAAGACTTTGTTGGGATATACTCCACGATTTACTGTGGAAGAGGGGATACAGGATTATGTGAATTATCTTGAGCATTCTTGATTCATGCGATTCGCAATCCGCGAGGAGATGTTCCGTCTTCGTTCTTTCAGAGCGCGTTGCTGTGTGTTGAAGGAGGCTTATGGCGATTTTTGTGAGTAGATGGTCTTATGCGATATTTTTTTTTCTGACGCTAGGCGGGGTCTTTTTTTCTCCTGCTCAACTGATTGCCCAAGCCCAGGTGATAGACTCTACCAAGGGTGTTACGGGCGATGTCCGTGATCAGAAAATCCAAAATATGGACGATCTTAACAAGCTAATACTCAAGTATGGGCTAGTTCGAAATCGATCGGCCAACGCCTCACTTAAAGCCATTAGTCTTCGTTTGGGTCCGTATTTTGATCATCCTGAATTCAAAATTCGTATAGTTATTCTTGATCGCCAAAAGCCTATTGCATACCTCTTGAAAGGTCAGACTCTTGTTTTATCAAGGGGCATGATCTACTCAGGACTTCTTGAAAATACAGATGAGGTTGCCGGCGCTCTTGCATATCTTTTATCTGAAAGAATGTTTTCAAAACTTGGGAACCATTTTGTGGGTGTGGCTGCATCAGATCATTCCTTGCCATCCCCTGTCGATGGCAAACAAATTTTAGATCCTGTTTTATATGCTGCACTTGCAATGGTTCAGGCTGGTTATCATTATCAAGGGATTATCAGTGCTGTAGAACTTTTGGGAAAACTTCGCTCGGACCCTGTCCTGGGGGGTGAAGGAAAGTTCCTGTTAGATGAAAAGATTCGGGTGTTGAAAGGTTCTGCCCTATACTTTGAAGGGCAAATAGCCACATTTGTTCATCATAACATGACTGCCATTTATGATCTTTCCCGATTCCTTGCAAGATTTCCTCTATCTGCCGGCGGCCATTTTCTGCTAGGGCTTGCTTATTATCAGTCCTTTTCTGAGAGTCGATTCTTTCATCCGGATCGTTTTCTTTTTGTAGATGATCCTATACCCACTATCAGAATACATGCAATTCCGCTTGATATCGGAGCGCTTGATGCTGCTGAGTCGGAATGGGAGATGTCTCTCCAGCTTAACCCGGCTTTTGTTCCGGCACTTAACGCTGAAGGCAGGCTGTTATTGTTGAAAGGGGAAAGGAAGCAGGCCAGAGCCTATTTTCGAAGAGCCTACAATCTGATTCCCGACTCTCCTTGGTATGCTGCAGATTATGGCCTTTCGCTTTTAATGGAGCATCATACTGTTAGTGGGGCCAGGTTACTCGAAAAATCCGTAAAGAAAGCTTCCTATGATCCAAGGCTCATGTACGATGAGGGGCTGTGGAGCAACCTTAACGGAGATAAAACTCAGAGTATGGATTCTTTTGCGGAGATTGGAAAAATTGCCGGTTGGAGAGAAGTTGCGTCTATTTCATCCGGTCTGGAGCCTGTCAAAGTTCCTCATCTTAAGAAAGAAGCGGTCGCATCATTATTTACCAAGCCAGGAATTACAATGGAAGAAATCACAAAAAAGCTGGGGATACCCAAAACTCCTCCTATTATTGTTGCCGGAAGAACGATCTGGAATTACAGTCATCGTGGTATCCGTTTGATTTTCCATAAAAATATTCTTTATTACTCAATTTTTGAGAAAGCCAGTGCGGATCGTTTTTTGGGAGCATTATCAGTAGGGGAAAGATATGATCCAGAAGATCCTTTGTCATTGAAGCCATCTTGGGTTATTCCATTGGGGAGAACGCCTGTTTTGGTCTTCAAGAAAAACTATGGGTATGTCACGATCGATACAAAAGATGGGACTATCTCGAGGGTTCTCCTTAGTGCACTTCCTCAAAACGAAACAGTGGAGCAGGATCGAATGAATTCGAAGGGAGAACCGCTTATTGTTGGGCCTCAATCTTCCCCATCAACAAATAATGAGACGGGGAAGAGGAGCATAAAGAGTGGTCATGGAGATGGTAGCCATTAGCCTTCAAACAGGCCATGCTGGATTCTTTCTTCTTTTGAAAAAGGGATTGGGTAGCAGCCAGTAAAGCAGGCTGTGCAGAAGCCTTTTCTGGAGTTGTTTTGATCTTTGGCTCTTTCTATTTCTTCCTGCATGGCATCCACAGACAGATATGCCAATGAGTCTGCCTTTACATATCGCCTGATTTCTTCAAGACTATGAGTTGCTCCTATTAGTTCAGTTCTTGTTGGAGTGTCAATACCATAGAAGCATGGTGAAATGATGGGTGCTGATGCAATTCGCATATGAACTTCAGATGCACCTGCAGCACGCAGCATGGAAACAATTTTCCGGCTTGTTGTTCCCCTGACGATAGAGTCATCAACGACAACAATGCGCTTGTTCTTTAAAATTGATGGGACAGCATTAAGCTTTATTTTGACCCCAAAGTGACGGATGGATTGTTGAGGCTCAATGAAGGTTCGCCCAACATAATGGTTTCTGATTAAACCCATATCAACAGGAATTCCTGATGCTTCTGAGTATCCAAGTGCTGCAGCAAGACCGGAGTCGGGAACGGGAATAACTAAGTCCGCTTCAACAGCTGAATCTTTTGCCAGTCTTCCTCCCAGTCTTTTTCTGGAGAGATAGACCGGATAACCAAAAACTTGGCTATCCGGTCTGGCGAAGTAAACAATTTCAAATATGCAGGGTGCATCCTTCCGAACAAAGAGTTTATGGCTTTCCATGCCTTTCTCATTGATAACAACCATTTCACCTGGATCTACATCCCTGATGAATTCAGCACCAATAAGATCAAACGCACATGTTTCAGATGCAAGAACATAAGCATCGCCAATTTTTCCGATCGAAAGGGGACGAAGTCCCAGTGGATCCCTTACTCCAAGCATTGAGTTTTCAAGAAGGACAATGAAGGAATAGGATCCTTTGACAGATGAGAGAGCTGCACCCATTTGTTCAACCATGGTCATACCTGTTGACCTGGCAATAAGGTGGACAAGAACCTCCGAATCAACCTCCGTTGTAAAGAGTGCACCCTCGTTTTCCATTTCGCGTTTGAGCTCAATTGCATTGGTCAAATTTCCATTATGAACAAGAGCAATTGGTCCTTTTGAGTAAAACGCTGTCAGTGGCTGGAGATCTTTTTCAGGATCTCCACCAGCTGTTGCATAACGGTTATGTCCAATTGCGATATTCCCTTTTAAGTCATTCAACAGGTCTTCTGTGTAAAACTCCGAAACTAGTTTTGGTGATTTTCTAAGTAAAAGTTTTCCGTTTTCCAAGCTGGCAATACCCGTTCCTTCCTGTCCCCTGTGCTGCAGTGCATACAGGCCGAGGTAAGTCAGGTTGGCTGCTTCTGGATGACCATAAATTCCGAATACGGCACATTCCTCATGAAAATGGTCATCGGGAAGATCTGTTGGGGATGATGTATTGGAGCTCAAGGTGCATCCTCCATGTATTGTGTTATTGCATTCATAAAAAGATTCTGAAGAGTCTGGGGAGAATCGGCAAGATGTTTTTCATGACCGGCAAGTTCACGGTAACTTACGGAAAATGTTTTTTTGGCAGTGATACCTATCGTTTGGAATGGAACCCCCATTTCTTTAGCCCATTGAATGATCTCTTCCTGATCAGTCGTTGAGTGACCAATGAGAATTCGTCCCGGAGCCTCGGAGAAAAAGTAGGAAAGAGGTTCTATTGGGTTCGGGATTTTTATGATGACTCCAAGATCAGTTGCCCCAAGAGTCATCATAAAAAGACTTCTTAAAATGCCGCCTTTCCCAATTGCCCGGGAGCAGGTGACCAGACGTCTTGATGAAAGCCCAGACATCAGGTTGACTATTCTCTTGACTTGAGACGGATTCGGTTCAGGGACGGGTCCAAGAGAGGTATCTCCTGAGATCCATTCGAAAAAGGAGCCTCCGAGGGAAAGATCATTTGAAGATCCCAGCAGAGAGATTGTAAGACCAGGGGTTTTTGTGATTCCTGCTATTCTGTTTCTGTAATCAGATACACGGCCTGTAATAACAATCATGGGTGTCGGAGGAATGCTTTGTTTGTTTGTTTCGTTGTAGAGGCTGACATTGCCGGAAACAACCGGGATCTCTAGGGCTGCTCCTATATCGGCTATTCCGGAGATTGCTTCCGTTAACTGCCCCATGATTTCCGGGTTTTCAGGATTTCCAAAATTGAGGCAATCCGTCATTCCAAGCGGGATAGCTCCCATGGCAGCCAAATCGGTAACCGCTTTGAGGACAGTTATTCCCGCTCCCCTATAGGCATCTTTCGAAAGTGTATGTGGAAGGCTGGATAAAGCTATTGCAACAGATGATTTTTGGGGAGACTTAAGGTTCATAACGGCCCCGTCATGTCCTGGACCCATGAGCGTTGCTCCACCAACAGCCTTGTCAAACTGCTGATGAATCCATGTCGTGTCACCACCGTTTGGATGCGAGATCATTTCCTTGAATGTTTCCAAGATGGCGTGGGATCCACTTTGAGCTTTGATATGATTTGGCATCACAATAGCGGGATTCGTGCTCGTTGGGCGATCATAGACAGGGGCTTTGTCTGTTAAAAGCTCAATGGGAATTTCTGCCAGGAGCTGGCCTTTCATTTTAACGCGGAATAGTGGCTCGGTGATCGTTTCTCCGACGACACTGGCTGCCAATTGGTAGTTCCTGGCGATCTGGAGTATTGGTTCTACCTGTTCTGGTTGGGCAAGAAATAACATCCTTTCCTGACTTTCAGAAAGGAGAATCTCCCATCCTTCCATCTTGGTTTCCCGAAGAGGAACCGAGGAAAGGTCCAATTCCATTCCAAGTCCTCCACGTCCTGCCATCTCGGTCGAGGAGCTTGTCAGGCCGGCTGCGCCCATATCCTGAACGGCAACAGGAAGTCCTTCCTGAATGATTTTAAGAGTCGCTTCGATCAAATTTTTTCCTACATAGGGATCTGCAACCTGAACCTGTGGTCTAAGGTCTCCATCTGACGAGTTAAAGCCTCGTGAAGCCATTGCTGCTCCAGATACTCCGTCCCGTCCGGTTCTGTTTCCCATATAAATGGCAATAAGGCCTGCCTTTGGCGCTTTAGCTGACATAACACTATTGACGTTAACAACGCCAAGGGCAAAAACATTGACGAGAATATTATTCAAATATCGATCATCGAACCACACTTCACCTGCAACAGTAGGAATTCCTACTGGATTTCCGTAGCCTGCAATCCCTGCTACGACACGTCTGAACAATGTTCTGTGGCGGGGATGGCGTAATGATCCAAAGACCAAGCTGTTTGCCAAAGCGATTGGGCGGGCTCCCATTGCAAAAATATCCCGGAGAATTCCTCCAACACCTGTGGCAGCCCCCTGAAATGGCTCCAGAAAGCTTGGGTGGTTATGACTTTCCATTTTAAAGGCAATCCCGATCCCCTCACCAATATGGATGATTCCAGCATTTTCGCCTGGGCCTGAGACTACTCGTGAGCTATGGGCAGACTGAAATCTTCTGAGATGCTTTCTTGAAGACTTATAACTGCAGTGCTCACTCCACATGGCAGAAAATATCGCTTCTTCTGTCAGGTTTGGGTCTCTTCCCAGAAGGGAAAAAATGGCTGCCATTTCGTGTGATGGAATTCGAAATCGGGATTCTCTATTGTCTGCTGTCAATGTCATGATTTTTCCGGGAATATGCCTTGAGTAAGGCGGGTTATGGTGCTCACCGGAGTTTGATTGGTCCATCCGGTACAGATGATTTCAGAAGGCTGCTTAGAAGTGAGGTAAAGATTGTCAATCCTTCGGTACTTCCCGTTTCGTCAGAGGACCTTCTTTCGGGGTGAGGCATCATTCCAAGAATATTTCCTTCGAGATTTGAAATGGCTGCAATATCATGTAGTGCACCATTGGGATTTTTTTGATACCTCATGACAACCTGAGCATTCTCTTCCAGTAATGCCAAATCTTTTTCGTTAAGGTAGTATCTGCCTTCTTGATGGGCTATAGGCAGATTCAACCTGCTTCCTGGGGAGAAAAGAGAGGTAAATGGTGTTTTTGTTTGTTCAACAATCAACGGAGTATCAGCGCAGATAAATTTTCTGCTGCTGTTTTCGAGGAGGATTCCTGGCAAGAGACCGGCTTCGGCAAGAATCTGGAAACCATTACAGATTCCCAAGACAGCCCCTCCCCCTAGGGCAAAGTCCCTAAGAGCCTTCATGACTGGAGTCCTTGCCGCGATCGCACCAGTTCTCAGGTAATCCCCATAGGAGAAACCACCCGGTACAATAACTGCATCGTAAGGTTCCAACGATTGGGCCATATGCCCAACAATCTCGGGGAGTAGACCTGAGACCCTCGACACCGCTTCAAATGTATCCATCTCACAGTTGGTTCCCGGAAAACGGAGAATTGCAACTTTGAAAGATGCTGTGCAAGTGTCGGATGATAGTATTTTTTGGGAGTGTGTATTCACGCATTCTATTCTAGTCGTCAAAGTGGACTTCCGTCAAACAGCAAAAATGACTTGATTGATTTTGATCGATTCTGAGGGACTGTCAATGGTGACAATTATCATGATGAAAAGAGTCATGAGCATTTGCAGGAATTCTTTTGAGGTTAATCGGCGATGAGGATACTTTGTTTGATCAATGATAGAATGGAAATGTTTGGATGAAAACTCGTTTTATAATATCAACATTAAAGGTAGTAGAGAGATTTTCATCAAACCTTCTCGAGCTCTTGATCTTTAGAATGATCTGATATTTTGGAAGCTCTCAGAGTTGCCATGGGCAAAGTTGGAGCATTTTTCTAAAATGGAGATATTCCATAAGTGACTGTTGTTAGAGGATGGATACTTCGAAGATTGAATCTGACATGCTTTATTGCCATGCCTTTTTATCCTGAATTTCTTTGATAGATTTCCAGAGGAGATTTTATGAAGAAATCCATCCCTATTGATAGCTTGAAGGTCGGAATGTTTGTCTGTGATCTGGATCGAAAATGGTGGCAGACAGATTTCCTTGTGCATCAGTTTCTGATCAAGTCCCAAGGTGATATAGAAAAGCTAAAAGGAGCAGGTGTTCAGGTGGTGGTGGTGGACTTGGCTCGTTCAGAGGTTTCTGTTCCGGATTTACATGCAGAGATTCATGAAAAAGAAAATGTTCTGAAAAAAATGGATGAAGATCCAAAGTCTTCCTTTTTTTTACCGGAATCTCATTCTCTTCCTTCTATTCAGGATCTTAAGAGTTTTAAGGATCTGAAGGAGCGAACGGAAAACCTGCTTCAGGATGGGTTCAAAAATGCCCGTTTTGGAAAAGAAATACCCGTTGCCCCTTTTAGAGAGAAGATTGAGAACATGATTGACCTGATATCAAATAACCCTTCCCTGATTACTTTTCTGATGGAAATGGAAGAGTCTGATGATGAAACTTATCGACATTCTATCAACACGATGATTCTTGCTTTGGGTCTCGCTATCCGGAAAGGAATCCAGACCTGTGACCTTAAAGCATGGGGACTCGCAGCATTATTTCATGATATTGGTAAAACAGGAATTCCTCTTCCGATCCTAAAAAAGACCGGTCCACTAAATCAGTCGGATTGGAAAATCATTCGGGAACATCCTGAAATTGGGTATCGAATTTTGAAGAACCATCCCGATAAAGATGTTTCAGGTCTTTGTGCGACTGTTGCTTATGAGCATCATGAAAGAAAAAATGGTTCGGGGTATCCGCGAGGGATGTCTCTTGATAAGCTTAATCCTGTAACTAGATCGCTAATTGCATTGGACATGTATGAGGCATTGACTGCCAATCGTATTTATAGAATAGGGTACTCTCCTGCAAAAACGCTGGAAATTCTCCTGAAATCCGCTGAGGACAAGATTGATCCATCAGCAGTATCGGATCTGATTAAAATGGTAGGGGTTTATCCGACAGGATCCCTCATTGAGACCATTCGGGGGGAAATCGTCTTGGTAGGAGGATACACGGATCCGACAAGAACAATCTCGGAAGAGGTTGTTCTTTATGTTTTGAAAGACTTGAACGGTGAATGGCTCTTGCGGCCAGTTCGCCGTGTAAAATCGAGCCTTGGACCGAAAGAGGTGAAGCGTACCCTTCATCCGAGGGAGATGGGGTTATCGGAAAAAGATATTGTCCGTCTGATTTATCCTGTTTCACGGGAAAGGTAGCGATACCGCCAATTGGATGGTTTCGAAAGGGGCTCTTCCTCCGACGAATCGGTTTGACATGGTGGAAAAAGTGTTTTAGTTTCTTAAGAACTGACTAGTCAGTTCTTGTTTGTCTTTTATTTAAGGGGATCGGATTGAAAATGGCAGTTTTTTTACTCCTGAGGACAAGGTTCTTGTCCAGATCCATTATGACAATCTTGTCGATCATACTCCTTTTAGGTGTCTCCAATATTCCGGTGAATGCTGCCCCAACCTCTGCTCCCGTCACAGAGACACCATCTGCTCCAACGTCAGGATCTTCGACAAAAGCCCCTAGTGCCGCTGAGAACTGGAATGCTCTAGATGAAGCCAGTTTTGATGAAAACTATGGTCATTTTGGTCTCTCTCTGGCCTTCCTGTTTAATATTGCCCAGACTCCATCCTCGCATCTTTTTTATGAGAACGGTTTTGGTGGAATAGGGGAGATTTCCTATGGCATCTTGACTGGACTCAGGGTCATTGCGGGAGGCGGTTATGTCCTGAATTCTCCCCACTTTTCACCTCCTCTGAAGGGAGTTGGGAATAATGCGGACGCATCCTATGAACAAGGTTATGTTGGTAGTCGTCTGGCAATGAACCCCTTTTTTCCCTCCTTTTTCATTCATCAGCCATGGATTCCCTATATCAGAAGTGATGTTGGTGGGGTGAGTGCTGGAGTATCCGATGCTGGAGCTCTCTCCGGTCACCAAGATGGGGTCATGGCTGATCTTGGTCTCGGAATAGAAGGTCGGGCACCTGAATACCCCATCGGGTTTTTTGTGGAAGTTCGTTCCCAATGGTTTTTCCTGGGTCCTCAGACAGAGACTGTCATCCCTATTCTTGTGGGATCAACCTTTTATTTTTAGGGGGGACAGATGGTTGTTCAGGACAAGAAGTTAAATGAAATTGCCACCAGAGAGATTGCTTTTCAAATGGAGAAAGACCGCATTATTGACCAGGCGGCAAATTTGTTTGCCCAAAGGCGATATGATCAGGTAACGCTGGATGAACTAACGCAAATTCTGGGAATCGGGAAGGGGACTCTTTATCGTTATTTTACAAATAAGGAACAGCTGTATGCCGAGATCCTTGACATCGGACATCAGAAATTAATGGAGATTCTGAATGGAGTCAAAGATAGGGAAGATATGAATCCGCTTGAAAAGCTCTACGAGATGTCTTTTTCCATGGCTCACTTCATACGGTTGCATCTTGACATTTATAAGGTAATGGCAATTGAAGAGCCTAAAGAGCGTCAATGTTCAACAGAAAAGGTTCAACAATATCGAAAAGAGCGGATCCAAATGATCTCGGATGTTGTACAGGAAGGACGTTTGCTGAATTATTTTCGGCAGGATATAGATATCACACTGTTTTCCCAAAGTTTGATGGGCGCCCTTTGGGTTGAGGCCATTTTTCCTTTGGGAGCTGTAGAAAAAGACGGTCGGCTGATATTGAGAATTGAAGAGATTCTTTTTATGTTTCTGAAAGGCGTAGGGACGAATCAGAATTTTTTTAAAGGTCGGATGATATGATACGTTTATCCCCATTTCCCCTTAAAGTCCTTTTGATGTTGCTGTTCTCTTTTTGTGTTTGTTTTAAGATCATATGCTTGTCTAAAGAGCTTCATGCGGCTGAACTTCCTTCCCCTGGTGAAGGGGGGGCTGTAACGATTCCAAGCCAGCTGACTCTCCAGGATGCTATGGAAATTACTCTTCGCTCCCATCCTCAATATCGGCAGGCGATTCACACTTATCAGGCAAACAAGGAGATTATCGGCCAGGCACTTTCCAATTATCTGCCGCATGTATCTGCTGGAGCCGGTTATACGTACGAAACGGGAAACTTTGTCATATCTCCGGGCTTTCCTCCATCATTGTATTCGATCATTCAACCTCCAAATAATACCGGTTACAATTATTATCAAGCCCAGATTAATGTTTCGGAGACTCTTTTCACATTCGGACAACGAGTCACTCAGGTTCGTCAAGCGCGTTTTAATGCAAAATCTTCAGCTGATCAGGCGAGATGGACTCTCTATACTCTCTTGTCAAATGTTGAAATAGCTTATGATACCCTTGCAGAAGATGTTCTTCTCGTTGATGCCGCTCAAAAGACACTGAAGGATTATGAAGAGCAGGAGCAGGTTGCCGAAGGGGAAAATCAGGTTGGAACCGCTTCCAAATTTGATGTTCTAAATGCTCAAGTGAATCGTTCGAATGCCCAGCTGAATCTGATCACAGCAAAAAATAATGTCAAAATCGCCAGAGTGGGACTTTTAAACGCAATGGGAGTCTCTTATGGTGGAGAGTTTCATGTCATTCCATCCCTCGAATTTGATCTGATGAATGATGATTTGGATAAGCTTCTTATGAAGGCTATCAAGCATAGGCCAGATTTTATTTCGGCAAAGGATTCCGTAAACGCTAGTTGGCAAAATGAACTTTATTATAAAAGTACCTACCTCCCTTCGATCGGGGCAACCGGCGGGTATTCTTATGCAAGCATGTTTTTGCCGATGACCTATAACTGGTTTATGGGGGCGACGATCTCAGTTCCCATTTTTTCTGGCTTTCTGACCGTTCACCAAGTTGCACAGGCACAGAAGACGATGGCTGCATCACAGGATGCACTTGAATCGCTTCGCCAAAATGTCATCATGCAGGTCAAGCAGGACTTTTTTAACCTTAAGACTTCCGTTGAAAGAATCGATACAGTCAAAACTCTTTTGGAGCAGGCAAAAGAAAGTCTTCGCCTGGCGGAGGGGCAGTATCGGGTTGGTGTTGGTTCGGCTGTTGCTGTTACCCAGGCAGAGGCTGATCTTGCTTCAGCTCGAGCCCAGTTTGTCCAGTCTGTTTATGGGTATAAAATCGCCCGAGCAAATTTGATAAGGGACATCGGGATGGATCCACTTGCCCGCGTTGAGAATGGGAAACATGTCAACACTAAAAAAGAGGTTGTACTTCATGAATAAGACTGGAAAAAGGATAATGATTGCGGTTCTGGCGGGACTTCTCCTCGTGATTGGCTACCGATTCCTGCACCATACTGGCCATCAGAATGTCGTCACGAAAATGGGCCCCTCATCAGCTCGTGTATATGTATCCCATCCAGTTTTTGCACCGATTTCCCAATCCATTACCCTGACCGCTGATATTCAGCCCATTAATCAAGCCGCAATCTATTCACAGGTTAGTGGTTACCTGGATTCGATTTCAGTAAGAAGGGGATATCACGTTAAAAAAGGCCAAGTTCTGGCAAAAATTAACGATACAACCTATAGGGCACAGCTGCAGCAAGCTCAGGCAACCATGGACTATACTTGCACAAACGCAGAGCGTTACAAGAAACTTGTTGCCAAAAATCTTGTGTCGCTTGATTCTTACGACTTGGCCAAGGAGCAGTGTGAACAATCCAAGGCTGCTGTTACTTATGCAAAAAAAAATCTGGCTTACACTGAAATAACGGCTCCTTTTAGTGGGTATATCTTCAACCGAATGGTTGACAAGGGTGCCACTATCCCTGCAACCACTGGGGCAATTGCATCAGGCCAATCACCACTCTTTACGATCGTTGACGTCCACATTGTCAAAATTGTGATCAGTGTTCCAGAAAGTCAGGTCCGATTCCTTCATGTAGGACTCCCTCTGCAGGTGATGGTGGATGCTTATCCGGGAAAAGTTTTTCCGGGGAAAATCACAAGAATGAATCCGGCTCTGGATATCCAGACCCGAACGCTTGCTGTTGAAATTGATATGGACAATTTTTCCAGTCTTCTGAAGCCAGGAATGTTTGCGAGGGCGGTTCTCCTTTTACGGACAATACCACATGCATTGGTTGTTCCAAATGAGGCGCTGCTCAACCGGAACGGGAAGTATTACGTTTACAGTGTCGTGGGAGGTATTGCCCATCGAGTCAAAGTCAAGCTTGGTATTCGGGGAAAGAGACATGTTCAGGTCCTTTCCGGTATTTCACCAGAAGATGATGTTGTTGTTTTGGGACAACAACATCTGGCAGAGGGTGAGAAAGTAGATGCCAAGACCTATATAGTAGACTCTTTGTCTGATACTCACAGAAAGTCCTAAGAAATGTGGCTGACCAGACTTGCTCTTCGGAACGCGATCGGTGTTCTGATGGCTTCCTTGGCGATCGTCTTGATCGGAGCACAGTCGGTCGCCAGACTACCAATCGATCTTTTTCCAAATCTTGCGGTTCCAGTGCTGATCATTGGGACTATTTATCCGGGAGCTTCTCCACTTGATGTGGAGCAAAGTGTTACTTACCCTCTCGAAAAGACCCTTTCAACAATCGATAATGTTTCCCATATACAGTCGCAGTCAAGAGAAGGAGTGTCTGCGATTCAAGTCTGGTTTAACTGGGGGGAAGACTTAAATGGGGGGATGGTCCAGGCCGTTCAGAAAATCAGTCAGATTCTGAATCAGCTACCTCCAGGCATCCAGCAGCCTTTTATCCTGAAGTTTGATATTGCCAATATTCCGGTTGTGTCCGTGACTGTATCCGATCCTGCCCTTGATCAAGTCAAATTGTATGATCTTGCTTATAACACTATCGAGCCACAGCTTGAACAGCTGCCAAATGTTTCACAGGCGACCGTAAATGGGGGGAAAGTTAGGCAGATCAATATCGATATGGATCCGCATCAACTTTTTGCGAGAAATCTCTCTATTATTCAGGTAGTGAATGCGATCAATGCTGCCAATCTCATTCTCCCGTCAGGGGATGTCAAGATTGGCTCGAAGGATTACAATCTTTTTACCAATAATCAAATCACCCACCATTTAGTCGATACTCTCTCAAATATTCCTGTCTCAACCCAAACGACTCCGGATGGAAGAATCGTTCCCATTTTCATCAAGGACTTTGCTAAGGTTTCTGACTCAGCTGAGACACAGACGAATATTGTTCGGGTCAATGGACAAAATGCTGTTTATTTAGCAGTGAACAAACAGCCAGGGTCTAATACCGTGGGTGTTGTTGATGAGGTTAAAAAGGCCATCCCGAAGCTTGTTGGGTTACCATCAGGAGTCCGACTGGATACTTTTTTTGATCAGTCGCAATATATTCGTCAGTCGATCAAAAGCTTATATCGGGAAATTTTTCAGGGCGCAATTCTCGCAATTCTGGTTATCCTTTTATTCCTTGGGGATATTTCAGCGACCGTCATTATCAGTCTGGCCATTCCTCTCTCTGCTCTTGTCGCATTAACTTTTCTTTCCTCATCCCATCAAACATTGAATGTTTTTACTTTTGGTGGGCTTGCTTTGGGGATAGGGCGACTCGTGGATGATTCAATCGTAGAGCTTGAGAATATTTACAGGCATTTTTCCATCGAAACAGAATCCCGTTCGATGGCTCTTTTGGGGGCGGCATCAGAAGTGGCTATGCCCATACTTGCCTCAACGATTACAACGGTCATTGTTTTCCTCCCCATTCTCTTCATGGAGGGGATTGGTAGACTTTTATTGACTCCGATGGCACTTACGATCACATTTGCTCTTTTTGCCTCATTTTTTGTATCCAGAACAGTAACGCCTCTTTTATGTTACCGATTTCTGAAAGTCCATAAATCTGTTTCCGAAGGTGTTTTGACCAAAGCTTTTTCATGGTTTAAAAGGGTCTTTTCCTCCATAGAGGAACGTTATGAAAAAGCTCTTTTGTATTCGATTCATCACAGGCGAAAAATTTTCCTTGGTGTGTTGAGTGTTTTTTTTGGTTCTTTGCCTCTGATTTATTTTATCGGGACAGAGTTTTTTCCTGCTCCTGATGAAAGTCAGTTTACAATTAATATTCAGGCTCCCCCTGGCACAAGAATTGAAATTACGACCCAGATTGCGAAAAAAATTGAAGATCTCATCCGGCAAACACTCCCCCCATCCGATGTCAGGCTCGTGGCTTCTAATATTGGTCTTCGCAATACGGCTGGGCGGGGAACTAATGGGGCTGCATCCGTTTTTACTGCCAATACAGGGCCTGATACAGGATTTGTCCAGGTTAATCTTGTTGAACCCGATAAGAGAAGTGAGACAGCCGATCAGTTAATGGATAAAGTTCGCACTGCAATGCGAGGAAAGTTTCCCGGTGTGGGGATTTACTTTATGCCAGGGGGATTGATTGAAAGAATTTTAAATTTTGGATACCAAGGGATTATCGATGTCGAGATTTATGGGTATGACCTGACCACAGCACAGCGTTTGGCAGATGTTCTCTCTCAAGGGATGCGCTCAATTTCGGGCGTTAAAGACGTTCAAGTTCTCCCCAATGACTTTCATTATCCAGAAATTGATGTTCAGGTTGATCGGGTGAAAGCGGCCATGGTAGGGCTTTCCGAGCAGTCTATCGCATCAACTGTTTTATGGAGTTTTGTTGGAAACGAAAACAATCCATCAATTTATACGGATCCGGCTACCGGGAATGAATATAATATTGTTGTACAGTTAGATCGTATTCACAGGCATTCGATGGAAGATCTTAAGAATGTATTTTTGACAAATGCGAATGGTTCCCCGATTCTTTTGAGAGACGTTGCCACAATCCGTCAATCAAATGGTCCCAATGAAATAGATCGAAAAAAAATGACTCGTCTGATTACGATATCAGCCAATCCAGTAAACCGCTCTCTAGGGGATATCACGAAGGACCTGAAAGTCCTGCTTAAAAATACACCCCTCCCGATCGGTTTTTCCGTTAAACTCTCCGGACAGATTGCTCAGCAAAAAGGGGCATTTCTATCTTTGGGTCTCGCCGTGTTGATGTCTATTCTGCTCGTCTATATGGTTCTTGCAACACAGTTTAGATCGCTTCTGGATCCCTTTGTCATCATGTTTTCGGTACCAATGAGTTTTACTGGAGTGATCTGGATCTTTTTTTTAACGGGAACTCCTTTTTCAACAATTGCCTTTATGGGAGTGATCATGACAGTAGGAATAGCCGTGAGCAATGGTGTTCTTTTGGTTGATTACACTAATCGATTGCAGCGGGAACATGGCCTTTCACTTGAGGACGCAGTTGTTCGAGCAGGGAAAACCCGACTTCGACCTGTTGTCATGACAAGCCTTGCGACGGTTGTTGGTCTTCTTCCCATGGCTCTTGGGCTTGATATCGGGAGTTCCAATAGCCTGCCCCTGGCAAGGGCTGTTATTGGTGGCTTGACTCTTGCAACAGTCTTTACCCTGGTTTTGGTACCCACAGTTTATCTCTCTGTACACAAACGCTTTCCCTTGAAACAGCGCTCATCGGATGAGCTGAAATTTTTAGGGGAGTGATCTTTCTTTAAGTTTCTTCAACGGGTTTCGTCTGGTAAAATTGGGGTATAGATCTTATGAGACACTTCCATCAAGAACAGTCGAGGCTGGGGAGATGAATATTATAGAGGTGAGGTTAGGAAAGGTTGCTCTGCAGAGTATTTTCCTTGGGCTGATTTCCTGTGGAGGGGTAATTGTGGCAGAAGGGGCCAATATCAGTTCTCTGCCTGCCGCGCCCAATTTTGTGGCTATTCCTCCGGTGACACCCTTTAATCCTTCTGGTGGGTCCCCTTTGGGGCAAACTCCCGGAGCTTTTGTGCCTCAACTGCCGAACTCATCTCTTCCGGTCGCGCCATTGTCTGCCCCGATTATTCCACCTTCCCTTGGGTTGCCTCTTGGATCATTTTCTCCCGGGGCTCCTGTTTTATTCTCTCTTGGACCTCTATTGGGCGGACCCATCCAGCAGGGAGCTGGTCTTTCAGCTCCCGTTCAGGCCTTTTCGATGGGGCCAGCGACCTTGCTCAATCAATTTGCTCAGCCCCCGCTTGTTCCCTACGGACAGGTTGGTGTTCCTCCGGCTGCTTATAATCCTTCACTAGGAGGACAAGCCGGTAATCCCTTCGCTTTGACATGTAACTACTACTTTTTTGTGAATTGCGGCGCGTCCGGTGGGCAAGCCCAAAACTTTAAATACTCAACCAGGTAAAGTGTTACGAGCAGATGGTCAAGTTTTTTCCATCCATCCTGATGTGAAGATCCTTGTTCCCAACTTAACCAATGGTGCGGGTTCAGCATCGACCTCTTGACGTGTAATGGCGCAAAGTGTGGAATTCGCAAGGAAGTCAGGTAGTGAAAGTCCAATAATTGACCCACTATCAAGCTCATTTTTTGCTGCAGATGCGGGGAGGATTGTTATTCCTACTCCTGTCATGACAATTTTCAGGATGAGATCTGTGTCTGTTGTCTCCATCGTGACATTAAGCGAGAGTGCATTTTTTTGTGCTTCATAATCAATAAAGTCCCTTAACAGATTTTTTTTGTTGGGAAGAATGAGTGGGAAAGATTTGAGGGTGCCAACATCTCTTTGCCATTTTTCCTTTGAAATTGTTGGAGATGCCAAAATAAGCAAGTTTGAGGGGCCTCCAACCGGATGAATGGATAGATGACTCAGTCCATTTTTGATATGGGGAGCATCTGGAACATGCGTGAGGATGATATCCGTTTTTCCGGCAAGGAGTTCAGAGATCATATCCTGATCGAGTCCCTGATGAATGGAAACGGTAGCGTTTTTATACGTCCCGCGAACAAAAGATGTGAAGGGAGTATTCCGGGTGAATCCGGTGGCAAACCCAATGCCGACCGAAAGCTGTTCAACTTTTATGGCAGGCATTTTTTCTGTCATGATTTTGGATGTATTCTTGACTTGGTCCCATATGCTTTTTGCATGATCAAGAAAAAGAATTCCATTTGGAGATAAAAAAACCCTGCGGCCGACTCTATTAAAAAGTCTGACTCCAAACTCTTCTTCAAGGAGCTGGATTTGGGTCGACACGGCTGGTTGGGTCACTCCCAATATTTTAGCTGCCTGAGAAAAGTTCAAAGTTTGTGTCACAGTTAAAAAAGTGTGGATTTGGGAGAGTGTCATAATGTGTCCCTTTTGGGTTTCAGTAACAATAAATGCTTTTAACATATTGAGTTAATAAGCATTGAAAGGATCTTTTTCATGCTTTTGTTCGATGGTATGATCAATATATGAATAAATTTTATCATGTAATTTCTGAAATGGAAAGAGACTTTTTCGTGGGAGTGGTGTTTTTTGATTAACTTGGTGAATAACCTTTGAAAACAGATTGCATGAATATGTTGGGCCGGAAGAGCTATTTCCTTTCTTTGTTATTGTCATTGATGGTGTTTTTCCCTTACCAGTCAATCTCCTTTGCCTCGTCACCTGTCCCTGAATCCTCTTCCAACGACTCCGATCCGTCGCGTTATTATCTTCTGACATTGAGAAATGCTCTTGGCATGGCTGTTCGGGATCAGCCATTAATCAAGGCTGCTGAGGAAGGAGAAAATATTTCAATTGCTGGGGTTGGAATTGCCAAAAGCCAGTATTATCCTACCCTTAACGGCTCAACCACCTATACGAGGGAAACCGGTAATTTCGGACCCCAGCCCGGCTTTCCCTTTACCATTCCGGAATCTCCTGTTTCCTACGATTTTTATCAGGCACAACTCTCCTTGTCTGAGACACTCTTTGCCTTTGGTCGACGGCGGGCCCAGGTTGCCCAGAATAAAGAACTTGCAAGTGCCTCCCGTCGCCAGATAGAGGAAACCTTGTCAGAGACTATCCTGAATGTCGAGAAGGCGTACTTTTCGGTACTGAGAGATCAAAACCTTGTTCAAGTTGACCGTCTGACAATAAAGGATATGGAACTCCAGCTGGCTGTAGCGAAAGCGCGCTTTTCGGATGGAGTCGCAAATGGATACGATGTTCTGAATGCAAGAGTGAATCTTTCGAATTTTCATTTGACAGAAGTGCAGGATGAAAACCATCTCAGAGTGGACGAGCTTGCCTTGAACCATGCAATGGGAGTTATTGGGCGATCACCATATCGAGTCGCCCAGGTCAACGATGCTTCTGTTGTGATACCGGATGAGTCATCCGCTATCAGTCAGGCACTTTCCCGGAGGCCTGACTTGAGAGTTCTCAATAGTCAGCTTCGAGCCCAAGAGCAAGCTATCCGTTTCAATCAGGCTCAGTTTCTTCCCACCGTGACGCTTCTGGGGAACTACTCTTTTGATAGCGAATTCTTTCCACTTGTATACAACTGGTCGGCGGCTGCAACAGTCAATGTTCCAATTTTCAACGGTTTTTTAAATGTTGAGCAAGTGAGGCAATCGAGAGCCCAGAAGCGACAGCAAATTGATCAGAGGGAAGCATTACGGCAAACAATCGTGCAGGCCGTTGATAGTGATCTTTTAAACCTGAGAACGGATGCGGCCAAAATTCGGGATTCTTCCGTTCTGACTGATCAGGCGGTCAAGAACCTTGCTCTGGCTGAGGAGGAGTTTCGTGTTGGAACCGGGACAACCGTGGCTGTTTCCCAAGCAGAGAGGGATTTGGCCAGAGCAAGGGCTGGCCTCGTAAGGGATCGTTCTCAGCAATCTATTGATATGGCTCAGCTCAAGAAAGATATGGGAACAAATTTTGATTTTGGAAATCACAGAATCCCATCTGGGCCTTTACCATGAGAACATGGTATGCCATCGTGCTTTGTTCTTCTTTTTTCTTTGGTATTTTTTTGAGTGCCCCCAAGGCTGAGGCTGACCCCCCCTCTCCTTTTGTTCCTGAGGCTCCAATGGTGAAGCATCCCCCGACTGAATCCCCGTCAATTATGGATGGAGGAGGTTGGACTATTGCTCCCTTTGTCTCGTACTATACTCTAACAGGTGGCGGTGCTTCCCGTTATTTTAACAGCGCATTGGGAATCGGGGGCGAACTGGAAAAACCTCTCGCTGCTTCAATGTCTCATTGGCGATGGAATGTAGATGGATCTTACCTTCAGATGACTCCGGGGCCGACTCTTTTTGTCACTTCTTCCCAGAATTCCCTGTTTGGACAGCCTACCCAGACCCCGATCCTATCTCCTGTTCCGGGCTCGGCAAGTATTACTGGGTGGATTCTGAGAACTGGCCTTGCAAGGGGCTTTCCCCAAATGCTTCCCGATGGATGGCTTGGGCACGGTGTTGTCATCCCTTATCTTCGTTTTGACGTTGGCGGGGTTGACCTAGCTGCAACAGGAGCGGGTGGCTTGTCTGGACACCCTTTCGGTGTTTCTGTTGACGGGGGAGCGGGTGTTTCTTTGAGGGTTCCTTCTTCTCCAATGGGTGTTTTTATGGAAATAACGCCTACCGAGATTCTGATTTCTGGGGAAGCACTGTTCATGACTCCCCTCACAGCGGGGATTACGTTCCATTTTTAAGAATTATCTGGGTTAGCGAGATGCTTTTCCATTTGTCCAGGAGGGTTTTTCGGTATGGAAAAAGAGCCAATAGACGAGGATCGTCGAAGATTTGCCCAGATGGGTATTACTCAGGAGTCATTGGATCCGGGAAAGAAAAAAATATTTTACGCATTGGCATCGGTCGTAACACTTGTTTTTCTTTCAGGGATTTTTTATACCGTTTTCTTTTATGTGACTCTTCCCAACCACCATACTCTTTCAAGACCCGGACAGCCCCAGGTTGACTCGGTTCCTTTGCCGGTTCCCCCTTCAACAATGTTTCCTGGGGTGGGGGCTTCTAAAAAAAGTATTTTGACTCAAGAAAATCGTTATTTTATTTCATCAGTTGGGGGGATTCGATCGGAAGGTGATGGCCTTACGCTGATTCTGACTCTTCATATCGAGCCGACGCTTGAAGGGGCAAATGGCATATCGCTTATCTTGTCCACTCCACCCCGGTGGGTCGATGGCAGCCAGGGGTCTATGGAGGGAACTCTGGATTGGGATAAGTCAAGGCTTTTGAAACCGGGAGAAACAGTGACTTTCCCCATTCATTTTGTCAAAAAACCAAGAACTGGAAAGTTTGACCTTTATATTGGGTTTCTGGGAAATCAGGGAATGTCAAAAAAACGTTACCCCATACACTTCTCCGGCTTAAAGGTTCCTTCATGACGGAGGTTTCGGTCTTTTATGCCTGATAAAACTGAGAGGGTTTTGGAAGCAAGGAATCTTTCCAAAACTTTCCTGAATGGATCCAAAATCGCTTTGGGTGGGGTAAGCCTGGATCTCTACAGAGGTGAAATCCTCTCGATTGTCGGACCAAATGGTGCTGGCAAGTCGACCCTTATTCAAATTCTTTTGGGACTTCTGCACCCGAATACCGGTTCCCTCAATATCCTTGGTGTTGATGCAATAAGACATAGGAGACTGATCGCCCACAGGATTAACTATGCCTCGACAGACCTTTCCCTTCCATACTCTCTAACTGTTTTTGAAAATCTCAAGGTCTACTCATTCATTTATAATCTGGCAGATTGGAGAACGAAGGTTGACTCTATTCTCTCGGATTTCGGCCTATCGGAGATTGCCAGTCGTCGGGTGGGAAGCCTTTCAACCGGACAGGTGGCGAAACTCGGAATAGCAAAAGCCCTTCTTACGGAACCGGAGATTCTTTTTCTTGATGAACCAACCGCAACGCTTGATCCTGAGGTGTCTGGACATCTGAGAGAATTCCTTAGAAAAAGGGTTCTTGATACAGGCATGTCTCTTTTGTACACCTCACACAACATGAGGGAAGTGGAGAGACTTTCTGATCGAATCATTCTTTTGGGAGGAGGAAAAATCATTAAAGAGGGAATGATTGGAGATCTTTTAAAAAGTAATTCTGCTGCTGATCTGGAATCTCTCTTTCTTGATACAGTCAAGAAAACGGCCTCATGGTAACGGACCGCACCCGCCCCTCCATTTCCCTTTTTACAATAAGGCCAATGCTGGGTGTAATGCTGCGCCAATTTTATCTTTATCGGCGGAGCCTTCCAAGGTGGATGGAAATCTTTTACTGGCCACTACTGGATCTTCTGGTCTGGGGATTCCTGACGCTGTATCTCAGGCAGGGATCCATTATTGCTTCTCATGCTGTTTACTCTCTTTTGGGAGCGCTTCTTCTTTGGGACATGCTTTACCGGTCGCAGCAGTCTATTTCAATGGTATTTCTTGAGGAAATCTGGTCAAGAAATCTTTATCACCTTCTGGTGAGTCCATTAACTCCTTATCACGTTATTTTTGGAGCAATCCTTACCGGAATTCTAAAGGTCTCTCTTTCTTCCGGGCTTGCGATTTTTTTGGCCTACCATTTTTTTTCATTCTCTCTTTTTAGTATTGGTCTTTCTCTCATTCCTTTTATTTTGGCCCTTCTATGCATGGGGTGGGCACTTGGTATCCTGACAACAGCCCTGATATTGCGATTCGGTCAGGAAGCAGAGGTCCTGGCCTGGGGAGTGATTTTTCTCTTTCAGCCTGTCAGTGCTGTTTTTAATCCTGTTTCCGTTCTTCCGCCGGTTTTTAGAAATATTGCAATGTTTGTGCCCGCCTCCCATGTTTTTGAGGGGATGCGCCAAGTGGTCAATGGGGGCCGATTCCCCGGAGGACAGCTTATGGTGGCCTTTTTTCTGGATGGTTGCTACCTTTTTTTAGCTCTGATTGTTTTTGGTTGGGTAATGGCCAGAGCCAAAAGGGAAGGGTTTTCCTTGAAACTTGGTGCATGATGATGCACCAAGTTTTCTTTTTTGAACCAGTTCCATCACGAGTCAGGTTCTGAGGCCTGTCCGAATGGACTTTTGTTTGACACCATCTTTTTCGCGGGAGATAATCCAACCATGGCAAAGCGTGAAGTCGTCGAATGCCCTATCCTTTCGATCATTCCAGAGACACCAAGAGTGAACACTTATCGTCTGGGAGTGGGGGGAGGGGCTTTTTCATTTATGGCTGGACAGTTCCTTATGGCTTCTATCCCGGACTTTCTTCGTGAGGATGGGCGTCCTGTTAGACGAGCGTATTCCATTGCATCGTCTCCGCTTGATTTGATGGAAGGTTACCTTGATCTGACAATCACAAGAGTTGGAGAAGGTGGATATTTTTCCAACCGGATACATGAATCGAAAGTAGATGACATTGTCCTGATTGAAGGGCCATACGGAAAAGCCTTTCATCTTGCCTATCCTCCTGAACGCTTTCCTGAAAGATACCTTTTTGTTGGTTCGGGAAGTGGCATTGCTCCTCTTCGGGCCATGATCCGCACTCTCCTGAAAGAAGGATGCCCAGTTCCAATAGAGCTCTTTTACGGTTATCGACATGTTTCGGATTGTATTTATGAAGAGGAAATCAAAGAATGGATGAAAAAAGGAGTGAGTGTCCATCTTGCCATTTCCGGCTCTGTTTCTTCGGGGCAGGTTTTTAGCGGAGCATATGGGAGGGTTACGTCGATTCTTCCTGAACTGATTCCTTCCTATAATGGGCAGGAGGTCTTTATTTGTGGCCCTCCAGCGATGGTTGAGCAAACTGTCAGGTTTTTTCAGGATATCCCTTTTCCGGAAGAATCTGTTCACAAAGAGCAATGGTAGTTTTGAATGCTTTGGAGTCTTTTCCTGAGCAGCCCTTTGGGATAGTCAGATATCCTTTCGATTCTGACTGTCTCTTGATAAAGATGGAGTAAAGCTCATGACAGAGATTTTTGCCCAGATAAAGACTTCTCCAGATTCAAACCGTAAACCCTCCTCCTGGCGCTGGAATGTTGGTCTCGTTATTTTTTTGATGATGATCATTCCTAGCTCTGTCATGGTTATTTTGTATTACCGGGAGGTCATGGCCACCTATTATGTCACCAGGAATCCGTTGCCAAAGTCCGCAAGGGATATGGCCTCGGGTCTCGATCAGATCATGATCTCTGATATCAGGGATACCCTGAACCTTGGAAATCAGCTTGCCAATCCAGCTATTCTCAAAAGCTCTGGGAGGATCCAAGATCTTTTGGGGAAGTATGTCCTTTCCGGCCATCTCCAGCGATTTGGGGGTTGGGAAGTGACCGATCCATCCGGAAATATTCTGGGAGGGATTGGAAACAGAGGTCTGAATCCTCACCGCGGCCAGGCAGGGAGTCTTATCGCCGATCTAAAATCCGAAGGAGGAGCGGCAAGACTTTCCGAGCCGATCATTGACCCTGTCAACCATCTTGCGCTTCTCCTGTTGGCTGTTCCTATTCTCCATAGGGGCCAGACATCGGATGATCAACCGTTGGGCTATCTTGTCGGGATTGAGAATTTGTCAACAACACTTCATCCGTTCCTTTTTCAACCCCGGAAAAAAGGTGCTCCCGGTCTTTCCTATATCGCCTCCACTGATGGAGATATTTTGGCAAGTTCAAAAGAGCTACTCATTGGCCAAAATATGGGCAATATTGGTTTGGCATCGGTTTTGGAGCATTTTAAGCAAGGGTTCTCAGGAGGGTACAAGGCAGATATCAGAGGGAGCAAGTATCTTTTTGGAACAGCCTTGATGAGTGATACCCAGGGAATCGCTCCCCACCCTTGGATGGTTGTTCTCCAGGCACCAGAGGATGTTGTGATGGTCAAAGCCAAGAGAATGAGATTTGTGATGGATCTCGTTGCGTTCGTAGTGGCTCCAACACTATTTTGTGTGGACTTATTTTTTCTGTTCAGGAGCATACGCTCCAGTCGTTGATGGCAGATGACCCCTCCATTGTCCCCTGTTTCCAAGATTGGTTTTGTTGGTGCAAGTCGATTCACTCTCCCTGTGGTTCGCTGGATCCTTGGCAAAGGGTATCCGGTTGTTTGGATTGACCAGAACTTCAGTGCGTTGGAGGAAAGTCTGGCTCTTTTTCAAACCCAAATGGCTGAAGAGGAGAGACTTGGTGAGAGGACACATGTTTTAACGAGCCAGCTTTCAAGTCTTCTTTCCGGCTCGACGAGTCTTATGGATCTTGTTGGGTGCGATCTGGTCATTGATGGGACCCGGGACCATCTTGAGGGAAAAATTGACTTGGCCAGATCTCTTGAGCAACTTTTGGGAGACCGGGTCCTTTTGGGTGTCTTTCTCGAATCCCTGACTGTTTCTCATATCGCATCCAGAATCACCCATCCGGAAAGACTTATTGGCCTTCGTCCCGTTGGCCTGCCTCCAAGAGTCCTGCAAAGTTTTGAAATTATTTCTGGTGTCGAGACAGCTCCTGAGTGTGTCACAAGAGTATCTGATTTCTCGCGTATGCTGAACCTTGAACCAGCGATTGTGAGAGAAGGTCCCGGAGGGATTGTCAACCGGCTTTTGGCGCGTCTGTTTTCCGAGGCACTTCTGCTTCCGAGACAGGTCAGGGGGGAGCATGATGCGCTTGATCGTGCCTTGGCCCAGTCTGGGCTCGCAATCCATCCCTTTGAAATGATAAGAAGGCTTGGGGAATATGAAGTCTCCGGTATGATCACCTTTTTTAGACGTTACTATGGGTTGTCGTTTCCGCTTCCGGAGGAGCTTCCCCTGAGTTCGGCGATGACTTCTTCTTTCCTTCATGATGATTCCGACACATTTATCAGGGAGGTGACCCATGGGGGAAGCACTATCGCATTGTCTGACTGGGCAGATGGAGTTTTTTTGGCGGTCACAAATGAGGCCGTTCAAATTGTGTCTGAAGGTGTTAGCGATTTTGATACAGTCGACCGAATTACCAGAATCGCATTTTTGGGAGAAAATACGACGACGGGACTTCTCTCCAAAGGGGCTCAGAGAGGGTGGCCTCTTATTCTGAGTGGTTTGTGGGACTATTCGAACCGAACAGGCGGAAGGGTTTGGCCTTCACCAATGCTTCAGCTATGGGCATCATCAACGAGAAACTGAACCGTATGGATGACCGGGCGACCAATATCATTTCTGTATCCAGAAGAACGGATATACCCGCTTTTTATGGAGAATGGTTTGAGAAAAGGATTTCTGAGGGTTTTGTAGACGTCCCTAATCCGTTTAACCGCAAAGTACGTAGGGTTTCCCTTTTGGAAGCGGATGTTTTTGGGTATGTTTTTTGGTCCAAGAATCCGAAACCTTTTCTTCCCAGACTTGAACGGCTCCTTTCAAAAAACATTCGGGTTCTCTTCCATGTCACGATAACAGGGCTTCCCAAAACGGTCGAGCAGAGGATTCCTCCTTCAGACGATGTGATTCTGTCGGTCAGGGAGCTTTCAAAGATGCTTCCTCCCGGTTCCATTATATGGCGATTTGATCCCATGCTTTCCCATGAGGGTCATTTTCATCAAGAATTTCGGGACAGATTCCTATCTCTTTCCGAGCAGCTGGCCCCTTTGGTTGACCGTGTCATGGTCAGTCTTATCGATCCGATGAAAAAAACCCGGAGAAATTTTCCCGAAGGGGATCTTTGGTGGCCTTCCGGAAAGAATTCCTTGGATGAACAGACATCACAGGACGAAGTCCAGGAAACGCTCCGTTGGATGCAGGAAAAGTCACCGATTGCCGGAAGAGTGTTTTCTTGCACGGAGCCGGGCTTGTCTGGAGCGGTTCTCCCCGGAGCATGCATATTGAAGAGTGATTTTGAGCGGGTATGGGGATCTCAAAAATTGGATTCAGGAAAGCCCGTTTCTGCTCCCCTCCGGGTCGGCTGCGGTTGTGACCGATCTGTTGATATCGGTGTCTATGATACTTGTCCTGGTGGCTGCCGCTATTGTTATGCGGTTGCGTCTCCGGAGAAAGTCCTGTCCAGATGGGAAAAGTATGATCAGATGTCTCCGATGCTTGGAGGGATCTGATGAATCCAGATCAGTGTTAGGAATTCTGTAAAAGGAAGAGGAGAGCATGGAAAAGAGTATTCGGGAATTAATCCGTTCACCCAGAGAAACATTGGGTGGGTTTTGTTTCCTCCCAAGGTTGATCGATAAGGTCCGGCTTTATGCCACTGGCGATCTGCCGAAAGACTATCATGAAAATCTTCTGAAAGAGGGGAAGACGTTTGATGGGCGTTTTCTGCTTTTTACGGGTGTTTCGCCAGAAGCTCTCCGAAATGTCATTTTGAAATCCAAAACGGATGAAGAGGTTCTTTCCTGGATTTTGAAAAATAGTCAGGCAAAAACAGAAAGAGAGATCCGGGAATGGGTTGATACAATCAGGAAAGACAGGCCTGATGCTGACCGGTCTCGAGCAAGAAAATCTTTTTATCCGGAAGTGGCGAAAAAATGGGATGTTGCCAGATTATCCCCCTTTGATCTGATAGATCTTGATGAAGGCCGCATTGACCATCCTATCGATGGTGAAATGAAACAATCCCGCCCATAAGCACTTTACAGCATGACGAGATGTTTCCGTTCTTACGGGCGGAAGTTCCTGTTTCTCCGGCTTGTGCTCGAAAGATGTTGACGTTATCGTCTTGTCTGTCTCTTCGAAGGCATTTGTCTTAAGCCCGGTTCGGCCTTGAGTCCTCGGGCGGAACTTGTCACAGCCATCTTTTTGAGCATGTCAATGCTTCAAAAGAGGTGGATAGACCTTTTTGTTTGCTGAGGACCAGAGCATGACATAATGGCTGACCATCAGGAGGTGCCTTCCGGCCATGGAAACAGGCAGTTCCTGTGGAAAACGTTCCATTCCCTTGATTTCACCAACGGCCGTGATGAGGTTTCCTGTTCCGATGGAAGGTGTCTGATTCTGATTGTTTCCAAAAACAATGAGTCCACTTCTTTCAGGGTTGATTTTGGGTTTTGCCTGGCCGATCATTTTTAGCGAAGGGACGAAGAGAATGAAGGTATCCCTGCTTGTGATGTCTTTTCGTTTTTCCTTGTCAGAAAGCTGTTTCGGAAAAGAGTCTTCTGTGAGGGGAAGGGCACGAATCAGGAAGATGGCTCCCACTGGCGAGTCCGTTCGTCGAATGATCTGTCCGCCAAGAACGGTGATGCGTCCAACTGGGAGAGGTTTGGTTGCCAGAATGCTATGGAGATCATCGGGGGTTTTTTGCGCGATAAATACAGTCATTTGCTCTGTGTCATCCTGACTTGCGCAGCCAGAAAGGCCAGCCAAAGGGATGAAAGCAATCAGTAACAGCAGGGATGCGTTTCGTATCTTTTTCATTATTTCGGAAGTCATCGATTTCCCTCTATGTTGAGTAAACTATCCTGTATTCCTGAGCATCAAATACTTCCATTGTAACAAGGAATATTGGACGGGTCCAATGAATGATTTGCTCCTGTCAGTGATACAAATCCTTTGAATGAAAGAGACAGCCTTTTACCCGGCAGTATTGTGCATAGTCATTGAACGGAATTTTGGAAGTCCACTTTTTGTCAAGGAGATAGGTATTGAAAAAAACGCTGATAAGAGAAAGCTGGGATCATGCTTCAAGAGGATACAGGGATGGCCTTGGATCACAGCTGCAGAGTATTGCCATGAGGTTGGAAAAGTTGTTGCCAGATCGTTTTCCTGGTCCTGTTCTTGATCTTGCTTGCGGTCCTGGTACGGTTTTGTTTTATTTATCTCAAAAACGGCAAGAGGTAAGTGGGATCGGGTGCGACTTTTCCATCGAGATGGGGAAGATTGCCCGGGAGCGCAACCCAGGTGCACAAGCGGTCGTGGCGGATCAGGACTGTTTACCTTTCAGAAATGGGTCTTTCGGTGCGGTTGTTTCTTCCATGGGGACAATTTTCTCAGCAGATCATGGCTTACAGCTTCAAATGATCTCTCAAATATTAAGGAGTGGAGGGTTCCTGGGATTTTCCGCATGGGGAGAAAAAAAGGATTGCGCCTTAAGAAGAGTTTCGGAGGAGGTGACCAAAAAATGGCCACATTCAACACCTGAAGCAGTGCCATCGCTTGACTCGCCATTTGCATCAGGTATGAGTGATTGGCTGAACAATGTTTCAAGTGATGCTGGGCTAGAAGTCTTGAAAGTGGAGTCTGGCGATCTGGTTTTTGATTTTGAGAATTTGTCTGAAGCGGCTTCTTCTCTGGTTCATACGGGTCGATTTGCGCTTCTTTTGAAGGATCATCCAGAGTGGTTGGAGCCCTTGAAAAAATTGACTCTCGAGTATTTTTATCCCTATCAGGAGCATTCTGGGAGAGTGAAGCTTTCCAATCGGTTTCATCTTTTTCTTCTCAGGAAAAAGGGATCGGTATGAAATTGGATCCACCTGCTGTGCTTCCAGGAGTTTGCTGATGGAAATAAGAGATGTCATCTCAGAGATTCTTCTTTTTAATCAAGATCTGGATCCCAGAAGGGTGAGGCTCAAGTATCATCGTATGCGGGAGGATGCTTTTTCATTCTTTCGGGCAACATGTCACCTTTTTTACCGGACTCTTCCTCAGAATTCAATCTTTACCCAGGCTCCTAAGGTATGGATATCGGGAGATCTTCATCTTGAAAACTTTGGAAGCTATAAAGGCGATAACCGTCTGGCCTATTTTGACCTGAATGATTTTGATGAAGCTTGCCTTGCTCCCTGTACGTTGGAGCTTTTACGAGTTTTGACCAGTATTTTGGTTGCCTCTGACAGATTTGAACTTGGTGCTCGACTAAGGACGGATTTGTGCAAATCGTTTGTCAGGTCTTATATCTCTGAAGCCATGAGTGAAAAACCCCGATGGATTGAGCGATCACTTTCAAAAGGTTTGATCAAAAACCTATTCAAGGCTGTTAAATCTATAGACCGGAGATCTTTTCTGGAGAGCCGGAGTATCGTGAAAGGCAAACAACGACGGCTGATCATCGATGGGGTGAAAGCATTTGCAACTCCTAAGAGAGAGTCGGATGGAGTTGTCAAAACGTTGGAGGCTTTTGCAGAAATGCAAAAAAATTCTGAATTTTACAGGGTTCTTGATATTGCGGATCGAATTTCCGGTTTGGGTAGTCTTGGTGTTTCCAGGTACGTACTGCTCGTTGAAGGCCGTGGCACCCCTTCCGGAAATTTTTTATTGGATCTGAAGGAAGCAAGGAGCTCCTCTCTGGGTAAGGCATTCTCAAGCATTCAACCACATTGGGAAAATGATGCGGAGAGGGTGGTTGCTATCCAGAAACGTTGCCAAGCGATATCACCCGCGCTTTTGTCCACTCTTTCCATTAACGGGCGTCCCTTTATTCTCAAAGAACTTCAACCAAGTGAGCACCGAGTCAATCTAGACCGATGGAGAGGAAAAATATTGCAAAAGGAAGAGGTCCTTGGATCTATGGGGGCTCTCTCTGCCTGGTCTCAGATACGTTCTTCCGGTTATAAGGGTGCGGCTTCTTCAGAAGAAATTGCACATTTTGCAAGCGAAGAGAACTGGGCGTCTGGATTGATCCAGTGTGCTTTTGAGAAGGCTCGTCTGTTTCAAGACTATTATCGTAACTATTGCCGTGCGTTCGACGATCGCGTCTTTGAGAAAAACTGATCAGGAACTGGAAGCAGCCGGAACGCTGGAGACCGATTGCTCCAGCGAAAATGAGAGTATGTCCAAATTCTTTTTTAGGTGAAAAGTAACAAGGTTTCCTTCTGATGCAACGCCTGGTCAGCTGGATTTATTGATTTTCAAATTTCCATGCGTGTTTGATAATGGTTTCAATCTCCGGATAATGGGGTGTCCATCCCAGCTCCTGTTTGATCATCCGGCTATCGGCGACCAAGCGGGGAGGGTCGCCTTCACGCCTGTTTCCATTCTTAACCCGTATCTCTTTCTGTGTCACTTTTTCTGCTGCTGCAATGACTTCGAGAACAGAAAATCCTTGACCATTTCCGAGGTTGTAGGCGGCGGAGTCTCCCCCGGATGAAAGATGCATAAGGGATAGCAAGTGGGCCTCGCAAAGATCAACGACATGAATGTAATCCCGTATGCATGTCCCGTCGGGGGTTTCGTAGTCTTTTCCATAGACGGTGATGGAGTCCCTTTCTCCAGATGCCGCTTTGAGAATCAATGGAATAAGATGTGTTTCCGGGTGATGTCTCTCACCATTTTTTCCATCAGGGTCGGCCCCGGCTGCATTGAAATAACGGAGAGAAACACTTTTCAATCCGTATGCTTGTCTATAATCCGCAAGAACCTGTTCGACGAATAATTTGGTTCTTCCATAGGGGTTGACTGGTGATTTTGGATGGGACTCGTCAATGGGAGAGTAAATCGGTTCTCCAAAGATTGCAGCGGTGGAGGAGAAAATAAATTTCCTGATACCAGCGTTGACCATGGCATCAAGCAGCACCAGCGTTTTTGAAACATTGTTGTTGTAGTATTTTGACGGAGATGTGACAGATTCCCCTACCTGAATAAAGGAGGCAAAATGCATGACAGCATCAAAGCTGTTTTCAGCCAATACTTGATCCAGCAGGGATCTGTCTCCTATGTCACCCAAAATAAACGGTGTTTCGCCAATGGAATCCCTGTGCCCGTTCGAGAGATTATCCATGACAGTCACTTCATGGCCAGATTTTTCAAGCAATGAAACCATGTGGGAGCCAATGTATCCAGCTCCTCCTGTGACAAGTATTTTCATCTTTTTCCCCCGTGATCGGTTTTCTCATTCGGTCCCTGTCCGTCCATGTTGATAGTGTCAAGGCGGGAACTCGGGTTTTTTGATGCTCACTTTTTTATAGGATTGACCGTTTTAACCCGAAAAGCTACCTCCCAAAAACATCACTCTTTCTTGAAACGACGAACCAGAAAAGGGGTACTCTCTCCTTTTTAGAGGCAGAAAGGAGACTTTTTCAGTTTTTCCGGGATAGGAATAATCCATGAAAGTAATGAGAGCCAGTATCGTTTGTCTGTGCAGGAGACATTTTCCCCAAGAACTGGACGCTGTTTGCACTGGCCACCGCCGGCGAATCCTACCAGAGTCAATTGAAATTTCCAAAATGAAAAAAATGTTCCCGTTTTCCACAGTCTCCATTGTAGGCTCTGGTGATTGAGGAATGATTGCCTGATTGGGTCAGGATATTCCTTTTTCAATCCTGTCTTGGTTTGAATTTGATCCCCCCCTCAGATACACTTGATTTATTGAGTGGTTGGCTGGTGACGCTTCAATGGGGTAATCCGTAAGGAGAGTACAATGGGGCCGAAGGGATACAAAGGGCTCGATTCGTTTTTATTCCTGTATGCACTTCCCATTCCTTCGAGTCTTGTATCGTACGGGAGTCGAGCGCTCAGGCCTGTCTCTTTTTTCCCATATCGAACACTTGGTGGCATTCACATCACAATGACTGGATTTCGTAGGGGAAAGCTTTCCTTTTTATCAGGCTATTACGAATGTGAGGGTGTGAAAGGTTTTCTGGGCTCCGTTCCTGAACTCAAAGGTGCTTTGTCTGTTCGGGAAATTCTTCCATCGGAAGGCTGGATCTTTGAAGGGGATGGGGTCTTTTTCCCTCGCGGTGGCTCTATTGAGGCGAGGGTAAGAGCGACTCTCCCAATGAGGAAGACCTTTAACTTTATGGATGTTCGACATGGGGTTGTTTATTTTCGTCAGGATGCCGGAGCGACACTCTCTCTCCTGTCAGTGAAGGGCAGCTGGTCAGCCCCCATACAAAAAGTCCTTGACTCCGGCTGGAAAGTTGCTGCCATGGGCTACAGGTCTTCATCCATTCAGACCGATCGGGTTGTGGGGCAGAGCCTGATGCCTGTCTTGGATTCGGAGACGATTTCAGGGTGTCCCTCATCGGAGGGCCGGCGTCGGGGTTCTATTATTCCTGTGTTGCCAGAAGGCGAATCTTTTCCTGTGCAGCTAGGAAAATAGGGTGAATGTCTCTAACAGACCCTGATCACCGTTTATTCTGTTGAGTCCGGTATTCTTACGGAAACTTCAGACAAACCTTCTTGAGTGTTACCAAGATCATTACTGTTGAGCGGATTTTGTTGGCTTTGGGATTTCTTGAATTGATTCAGATATTTCTGGAGGGGATGTGACAGAAGCTTTTGGTGTTGAGCCCACGGTTATTGCGCCAAAAAACAGGTTTTATGCCAGGTGCAAGTCAATGTCTTTCAAAACCTGGGTGTCAGCAGGTCTTGTTCCTCTGATATTTGGAACCATACTGGGTGGTTGCCATATGGAGTCGGGTTCGGGAGCAGCCTCATCAGGATATGGCGAGACAGTGATTGCCAGATCGAAACCTTTGCCTGTTGATCCGCCACGACCTTGGCAATCCTACTACCATGAGCTTCAGTCCTATATCAATCAGGACTTTGGAAATCCTTTCATGGCTCTGGAAGAAACAGAAAAGGTCCTTCACTATCGACCAAAGTCATTGTCCATGCGACTCAGGAAGGCTCATTTACAAGAGAAGACCGGAGATGAGAAAGGGGCTATTGAAACCCTAAAAAAACTGACTCTTGATTACCCCAAAAGGATATCTCCATGGCTATACCTCGCCAGGATAGAGCGTGTTCAGGCTCTCCGCATTTCAGATCCGACTCTCAGAAATATGCGTTTTGAAGATATTATCACTCTTTATCGGCAACATGTCCTTCCGCTGGATCCTTTGAAATCGGAAGTTTATGTTGCGATTGATGATTTGTATAACCGGACTGGACAACCAGATAAAGGGATCGAAGTCTTGAAGGAGGGAGTCAATAAAAATCCAACATCAAGTTATTTGCCTTTTTATCTGGGTTTCCAGCTTGCAAGAGAGAAAGATTTTAAAGGAGCGAAAGACGCATTCTCCCTTTCTGTGAAAAGAAATTCAGGATTTGAGCCGGGATGGGAGTCTCTGGGAGACTTGGCCGCGACACTTGGGAACTTTCCTGAAGCCGACAAAAATTACCGCATCATCCTGGACAGGATTCACCCCGGTGACCCACAGGTGGAAGGTAAGCTTTTGAAAGATCTTCTTTCTGAAGGAAAAACGAGGGAAGCGATTTCTTTTCTGGGACAGGTTATCAAGGAGCATCCCGATGACGAACGTTTTGGACTTATCCTGACATCCCTTTTATTGGAAGACAACCAGCTTGATCGGGCAATCGGGGAAATCCAGTCGATTGTGCAGGAGAATCCCGGAGATGAAAAGCTCCTATCATTTTTAGGGTCAGTGTATGAGAGATCTCTTCACCTTCCCGAAGCTGTTGATACCTATCGACTGATGATCCAGAGATTTCCCAGTAGTGACATGGGGTATTTTCTCTTGGGTGATCTTTACAGACGTCTTGAAAACCCAAAAGCTGCAATCAAAAATTTTTTAAAAGCGGAAAAGTTGGCTCCTTCCAAATGGGAAATCCCTTTTTCCATATCTCTTGCAGAGATGGATCTGAAGCGTTTTCCGGTTGCGCAGAAGTATTTGTCCAAGGCGATGGAGCTTCGTCCGGACAGCGCCGTTCTGTATTTCAACCGTGGTGTTCTCTTTGACCAGTGGAACCACAAAAAATATTTGAAACAATCCCAGCGCGATCTGGAGAGATCCATTGCTCTGGATCCTAAAATGGCAGATGCCTTGAACTATCTGGGTTACACCTGGGTCGTGGACAATGGGAATCTGATCGCCGCAAGGTATCTTATCCTGAGGGCGCTGACTGTTGATCCAAAGAATGGTTCTTTCAGGGATAGTATCGGGTGGTGTTATTTTCGGATGGGACAGATTTACAAGGCTCTTCGCGAAGAGTCAACAGCCTACGGACTGATGCCGCATGATGCAACGGTTCTCGCACACTTGGCGCGTATTGAAATGGCGGTGGCAAAGGATCTTTCCGGAAATTCCCCGACCCCGCGAAGACAAGCGATCATTTCTCAGTCTGCCGCGATGTCTTCTCTTTCACAAAAAAACTTTTCAAAAGAGTTTTCCATAAAAAGGCTGAAGGAAGACGCACGTTTTCATTTGAGGGCATCGATCATGCGTCACCCGATGAAAACAAAAAGGGTTGCTCTTTACAAGAAATGGTTTGCCAAGGAGGATCCCTCTTTCCAGCATGATTTCTTTGCGGCGAAAAGACAGTGGAAACTTCTTCACCCTGCTAAAGGGAGACCATCCATCTACCGGGTCAGAACAGGGGATACACTGGAAACGGTTGCAGCAAAAGGGATTATTTATGGAGATCCCCGATATTGGCGGACTCTTTTCAGGGCGAACTCCCCGGAGGTTCAAAATCCCAATAAACTCCCATGGGGACTGATCCTCAGAATACCTTCCTCTCCATCATCCTCGGATGGACGAGAACACTCAGCATCCGGAACTCGGGCAGGGATTCTTTCATACGGATCGAAAGGAAATGGGCATGTCGACTGAAAAGCAAACATCTAACTCTGTTCCCTTTTTTGATTTGACCAGACAATACGCCCGGATTGAATCTGAGATCCTTCCTGTCGTGACATCTGTTCTTTCCACCCAACAATTTATTTTGGGTGAGACTGTTCGACGATTTGAAGACCAGATGGCTTCCTGGTGGGGACTTCCTCATGCCGTTGGCGTTGCTTCAGGAACGGATGCCCTGATCTTGTCATTAAAGGCTGCCGGCTTGAAGCCTGGAGAAACAGTTCTGGTTCCGTCATTTACTTTTTATGCATCGGCCTCATCAATCGTCCTTTCAGGTGGAATACCACTTTTTACCGAGGTTGATCCCAGAACGTTCAATATGACAAGCAAACAGCTTTCAGAGATCCTGTCCATTCGCGGAGAACGTCGGGATGGACTCTGGTATGACCATATGACCGGGTCGAGGATCAGCGGGATCGTTGTGGTTCATCTTTATGGCCAGATGGCCGACATGTCCTCTATTTCCGCGTTTGCCAAAGAAGAGGGTCTATGGATCGTTGAGGATGCCTGTCAGGCAATTGGTGCCGAGCACTATGGGAAGCCTCCAGGTTGTTCTTCTGTTGCGGCGGCCTATTCCTTCTTTCCAACCAAAAATCTGGGGGGTGGGGGAGATGGGGGAATGATCGCAACTCTTAACGATAATATTGAGAGCCATTTGCGGTCACTTCGTGTTCACGGAAGTCTTCGCCGCTATTATCATGATGAGATTGGCTATAACTCTCGTCTTGACGCAATCCAGGCGGCCATTCTTGGGGTGAAACTTGCTCACCTTCATTCATGGAACGAGAGAAGAAATGAATTGGCTACGACATACAGCAAAGAGTTGTGCAATATTCCGGATATTCTGACTCCGATTGTGGCAGAAGGGGCCAAACATGTCTGGCATCAGTACACGATCAGGGTGCTCGGGAAAGGAATGCGCGATACGCTAAAGGGATATCTGGCACAAAGAGGGATCGGTTCAGAAATTTATTACCCGCTTCCACAGCATAGACAACCCGCATTCGCACACCTTCCACCGCAAAATCTTCCAATAACGGACCTGTTGTCATCTGAAGTCCTGTCATTGCCCGTTTTCCCTGAATTAAAAGATTCCGAGCAAACTTTGGTTCTTTCAGCGATCAGGGATGGAATGTCCAAAGGAGGGTGATCTTCCGTTTGCCCATGATATTTCTTTTTCAAAAAGGGTTTACTGACCTAAAAAAGGGACAAATGAGTCAACGCTCCGATTTCTCCCTGTCGCTGAAAATATCGTGGCGCTTCCGGTTGGAGAAGGGGAACGGCAAGTGTTTTCATTAATATGTGCTCATGCGGATACCGATTTGGAATTCCCGATTGGCGTCCCTATTTTCTGCCTGAAATCCGGACAGCCAGTGGTGGTGTGAACGGTCCGTCAAAAATCTTCGTTTTATCATTTTAAGACTTGGTCTGGAGACTCGGAGTGAGTTCCCCGGCAGTCGCACCTTAGCCGATCTTTGGGTTTTCTGGAGAGAGCAGTCACGCTTGGTATGCTCTTCGGGCACTTCTCAGCAGAAGCCAGTCCCGTAAGGGGTTGATTCATTAAAAGAACCGCTCTTTTCTTAATCGGAAATTGGCAGGATTTTTTCTTCTTCCGTTGTATGAGAATCTGGTCTCAACAGCTTATCTCTTTTTGTTTCTGAAGGATTTTTTTCATTGGATTGGCCTTGTTTTTTCTCAGGAATGATTACGGCTTCCCTTCGATCTGATCAGCCGCACATGTTTGGATTCCTGCAGACCTTCCCGGGGTAGAGATCTCGCGGGAGATTTTTTCTTTCTGGCGCTAGGGGAAAAAAATCATTCAGGAGAAATTGGGCCCACGATATTGATATTGGTTTTGCCAATTTCAAAGTCTGAAAGATTTTGAATGGTTGTTGCTGCGATCGTTTCCATCGCTTCCCTTGTAAAAAAAGCCTGATGACCTGTGACAATAACATTGGGAAAAGTCAGTAAGCGGGAGAAAAGGTCATCCGTAATGATTTCATCGGAGAAGTTTTTGAAGTATAAACCCGTTTCTTCCTCATAGACGTCAAGTCCGGCTCCTCCAAGGCGTTTGGCCTTAAGCGCTTCGATGAGAGCTCTCGTATCGATTAATGCTCCTCTGCTGGTATTGATGAGAATGGCACAATCCGGCATTTTTTGAAGGGTGGTTGCATTAATCAGATGATATGTCTGGGGGGTAAGAGGGAGATGAAGGGTTGTGATCTGTGATTGGGAAAGCAGTGTATCAAGGTCGACATATTTCATTCCAAGGGCTAGACATTGGGGATTTTCCCAGAGATCATGACCCAAAAGGGAACAGCCCATCCCGTTTAGGATCTTGGCGACTGAAAAGCCAATTTTCCCTGTTCCAACGATTCCGACAGTTTTTCCATGCATATCGAACCCCATCAGTCCGTCCAGGAGAAAATTTTCTTCCCGGACCCTGTTATAGGCTTTATGAAGGTGCCTGTTCAGCATCAGCATCAAGCCCAAGGAAAACTCCGCTACGGAATAAGGAGAATAGTCCTGAACTCTCATAACGGTTATATGGAGTTTTTGGGCAGAATCAAGATCGACATGGTTGAATCCGGTGCTTCGAAGGGCTAGCAGCCGTGTGCCACCTTTTGCGAGAGTTTTGAGAACTGTTGCATTGAGGACATCATCAACAAAGCAGGAAACAGCCGGGAATCCGGCTGCCAATGGCGCCGTATTCTGATCAAGAGCGCTTTCGAGATATTGAATCTGGTGGCGATTTTGATTGGCACAATCCAGAAAGGTTTTTTCGTAGGGACGAGCGCTTGTGACGAGAACTCTCATGACTTCCCATCCTTTCTGGCAGGTGTCAGGGGGATGAAAACTTTTCCTGTCAATCACTCTCTCACTGCATCACTGCACAGAAAAAGAATATTCTTTTTTGAGGATGATTCCAATGGATGAAGAATGGAGTCCGATTTTGTGACCGGAAATTCCTGATATTTTCAGCCGAAAGCCAATTTGAAAAAGCTACGCCATCTGTCTTGATGTGTATCAGTCGCATTGAAAATAGGAAAGGAGGGCATTCATGATCTGAAGAGCACTCACATGACGTCCTTTATTTTCAAGTCTTTTTATTGTCTTGTGGTCCATTTGTTTTGGATCCGGCGGGAACCATTCCAAGCAATCTGTGAAGGGAGAGAACATGCTGACAAGAAGACATCATGCCAAAAAAAACGAAGAGTTTTTGACTCCGACATATGGAACCCGGTTTTTTACGAATGATCTGGAGGCCTTTAGAATGTCCGAAAAAGGGACAAATCCTCAAAGCGCCTATCAGATTATTCATGATGAACTGGATCTTGATGGAAACCCTTCCCTGAATCTGGCTTCATTTGTAACGACATGGATGGAGCCGGAAGCGCAAAAACTGATTTCAGAAAATCTTCAGAAAAATCTTGTGGATCAGAGTGAGTATCCCCAGACCGGGCAAATTCAGCATCGGGTCATTCATATGCTGGCTTCCCTATTTCATGCCCCAGAAGATCAGGATGTAACCGGAACCTCCACAATCGGGTCATCGGAAGCGATTCTTCTGGGACTTCTCGCCCACAAAAAAAAATGGCAATTCAATCGGAAAAAGAAAGGGCTTTCTACTGAGTTTCCCAATTTGGTTGTGGGGGGGGATGTTCATGTTGTCTGGGAAAAGTTCTGCCGATATTTTGATGTGGAGCTTCGCATCGTTCCATTATCCCGGAATCGTTTTATTCTCGATGTGAATGAGGCCCTTTCCATGGTGGATGAAAATACTATTGCCGTCGGGGCTGTTCTGGGTACAACCTTTACTGGTCAAATGGACCCGATTGAGGCGTTGAATGAATCTCTCGAAAAGCGTTATCGAGAGAAAGGATATTTCGTTCCCATTCATGTCGATGGGGCAAGTGGTGGATTCTTGTTACCGTTTCTCGAACCGGAATTTGTATGGGACTTCAGGTTGAGTCATGTGAGATCGATCAATGTGTCCGGACACAAATTTGGTCTGGTCTATCCTGGAGTCGGCTGGCTATTGTTCCGGGATCGGTCGGATCTCCCGGATGATCTTGTTTTTCGGGTCAATTATCTTGGAGCGGAAGAAGAGACCTACACGCTGAATTTTTCATCAAATGCAGCGTTTGTCATTGCGCAATACTATAATTTACTCAGGTTGGGAAAGCAGGGATATCGCCAAATATTGAATAATTGTCTTGATAATGCCCGATTCTTTGCTGGCAAGCTTGAAAAGTCTTCCTTTTTTGTCCCGATTGACCCCAATCCTTCTTTGCCGATTGTTGCTTTTTCTCTTCGATCACCTCATGGAGGAAGAGAGATGGAGATTTCCGCTGAGCTCAAAAAGTTTGGCTGGATTGTTCCGGCTTATACTCTTCCACCAAAAGCAGAGACTATTTCTGTTCTCAGGGTTGTTGTTCGTGAGCAAGTCAGCAGAAATATGTTGGAGCACCTCCTTGAACACCTTGATATTTCTTCAAGAATCCTGAAGAATCCATCCCTGCAGACACACGAGTCCCCTCCTGTTTGCTAAACGGATATTGAGCGCGATTTCATTATTGGAACTTAACGAATTTTATTTGTTTGTCTGCCTTTTTTCATAGGGAAGAGAGTCTTTTTAAGATGCTGAAGGATCTTTTTTCGAAATGGATTCTGAAGTGGAAAGAATTCGTGGGGGCATTTCGTCTGTTGTTTGCGAAGTGGTCCCATGGATATTTGGGGAAGCTTCATCCGCAATTTTGGTTCCCCCATGGAGTTCTTGCCCTGATCCTGATCTTTTTGGGGATCAGGAATGTCTTGCCCCTTCTCGAGCAGATCAGACTCTTGAGTGAAGGCATTATCCGTTATGGACCGGTAGAAGACTTTAGCCATCTTCCTGCATTTTTTCAGCATTGGATGGGAAGTGTCAGAAGCTTTATTGGTATCTTGCAGATATTGATGGGGGTTGGACTTGTATTTCGATCCCGTTTTGCTTGGGCTGCAGGGCTTGTTCTCTCATCCGCATCATTTTTGATCCTGTTCCGTCAAAATCACGGACATCTTATTTTACCGTCCATCGGAGATCTTGTTCTGTTTTTTGGGCTGGTTCTTTTTCGTCGCCAATTCTACCGGTCAAATGTTGCAACCGGAACGATGTTTTCTCTTATCAGTATCATTCTTCTCTTTTCGTATGCGGTATTTGGATCCTTTTTGCTGGGAATGGGGTTCAATCCGCCAATCAAAAATCTTTTGACTTCTTTTTATTATGCTGTTGTCACGATGTCCACTGTCGGGTACGGTGATATTGTTCCTGTTACAGATGATGCCCGAATTTTCACTGTTTCGATTATTATTTTGGGAATCAGTGTTTTTACAGCGTCATTATCCACGGTCATTCTTCCACTGATGAATGACCGTGTCCAACATCTGTTGATGGGAGAAAGAAAAGGGATGGTTCGAAAAAGTCACTATATTCTGGTTGGAACCAGCGCTTTGGCGATGAATACCTACGAGGAACTTGCCCGTAGGAACTTTCCTGTCACTTTTATTGTTCCAAAGAGGAGAGTTGATGGTGATTGGGAGAAAATTGATCAGGTCGAAGGTGACCCAATGGATCCGGAAGTCTTGAAAAAGGCAGGAATTGCCGATGCTTTGGCAATCCTGGCGCTTCTTGAAGATGATGGTGATAATGCTTTTGTTGTGCTTGCAGCGAGAGAAACCGGTTCGGTTGCAAAGACGGTTGTTTCCGTTCGAAACAGGGAGAAGCTGGCAAGGGTCCGCACCGTTCATCCGGATTTGATTTTATCCTCGGATCTTATCGGAGGACAGCTTCTTGCAATGGCTCTTGCAGGAGAAGATGTCGATGGAAACGAAATCATCCGAAAAATCTTTCAGAGCTAAGCGAAGAGACCGCTCTGATAAAAAAGGACTTAAGGGTCAGCAGATTAATCCTCTTTTGCAGAGGTTTTGATCGATCGGTTGAATTCTTCATCATAACGGAACCTGTTGGGAATCTCGTGTCTTAAAAGCTTGTAGACGGCCGGGACCAAAAACAATGTCGAAATTGTTGCGATCAAAAGTCCACCGATTACAGCTCTTCCTAAGGGAGCATTCTGTTCCCCTCCGCTTCCACTTCCGAACGCCATGGGCAACATGCCCAGAATCATTGCCGTTGCCGTCATGAGAATAGGACGAAGTCTTGTTGCGCCAGCGCTTTGAGCTGAGTCTCCAGCGGAGAGTCCCCGTCCGCGCTCGTCATTCGCAAAAGTAACAAGCAAAATGCTATTGGCTGTTGCAACGCCAATGACCATGATGGCGCCCATGGCCGATTCGACATTCAGTGTGGTATGTGTCAGGAAAAGGGCTATTGCAACGCCCAGAAGTCCCATCGGTATCGAAACAAGAATGATGAAGGGATCCAGAAAAGACTGGAAATTGAGCACCAGAAGCAGGTAGACCAGCAGAAGTGCCAGAATGAGACCAAGGCCAAAATGAGTGAAGGATTCAAGCATTGCCTCACTTTGTCCTCGATACCGAATGGTGGTGCCTGGTGGAAGTGCAAGCTTTTGGATCTGGTGTTTGATTGCGATGGTGAGTGATCCCAAATCACGACCCTGAGTATTGACCAAAACGTCAACAACCCTTTGAACGGTGTAATGGGAGATGGATCCTGGCGAGACTCCTTCTTTGACGTCTGCGAGATTGGAGAGATATTGGGTGTTTAAGACAGGGTTGGATAAAGGTGTCGTCCCCCTGATGGGAATGGATTTCAGATCTGAGACGGAATCAATTTCTGGAATTGGCGTTTGAACGGCTACAATATAGTTGATTCCATTTAACGGATTGACCCAGTAGTTTGGTGCAACGAGGGCACTTGATGCCAGTGAGACCAAAAGGTTCGATGCTACATCATTTTGGGTCAGCCCAACCTCCAGCGCATTGCCTCTGTGGGTATGGATGAATATGGTTGGATAATGCATGACCTGAGGAATTGAGACGTCTGCCGCCCCGGGGATTTGTCTGACAATTTTCCGGATTTTTTTTGCAAGCTGATAGGATGACTCCAGATTGCGACCCTCAACCTGAATATCAATAGGAGCGGATAGTCCAAAATCCAGAACCTGACTGATGATGTCCGCTGGCTTGAACCAGAAAGAGAGATCCGGAAATTCCTTTGCCAGTTTGCTCCGGATCTCTTTCTGATAGGAGAAGACTGAGTGATGGTGTTTTTTGAGTGAGATCAGAAAGTCGGCGTCCATTGGTCCGATACTGTCTGTTTCATAAAAGGCAAGATTGTAGAAAACAGGGAGTCCAATATTCACATCAACGGACTTGAGCTCCGATGGTGGAATGATGTTATGAAGTGCTTTTTCGACTTGGGCCGCATATTGTTCGGAAACTTCTATTCTGGTCCCGTCTGGTGCCCGCATGTGAAGAGCCAGAAGACCGGCATCAACATTCGGGAAGAAGTCAAAACCGACTCTTGTTAGGAGGAGAACTCCCCCAGCTGCCAGTACAAGACAGGTGGCAATCACCATTCCCGGCTTCAGCAAAACCTTTCCCAGCATGAATTGATAGCGTACCTTCAGTTTTTCAAAAAAATGTAAAAATAATTTGGAGATTCCTGATCGTTTGGGTTCGGTTTTTCCGCTGGCCGATGGTCCGGAAGGATCGGTGAGGTTCTTTTGCCCGGAATGCTTTTGATGGATGATTTTTGAAAGGGTGACAACCAGGGTTCTGGAGAGAAAGTAGCTTGCCAACATGGAAAATACGACTGCAAGCGCTAGAGGTGTAAAAAGAAAGCGGGAGACGCCCTGCAGGAGAATGACCGGAAAAAAAACAATCAGGATTGAAAGGGTTCCCACAAATGCCGGCAGTGCGACCTGATTGGCTCCATCATAGACCGCAAGAAGGGGATCTTCTGTAAGGGCAAGATTTCTTTCAATGTTTTCAATGGCAACTGTTGCGTCATCGACCAACATTCCGATGGCCAGGGCAAGCCCTCCGAGAGTCATGAGATTCAGGGACTCTCCCGAGATCTTTAAAAAGAATAAAGCCGTTAATATGGATAATGGGATGGATAAAAGGATGATGACCGTGGATCTCAGGTCTCCCAGAAAAAGATAAATCATCAGGGAAACAAGAAGTGTTCCGATGACTCCTTCCATGATGACATCGACGAGAGCCTGTTTGACAAAGACAGACTGGTCAAAAAATGGCTTCAGGTGAATCCCTGGTGGAAGAAGGGATTCAATATGCGGAATCAGCCGTTTGACATCCGAAACAACTGTTAGAGTTGATGCTCCGACATGTTTGAAAACCGTGAGATAAGTGGACCTCATTCCGTTGACACGGACAACATTTTCCTGGGGAGCAAATCCATCATGGACGAGGGCTACATCCTTGAGCCTTACAACGGTTGACCCCATGGCTTTTACAGGCAGATTTCCCAGTCCAGCCAATTTGGAAGGACTTCCATTAATTTCTATGTTCAGCTCTTTTGTGCCGATTCTGGCGGTGCCTGCCGGGACAATGATGTTCGAGCGAGTCAGTGTATTGACGATATCATTTGGAGAAAGACCATAACCAAGAAGTTTTTGAGGATTGATATCCACCATGACCTGGCGCATTTTTCCACCAAAGGGGGCAGGCGTTGAGAGCCCTGGAATCGTAAACAGGTAGACTCTGATAAAGTTCAGTCCGTAGTCATAAAGCTGCTGTTCCGAATAGCGCTTCCCCTGAATTTCGAGCTGAACGATCGGAACATTTGCCGCATTGTAACTGATGATGTTGGGGGGCATCGTTCCCGGGGGAAAGATTCTGAGAAGTGTTTCTGATACAGCACTGATTTGGGCAATTGCAGCTGCAATACTTTCTCCCTGATGAAAGTAGATCTTGATCAACCCTGTTCCGGAGATGGATTCCGACTCTATACGGCTGATCCCATTGACGGTGGTCGAATAGGCCCTCTCAGATATGAGGACCATCCTTTCTTCCATGTCTGTGGGGGAGAGCCCTGGATAATTCCAGACGACCTTGACCACGGGGATGTCGATGGCAGGAAAGATATCGAGAATCATTTTCTGAGCGGCGAGGACACCCATGATGGTGATCAGGGCGCACAGGACAAATATGGTATAGGGACGCTTCAGCGCCAGCCGGACTAAAAACAAATGATCAGTTCTCCTGTGATGTTACGTAAGGATAAATGGGGTGATTGATCTTTATTGGCGGCTGTTCTGACCATTGGCAAGCCATTTTGCGATAAACTTTTTGATTTTGTTTTCGTCAACCTTATTGAGTGAAAGAAGTCTTGTCCAGGCGGTGACAGTAATACGCGATGGCAGTGTTGGATTCTTGGCCACAACAACGCCTTTTCCTTCCTCCAGACCGATAGATGGTGCATAAGTGTCGAAGGAGCGGGCAAGCGATTCAAGTTTTGTGACGGTATCCGGACAGTTGCAATTATACTGGATCAAGATGTTCCCGTGTTCCAGCAGATGTACCTGTATGTAGTCCGGCATCGGGGAATCCGGGAAGTAGGAGGCAATAAACTCCTCACGATGTGGCCCTGATGTCGGTGGCGAACTATTGTAATGAAATCCTCTAAGCTGCGACATTTCCCAGTGGTCATGACCCTGGGATGGGTAAAAGACTCCGAGATCCGGATCTGTTGTGCTAGCAGCAGGGGATGGTTGGGAGGATGCAGCGGGAGCTGGCTGTGAGGGGATCGATTCACTCATCTGGGTGGCTTTTTTATGTTGCACGATATAGACGAGAAAAGTTCCGACAATCAAGAGAACTAAGATTAATGGCCAACGAGTTGAAAATGAGGTTGATTTTTGACTGCTAGGCATGGAAAGGGCTCTCCTGATTGTGGTCCCATGAGGAATTCGGAACTGGTACAAGTTATTTTTGATGGTGAATGGCGACAAACTCTTCGATGTCAGTTGAGAATCCAAGACTATCTGGGGAGATTCTCCCTATGAGGCTAATGTTCTCCATTATCGCTTTTAGGAACACGCTGTTCAATAGACTTCTTGTATTGGAGTGGATGGCCTGGTTATGAGGAAGATGCGAGAGAGTCCCGCAGCACTAATGGTGGTTCAGAAAATCCTTCATTGTTTTAATGGGATCGGGAGATTTTGTCAGGGCCCCGGACACCGCAATCGTTTGTGCTCCGGCCCGGAAGATGTCTCCAGCCATGTCAGGGGTGATGCCTCCAATCGCCACGAGTGGAAGTGCCGTTATTTTTTTAGTTTCAATGATGCCCTGAATTCCTCTGGGGGGATGCTCTAGATCTTTTGTTTTAGTGGGGTTGATGGGGCCAACTCCAAGATAGGATGGAGAAAGGATGACCGACCTTTTGACCTCATACGGATTATGCGTTGAGAAGCCAATGTGAAGATTTTTGAGCTCCAGGGGGATTAATTCCGAGGTCATTGAAGGAATGTCCTCTTGCCCCAAGTGAACGCCATCAGCTTCGATCAGATAGGCGATATCGGGTCTGTCATTGATCGTCAGAAGGGCTTTGTAGCTTGAGGTGAGCTCGCGTATTTCGAGAGCCCAGGAAAACAAAGCTTTTTCCGTCAGGGCCTTTTCCCTGAACTGGAACCAGGAAAGTCCTTCGGAAAGGAGGCTTTCAAGGTGTGAAAAAAAAGATGTCTTATCAGGAAAATCCTGACTGCCGGCAATATAAAGAAGTTTTGGAAATGTCACGAGTTTATTCCTGGACCGGTGATTGAATCGTTTCTAAAAGAAGTCTTTTTTCCCTTTTTGCCATGACCTTCTCGATGAATCCTGTGTCATATTTTCCTTTGATGAAGTCTGGGTCATCCAGAATGGTCAGGTGGAGCGGAATGGTTGTTTTTATGCCTTCAACAAGATATTCGGATAGAGCTCTTTTCATTCTCGCAATAGCCTCATCCCTGTTTCTTCCTGTGACAATGACCTTTGAAAGGAGACTGTCGTAGTGAGGGGAGATGACTGACCCTGTTGTCACCCATGAGTCAATCCTCACACCAGGCCCGCCGGGCTGGATCATCCGGGTGATTGTTCCGGGTGAAGGTGTGAATGTCCAGGGATCCTCCGCATTGATCCGGCACTCAATGGTATGGCCAATGCTTTTAGGAACGTCCTCGATCGATCTGCCCGCGGCAATTAGGATTTGAGCCTTGACGAGGTCGTAATTGAAGGCTTGTTCCGTAATAGGGTGTTCAACTTGAATGCGGGTGTTCATTTCTATGAAATAAAAATTTCGTTTGTCATCAACAAGAAATTCTATTGTTCCGGCATTTACATAACCGCATGCTTTTGCTGCCCTTATTGCAATCTCGGACATTTTCGACCGGACAGAAGGGGTGAGCAGGGGAGATGGTGTTTCCTCAAGCAGTTTCTGGTGGCGACGTTGGACAGAGCAATCTCTCTCACCCATGGCGATAACATTCCCGTCATGATCCGATAAAATTTGGATCTCGACATGGTGAGGACCAATAAAATATTTTTCAATATAGACATCTCTGGAGCCAAATGCCTGGTAGGCTTCGGTTTGGGCGGATTGAAACGCATTTGAAAAGCCATCTTTTGCATGAACAATTCTCATTCCTCGGCCACCACCACCAGCAGATGCTTTGATGATAAGAGGAAAGCCTATTTCATCCGCTATTTCCATCCCTTCGTCCTCGGATGCTACGGCACCTATTGATCCCGGTACAACAGGGACACCTGTTTCCCTCATCAGAGCCTTGGCCCGGGCCTTATCTCCCATAAGGGAAATGCTTTCCGGGGATGGTCCAATAAAAACCACTCCGGCAGAGTGGCAAATTTCAGCAAAATGGGCATTCTCGGAGAGGAAACCATAGCCCGGGTGAATCGCTTCGGATTGGGTGACTTCGGCGGCACTGATAATATTGGGAATATTTCTGTAGCTGGAATTTGTTTCAGGGGGGCCGACACAGACAGCTTCGTCTGCCATTTGAACGTGCAGGGCATTTCGGTCGGAGGTGGAAAAAATAGCGACAGTCCGAATCCCAAGTTCCTTGCAGGCCCTAATGATGCGTACGGCGATTTCTCCCCTGTTTGCGATCAGAATCTTCTGGAATGGAGGTGTTTGAATCGTCATCCGTTCTCCGGCGTGATTGCAATTTCGATGAGCGGAGTCCCAAACTCAACGGCTCGTCCATCTTCCACCAGAATTGTCTTTACTATGCCGTCAAACTCGGATTCAATCTCATTCATCAATTTCATGGCTTCTATGATGCAGAGGACCTGTCCTTTGCGAACAACCGATCCAATTTCAACATATGGACCTGCTTCCGGTGAAGGAGAGCGGTAAAATGTGCCAACGATGGGAGAGGTAATATTCCGGGAAGATTCTTTATCTGCGGGGGGATTGGCAGGGTGCTTTAATCCTTCTGAGGAAGGGTATTCAGAGATTGGCTCCCTTGAGATCAACTTCATGCCGGTTGAGGTCGGGTAGGCGGGCTTTTCTATGCGAATGCGAAGCCCTTCCCTCTCCAACTCAAAAACGGTAATGTTCGTCCCCTGCAAAAGAGCCAAAATTTCAGATATTTCAGGATTTGTCATTGGCTTCCCTTTTGATGCGCGGGAGTGATGTCCGTTTTATCATGATAGGTCTTATGAAGCTGTTTTGACGCGTTCAATATAATCTCCGGTTCTGGTGTCGACCTTGACCACATCACCTTCCTGAAGGTGAAAAGGAACCTTGACAACCGCTCCGCTTTCCAGCTTTGCCGGTTTTGAGCCTCCTGATGCCGTATCTCCTTTTCGTCCTGGATCTGTTTCAGCAATGGTAAGCTCGACAAAGAGGGGCAGATCAACGGTAATGGCTTTACCCCTATAGAATAGAATGGTTGCAATCATCTGTTCTTTTAAAAACAGGATCCTGTCTCCAAGCTCTGCTTTGGAAAGGGAGATCTGTTCGTAGTTTTCCGTGTCCATAAAAATATAGTCGTTATCTTGTGCATATAGAAATTGCATGTTTTTTTCTTCAATATCCGGTTCATCAAACTTTTCACCAGTACGGAATGTTCTTTCAATGACGGCTCCGGATTTGAGGCTTTTCAGTTTTGTCCGGACAAAAGAACCTCCCTTGCCGGGCTTTACATGCTGAAACTCGACGATGATATATGGTTCATTATCAAGCTCAAGTCGAGAACCATTTCGAAATTCGTTCGTTACGATGACTCCCATTGATTGGACTCCTGGATCAAAGATCTGATAAGGGTTGATTGCCCCCCTCCCTATTTTCAGGGAGGAGGAGTTGGTAAAAGCTTTAAAAAAGCCAAGTATGCAAGCTGATATCCGAAAATACCGAATCCGGAGATGGATCCTACAGCAATATCCGACAAATAGTTTTTTTGTCGAAAATGTTCCCGCTTGGCGACGTTGGAGACATGAACCTCCAGAACCGGAAGCCCCGAAGAGAGAAACGCGTCCCGGATGGCTATGCTTGTATGTGTGAATCCGCCCAGGTTGGCAATGATTCCTCTGGCAACATTTTTAGATTGTTGAATCTTGTCAATAATGGCTCCCTCATGGTTGGACTGGAAAAATGTCACGCCCAGCCCATGCTCCTTGGAAAGAGCCTGCAGGATTTTTTCCATTTCAGCCAAGGTCTCATTTCCGTAGATGGATGGTTCCCTTGTTCCAAGCATGTTCAGATTGGGTCCATTCAGGACAAGAATGGAGTGGGTCATCTGGTTTGATGAAGCCCATTATGGGATCCAATTTCCTGTCCGATGATGTATCGGCATCGGCCGACATTGGCATTGGGATGTAGCCAGATAAACAGAGCACCATTGTCGCCTTGATCATGAAAATAAAGAATCCCTTCATTCATCCAGATGAAACCATCCTGAACCTCTCCTTTCCCAAGGGCAGAGCCAAGCTCGGTTATCTGGCGCAAAAACTCAACACCCTCTCCGGCAAAGATCTGGTTCACTTCATCTGATCCGTCCCTGTCATTGCCTGTTATGGCAAGGCCATCGGAACTCGCCCATATGACATCAAGAACATCCCGGTGAAGTCTCTGGCGAATCCGGTTGACAAGATCTTCAGGGTCTTCCGTTATGGGTCTATCGCTCTGACTGTATTGTTTCGGGGGCTGAGGCTTATCGATATGGAGGGTGGTGGTTTTCTGAGAAGATTGTGGGGATTTTTCAGTTTTCTGAAATAGAGGTTCCTGTTCCTCTAACGGACGATCAGATATGTCTGCTGCAATATTTTCAGTGGGAGCCGGTTCAGGAAAACTTTCAAGCTCGACAACTGGCTCCTCACCTTGAACATCCTCTTCTATCAGGTGTTGCTCTTCAGCCGCTTCAGTGATGAGTGCGGAGAGAGGAAAGTGGGCTTTTGCCAGAGCCAGCTTTTGAGAGACTTGAAAATTGCCGGGGTTTGCTTTCAAGACTTCAGAATAGATATGTTCTGCCTGAGGATATCTCTTTTGTTCCATAAAGAGGTCACCCATGGTTTCTGTTTTTGGCAGAAGCTCCAGCATGTCCATATCATCGTTGTCAGGGGTTTGGTTTTGGATTTGTTCTTCCGGTTCCTTTGGGAGAGGAATCTCCAATGGATCTGTCGTTACGGATTCCATTGGAGATTCCGGCTCAGGGACTTCATCCCGTTTCGACTCAATATTCTCGGAGAAATAGTCCCTGTTCTGATCATTGTTTAAGGGAGATTCATCCATTTCTTTGAGGGGTTCTTTGACGATAGGGGCGGTGACAGGAGTTTTGATTTTTTCCGAAAGCTCTAAAATTTCTGGATCATCAGGTGAAAGTGATGTTGCAACGGTGATGGCTTCTTTCGCTTTTTCCATGTCATTATTTTTGTAATAGAGCTGAGCCAGGCTTTTTTGGGCGATAAGATTATCAGGGATAGTTCTTGATACAAACTCAAAATTGGATATGGCCTCAGGGATCAGTCCTTTTTCCATCTGGACCTGGCCAAGGGTGATTCGGGCTGCCAGATAGTAGGGATAGTATTCAACTCCTTTTGAAAGGAGTGCTTGGGCCTGATCCGTTTTGCCAAGCTCAATATAGGCCTCCGCCAGTTGAAGGAATGACCTGCTTTTTGGATTAGCCTCAATGCGCTCCTCAAGTGCGGAAATTTCTTCAGGTGTCATGTGCCTCTCATTTTATCTGCTGGTCTTCGCCGGTCTATGGCGGGGATTGTCCGGTGGACAAAAAACATGTCCAGATGGTTTGAACCCTATGTTGGGCATCCTACCAATCCATCATCTTTTTGGCAAGGATGCCCATTTGATTCGGGAGCGCGTTTTCTCTTTTCTGGTCTGTATATCTTCATTAGGGGAGAACGACTTTATTCAAGGCCGAGATTGATTCTAATGACTGAGTATCCTGTTTCTAAGCAGGATAATCCTGTCGATAAGCCAATCTGCCAGATCTTTCTTGGAACCACTTTTTTCTTCAAATGAAGACCCATCATGGGTCAGTAAAAGAATGCTGTTATTTTCTGACCCAAAGCCTGACCCTGGTTCTGAAATATTATTAGATGCAAGAAGGTCAACCCCTTTTCTTCTGAGTTTATCCTGGAGCTCTTTTCTGACAAGTGATGTTTCAGCGGCAAATCCCATAATCGTTTGTCCAGGATGACGAGATTTTGTCAATGCAGAGAGAATATCCGGATTTTCCTTCAGGTGGAGAGTCCATTCTGTTCCATCTTTTTTCTTTTTCTGTGCCAAGGTGGAATCAGTCGTATAGTCAGAGACTGCTGCTGCCATAATTAAAATATCTGCTGAAGGAAAATGTTTAAAAAGCATTTCCTGCATTTCTCTGGCTGTTTCTACATATTCGACGTTGGCACCTTGGGGTGGAGGCAGTGCAACAGGTCCGGAGATGAGATGAACTTTTGCTCCTCGACGAATGGACGCTTCTGCCAGTGCATATCCCATTTTTCCGGAGGAGCGGTTTCCGATAAATCGAACCGGATCGATCGGTTCATATGTGGGGCCTGCAGAAATGAGGACTGTTTTTCCGAGAAGATCTTTGGAATATGTCGATTCATTCGAAAGCATTTCTTGAATTGCAGAAAAAATGGATTCAACCGACGCCATTCGTCCGACACCCGATTTTCCGGATGCAAGCGATCCTGTGTCCGGAGGAACTTCCTTGATACCCCAGTTCCTCAGAGTGGAAAGATGCTCTTGAGTAGCGGGATGTTTGTACATCCGTTCTTCCATGGCGGGGGCAAAAAGAATTTTGGAGGATGAGGCAAGACAAAGTGTGCTGAGAAGATCATCTGCCAGTCCCAAGGCCATTTTAGCGATAAAGTCTGCTGATGCAGGAGCAATCAAAATCGCTGATGCTTCCTGACCCCATTCAACGTGAGAAACGCGTGGCCCCAAGCCATAAGCTGATGTCTCGACCTTATGGCCTGAAAAGACCTCGGCTGTTTCTTTCGGAAAAAAATGAAGCGCATTTCTCGTCGCTACAACCCTGACATCATAGTCTGCTGACTTCAGTACCCTGATCAGATCAAGGGCACGATGCGCTGCTATGCTGGCTGTAACTCCCAGCAGAATGACTTTTCTTCCCTGTCCAGGGGCTTTACTCAATGTTTAATCTTCCGAGCTGTCGCTATCCTCCAGTTCCTCAGGTTCCGTTTCCGAATGATCCGATGCCGGCTCTGTATAGGTCTGGAGATCTGCGTGAAGGACTTCAGATGGTTCTGTTGCATAACCCCTTGAAAAGGAAAATCGCTCATCATGCTTCATTTTTTCGCGAAGTGCTTCCCTGCGTTTTTGTTCAATCTCTAAGGCTTTTTGCCCGTATATGATTTCAACTTTTGAGGCCAGAATCTCCTCAATTGCATTGGTTGTTTCTTTTTGATAGTGATGGGCTGTTCGGGCTTTGGACCCCTCCATCAACTGGCGCGCCCTTTTTGCCGCTGCAATCACAAGCCTGTATCGGCTATCGATAATTCCCGGTGTGAAATCTATTGGTTTTGTGATCAGGTCGTTCATTCTCAAGGGCTCCTTCATGAAATTCTGAATTTTTAATGACTACAGGTTTTATTATAACCGATTATCAGCCGATTTGGTCAAAAGTGGGTTTTCCTGCTCAAACCTTGGCAAAAAATCTGTTTTGACAAAATTTTCCATCCTGTTTCTTCGGTGGTGCTCGCTTAGGATGATCGCATGAAGATCATCTATAGCCTGTCCAAAATCGACATTGAATATAAGATAGTCATAGAGGTTGAAAGCGTGAACTTCCTGTCGGACTTTGTCCAGACGTTTTTTGAGTGTTTCGCTTGAGTCCTGTCCCCTTTTGGTCAGTCTTTCTTCAAGTATTTGCCTGGATGGAGGCAATATATAGATGGAAACGCTTCCAAAATTATCTTTCCGAATGAGCTCAGCTCCCTGAATGTCGATATCGACAAGAACATCTTTGCCAGCATGGAAGGAATCCTGGATCGTTTTTCTTGATGTCCCATAGAGATTCCCGTAGACCTCGGCTGATTCAATGAAAAGATTGCTTTCTTTCATTTCAAGAAAGTGTTGTCTGGAGACAAAGTAATAGTCAATGCCGTCGACTTCGCCCGGTCTTGGCGAACGCGTTGTATAAGATACAGAATAATGGATCCGGTCAGTTCGCTTTGCAATTTCCTTGCATAGCGAGGTCTTTCCCGCTCCAGATGGTGCTGAGACAACAAAGAGAATCGGTTTGAAAACTGATTTTCCGTAGATTGTCTGATTTAGTCCGTCTGACAGCACGATATCTCCTTCGGATGATCTTTGGTGCATGGAAAGTCCCTGTTACTCAGAATCGCCAGCGTCAGAGTCCTCTTCCCGTCCGTTCATTCTGTTCCCGAGTGTTTCGGGCTGCAGCGCTGATAAAATGATGTGACCGCTATCCATGATAATCACGGACCTTGTTCGTCTCCCTTCAGAAGCGTCTATGAGGAGGTTCTTTTCCTGTGCGGCCTCTCTCATTCTTCTGACAGGCGCGGAGTTCACGCCTACGATGCTGATAATGTGTCCCATCGCCACAACATTTCCGAGTCCGATATTCACAAACGCTTGAGTCCTACTCGACATTCTGTATCTGTTCTTTCAATTTGGTAAGAGTTGTTCTAATAGCCATAGCCGGCTGAAATACAAGGGGATTGGCTTCCTTCGTAATAAAAGTGGATATTTCCCGTTGCATTTCCTGCGCGAGAAAATCCAGGGATCTTCCGATAGCCCCCCCAGAATCCATATCTTGCCGGAAGCGTTGCATATGGATGTTAAATCTTTGCCATTCTTCCTCGTTGTCCTTTTTGGACAAGTAAAGCAGAGCTTCTTCCTCAACTTTTTTTCCGGCATCCATAACGCTTGTCTGCTGAAGAAGATTTGCAATTTTTGTGGCAAAGGTCTTTTTTGTTTCTTCAATCGCCTTGGGTCTGATCAATCCAATAATCCTGAGATATTCGTCAATTTCGCTGAGAAGCCCATCAATGACTCTGAGCAAAGCCTGTCCTTCTTCTTCTCGGGAGCTTTTCAGTTTTCGGAGAAGCTCTTCAATGCTCCCAAAAGCTGTTTCCGTATCGACGGGAGGGGGGGGGATATTGCCCTCACGGGTCATTACTGTGAGGATGTGCGTTAGTGTGACCGCTTCCCTTAAGCCGAGTGCGTCCTTGATCTGGGAAAGTTCGATGAAAATGGCTGTTGCTTTTTCCAGGGAGATCGGCATTGATGCCATTTGCTGTGGGGGTCGGGAGACAGTCACTTCAATCCTGCCTCTTGTCAGGAAAGAGGCTGCCAATCGCCGAGTAGGGACCTCCAAATGTTCCCATTCTTTTGGAAAATTAAGGATAACCTCAAGATTTTTATGATTGAGAGATTTTGCGGAAAGCCTGTATTTATCAAGAGGGTATGGTGCTGAGGCCTCTCCGAAGCCTGTCATGCTGAGTAATCCTCTGGAGACGGACATCTTTCATTCCTTATAAGTGGTATTGGATGAAAAGGCGATTGGTCCACGAAAATGATGAGTGGATGAGCCGCCAAGAGATTCCGAAGCGATTATTGATTGTTCCCAATGGACTCTTTCTATATGCTCCATATTATGGGGCATTTGTCGGAATCATCTTGGTTGGGATGAGAAGATCTTTTGGTGTGTCACACCACGATGTCCCCATTCTAAAGGGATTTTTTTAAAATGGAAAGCGTTGTTTCAGGATGGATAGAGTTTGAAGCTTTTGGCTGTATGGGTTTGTCTCACGTTTAAACACAGCAAGTTTGACGGTCTTATTCGCTAGAACATATGGAGGATTCTTGAAGGCTCGACGAAATCAGATTCATATGGCTTCCAGGGCGATCGGTCCAGAGGATCGCCTGCTTAAAAAAGAAGATCTTCTGGCGATTTGGGATCTTTTTGGAACGATTGATGTCAGGAAAAAGAACTTTTATGGGATCTTTTGGCATGGGATGCGATTTGTTTCTGCGTGGATTTGGAGCATCCAAGGACGTCATCCAATGAATCTCGAACCCTTAGGAGAGCCAGAAAACGGGGTTTCTTATTTTCGGCAATATATTCCTTTTTCATCTTCTTCGGGGGAAGAGGCTGAGGGAGCCGTATCACTTCTTTTAGAAAGAATCCTTTTGCCGGAAGGGGTTCGTGAGCGTCTTTCAATCAGAAACTTTTCCAGGGTGAAACGTTCTCTTCAGGTCGTGTTAGCAATGGATTCTGATTTTGCCGATATGTTTGAAGTCAGGGGATTTGTGAGTTCGATTGACCTTCCCCGAAAGGTCGAGAGAGTTTTTCGTGATGGTGTGCTGAGTTTTTCCTGTCAGGGAAAGGATGGAATTGTACGGGAATCGGTCATCTCTTTTGGTGGAGGGCATCCTGCAGTAGTTTCAAGTGCCGGAAAGGAGGTCCGATGGACAATAACCATCCCGCCCGGAGAAGAGTGTTGTGTTGAAACGGTTCTTGCACTTGTTGAAACCCGCTCGATTCCTTTGCATTCTGTGCATGAACCTGAATTATCGCCAGAGTCTTTTTCTTCTGTTTTGAAAAAAATGCGAAAAAACAATCTTGATGAGCTGGAAAAATGGCCTGTTTTAAAGACGGACAACCCGATTCTTTCCGCTTCATATGATAGGGCTTGTAAGGATATGGACATGCTCTTTACGGGAGGGTTTGAGGGAAAGGTCCCTTATGCTGGTTTACCTTGGTTTTCGACCTTTTTTGGGAGAGATGCGATCATCACAGCGTATTCCATTTTATGGGCTCGGCCGGATATTGCTCTTAACGTATTGAAATATTTGGAGAAAAGGCAAGCAACAGAGATTGATCCTTTCAGGGCCTCTCAGCCCGGAAAAATTCTTCATGAGGAGCGATCCGGCGAGCTCTCAAATCTTTTGGAAATCCCATTTGGTCGATACTACGGATCCATTGATTCCACCCCGCTATTTATTGTTTTAGCTTGCGAATATTATCAGAGAACCGGTGATGAAAAAATACTGGCTTCCCTTTGGCCTTCGATAGAGAAAGCTTTGTTCTGGATTGATCAGTATGGACTTGATCCTGTTTCACAGTTTCTGATCTATTCCGCAAGCTCTGATGGAGGCCTCATCAATCAGGGATGGAAAGATTCGGCCGACTCAGTGTTTCATGCTGATGGGAGTCTGGCAAAGCATCCCATTGCTCTGATAGAAGTACAGGGATATCTCTATTGGGCTTGGAGCATGCTTGCCCCTCTGGCAGAAAAATTTGGAGCCCTTTCCTTGTCAAAGAGCCTGAAAAAACGGGCTAAAAGGCTTAAGGAAAATGTCATAAACAAGTTCTGGATTCCTGAACACAATATGTTTGCAATGGCAATCGACGGAGCGGGCAAGCCTTGTGTCATTAAATCATCCAACCCTGGCCATTTGCTTTTAACTGGAATTTTGCCCAGGAATCTGGCACGAAGACTAGCAAAAACCCTGCTTGATCCTGAATTATTCAGTGGATGGGGTGTCAGGACTCTGGCGAAGGGGGCGGCTCGATATAATCCTGTTTCCTACCATAATGGGTCGATATGGCCCCATGATAATGGATTGATCCTGGCAGGAATGTCCCGAATGGGTTTCATAAAGGAGCTGAAGACACTTTCAAGCGCGTATCTCGATGGGATATCGATGTTTAAGGATTACCGCTTGCCTGAACTGATTTGTGGATTTGACCGACAAGACTTTGCGGGGCCGGTTCTTTATCCGACGTCCTGTTCTCCTCAAGCTTGGTCTGTTGCATCTCTTTTTCTGTTAATTCGATCTATGACCGGGGAGCTTTTCGAGAAAGGTAGGTTTGTTCACAAAGGGAGATTTTTTCTGCCTCCGGGCGTGGAATCTCTTGAGATTCTTGGAGTCAAGGGAGCTGACAGGGCACTGATATCGTCTTGACACAGAGGGAAGGTCTATCAGTCTTCCTGGCGCACTCCCTTTTCCAAGGGCTTATGGGTTTAAAAAGGCTTTAAGGTTCTTGCTAATTCTCAAGTGATAGACTAATATCTCCCCGCATTCATTTGCATAGTTGCTTTTATTGAGTGCTTTGATTATTTGTTGGTTGATGTTTCGCCTGCGTGGGTGTTTTTTGGGTTGATTGGCGCAGGTAGCTTGGGGGTATTGTCCATTGATCCGTCGAGTGGTTCACTTGCTCACCATCATCCATAATCCCATTTCCTGGACTTTGGGAAAACGTATCTTTTCCCTTTTTATCCTTATTTCTTTCTGGACACTTCCAACTCAGGGTGGCGTTCCGCACGCTCAAACTTCGGTGGCGAATGCTTCCGTAAGCCTTCCTAAGGAGCAGCTTCCCAAACTGCTTGCCGTTTCGACTCCTTCCTCTGCTTCTGCCGGGCCTGATCTGCTTGGCTCTGTTGTGTCCGGTCATCCGGATGTTCTGAATGTTCAGGGAAAACCTGCCATTCGTTTCAATTCCAATCTTCCTGTCCTTGATCCCGATTTTCTTCCATCGTTTCACACACCTGTCGGTGATCATTTTGAGACGAAAACGGACGAAGGATATGTGATTACATGGACTGTCCGTCCATCCCTGCAGAAGGATGTCGCCAAGTTTGTTCTTCGAAACAGGGTGCCTTATGGGATGTTTGTTGCTGTTGATCCAAAAACAGGGGCATTCTTGGCTTTTTATGGCAGCCAAGGCAGGACTGAGTCCGATAGTCTGGTTCAGAAAGCATCCTATCCTGCTGCTTCTATGTTCAAGGTTGTTACGACTGCAGATGCACTTGAGAACAGGAAAATCAACCCTGATACAGAGATTTATTTTCATGGGTGTCTCTATTGCATCGGTCCGGCTTATTGGACAGATAACCGGCGTAGGGATCGTCTCCATCTCACTGTGACAGAAGCTCTTGGTAAATCTGTTAACATGATTTTCGCAAAAATTGCACTGCGCTACCTGACGCCTCAGAATCTTCAGTCAATGGCGGACCGCTTTGGATTTAATAAGGAAATCGATTCTGATGTTCCTTTTGAAATGAGTTCAGCTGTTATCCCGTCAGATAGGGCAGGTTTTGCACGAAGTGCCGCTGGTTTTGGTCAGGTGCTTATCAGTCCGATTCATGCAGCCGTAATTGCAGGGGCTTTATCAAATGGTGGCGTGATGATGCGTCCTCATTTGATTGAAAGTATCAAGGGGCCAGACGGTAAAGTTTTTTTCCAGCCAAAGCCACAGGTTTTGGCAGTTGTTGCGGATGCAAGGATATCTTCGACCCTTCTGTCAATGATGCACTCTACCACAGTCAAAGGTACAGGACGGCGTGCCTTTTTTCGGTGGCATAATGATCCTATCCTTCGCAAGATATCCGTTGCAGGGAAGACCGGAACTCTGTCCGGTCTCCATCCGGAAGGTCTTTATGAATGGTTTATGGGGATGGCGCCTGTTGGGACACCCCGAATCGCGGTAGCAGCTTTAACGATTGATCGAGGTTACTGGCGAATAAAAGGAACGGATATTGCAAGCCGGGGACTTCGAACATATTTTAGGAAGAATGCGGACGAGTAGAATCATCGAAATGAACGGTATCTCTGATCGATCCTTGCAATTGATGATCCCATTCAAAAGTGTTGGTTGTGCTTCTTTGTAGATTCTTGAGTCAGTTGGTATGAATCGTTTATTCGGCTGCTGGTGGCTTTGAAAGGGAGGAAAACACATGGTAATGGTAAAAAAAGTAATGACCAAAAATCCGATGACCGTTGAGATGACAACAACTGCACGCGAAGTGGCTGAAATTATGAAGACAAAGAAGGTGGGCAGCCTTTTGGTGATGCAGGGTGAAAAAACGGTTGGAATCATTACCGAAGCAGATATTGTCAGGCGGGTAGTGGGTGAAGATCGTGTTCCATACGTGACAACTGTTTCAACGATCATGAGTGCTCCAGTTCTTTCAATCAACTCTGATGCGTCCATTTATGATGCCCAGGATTTGATGGACAAACATCATATTCGTCATTTGTTGGTGATGGAAGAAGATGAGGTTGTTGGGTTGATATCCATTCGGGACCTTATTCATCCAGCCTACCTTGGAAGAGAAGATTCCTGGGATAGTGGCCATACGGAATAGACTTTATGTGATGGGGGGCAGAAAACAACTATCTGCCCCTCATATCTTTTAGGATTCTATTCAATCTTTTTTCCAACCTTCTTTTTTTCCCCCCATCCGACCTTCCAGCCATATTTTTTTATCTCACTACTTGACAAGTCTTTTTTTTCTCTCTAGAGTTAATTGAAAACGATAGTCATTATCAAATATTTTTTCGTTGACATTGCTCTTCCTGTTGATTAAGATGATACCCGGTATCTATGATATTTAGTCTCATGATGATTTTGATTGATTCATCGAATGATATTTTCGATCAATGAGAATTGGGGGAAACATTATGTACCGTATGAGAAATATCTTATGTCGCTTGACACGACTTTTTCCTGTTTTCCTATTATTTCTGGCTTTCTCAACCTTGCTTGCTTGTTCAACAGGAGCTCCTTCCTTGTCAAGGCAGGAGCTTTATGGAGCTTTTTCCAAAGATGAAAAAGCGGGGGATCTTCGGAAGGCAAGACTGGATCTTTCCGATATTTTGAAAAGCCATCCCAGAGATCCGATTGCATGGAATGATCTCGCTTATCTTGATTTTCTTTCACATCATTACAAGAAGGCACAAGGTGCTTTGGCACAAGGTCTGGCGCTGAACCCCAATGATCACTTCCTTCTCTTGAACAAGGCAAGATTGTTCCTGGCTGAAGGGAAAAACGAAAAAGCCAGAAGGGTTCTTCTTTCCATGATGGCATCCCGCCCATGGCCAAAAGGTTTTCGTATGATCTTGGCCATTGCTGATCTGAGAACAGGGCATCGTGATTCTGCAAGAGTTCTTTTCTCGGAAATTCTGGCAGAAAGACCCTCCGATAAACTTGCTTCCATTTATCTCTCTCGTTTGTCGTTACGGCACCCCTCTCTTGGAGATTTTTCAAATGGCTAAGAGTATTCGTTTTGTCTCAAGGCGTTTTTTTCCTGTCATGACTTTTTTTTTCTTGGTGTTTTCTTCCCCCCATTCTGTGAGAGCCGAAGATCCTCCCCTTGGGCTAACTCCTCCTTCAGCTTATGAAGAGGACAGGAACAAGGACCTGATTCCAGATCTTGAACCGCTCGAGCCAGTTTATTTGCCATGGGGGCCCAATACGAGTGGTCCAAACTTTACGGGGACAGCGGAGGTTGAACCCGTCGGATCGTTTTTTATAGAGCCATACTGGTTTGACTATATTCAGCCCGGTCTTGGATTCTCATCACTTTCGATGCCGGAGAGAATCTCCATCGGACTTATGGAGAATTGGGAGTTCGATATGTCGATTCCCTTTGTCTCGAACCATGGAAGTGCCCCTACCACTCCCAATGGCCAATCGATCAACAGTTTTGGAATGGGGGACACTCTTCTGTGGGTCAAAAGGCAGCTGACATCCGATTCTGATGTCTATCATTTCTGGGCCCGCCCAGCTGTGACAATCGAAGGTCAGGTAACATTGCCCACCGGGCATTTCCTGAATCTCAATCCCCAGCTTTATGGTGTTGATCAGACCGGTGACGGGACCTATAACGAAGGCTTGTATGTTATCCTGAGGAAACATTTCAAGCCATTTATGTTTTATCTCCAGGTGGGAGACATTATTGAAAATCCAACCGATGTTGGTCCCGGATTTACCTTCAATAATGGTCTTGCCGTTACTGGGGCTTCCCAATCGGTTTTAAATGGCAATCTCCTTTATTATGCGGGAGCACTGGAGCATGTTTTAAATGATAAGTGGGGAGCCGGTTATGTTTTGGAGTTCTTTGGGGAAAGCCAGTCGGGACAGAGTCTTTTTGGGGCAGCGAATGCTCCCGCATGGTCTTTTTTCTGGATTGATCCTGCGATAGAGTTTTCATGGCCGAATGAAGGGGCTGTGACTGTGACATGGGGGGCCGGGATTGCTCTTCCTGTCTATCAGTCCAATTATCCGCAGACGTTCACACCACTTGGGACCGTTACGATTTATTATAACGGCCCCTTTGGATATCGCGGGGAGTAATTTCTTCCTACAAAAGGACCTGCGCTTTGATCATGCTTTCTGAAAGAAGCCGGGTAAATGTGTCTTCCCAGTGATTGGTCACGCAGATCCGGATGCATTCCTCTCCAACCGGGACAGTGGGGGAACGGATGACAGGAGCGAGGAGCCCGTTCTCCTTTAGGGAAGATGAGATCATCTCAAGTTTTTCAATAGGGCCCTTGATGGAAAGGATCGGAGAAGAAGAGATGGGAAGTCCGATCGCTTCCCGAACCTTTCTGACTCGAGAATGCAGATTTTCGACGAGTTCACCGTTCTCATCAAGAATGGTCAGAGCCTCAAGGTTTCCTGCAAGAACTCCGGGGGGAAGAGCGGTGGTATAGATAAGGCTTCTCCCAGTGGAAAGAACCAGTTCCCGTATGAGCGGGTGACAAACGGTGTAACCTCCCAGTCCCCCCAATGCTTTGGAAAATGTTCCTGTCAGAACGATCCGTTGAGGATTGAACGCGAGTGACGCATGCTCAAGACCGCCCCGCCCCTCCTGTCCCAGAGTCCCTGTCCCATGAGCATCATCAAGTAGCAGAATCCCATCAAACTCATCACAAAGGTTCAGTAATGCAGCAATGGGACTACGGTTGCCATTCATACTGAAAAGAGACTCCGTTACAATAATGAACGATTCTCCCAGAGGCCGTTTTTCAAGCATTCCCCTGAGGGCTTCAAGATCGTTATGGGGGAAAATCTGGTACTGGCATCCAGACAACCTGATACCATCGATAATGGATGCATGATTATGGCTATCGGAATAAATAAAGGGATAGATTGTCGAGAGGGCCAGGATCAAGGATATATTGGCCTGGTATCCTGTCGAGAAGACAATGGACGATGGTCCTCCCTTGAAATCGGCGATCGCTTCTTCAAGCATTCCATTTAAGGGGTGATTTCCTGATAAAAATCGGGATCCTGTAGCGCCGGCTCCGTCAGAGGCAGTTGTTTTTACGATTGCTTCTATAACTGAAGGGTGACGGGACAGACCCAGATAGTCGTTTGAAGAAAGGTGGCGATAGGAAGGTGATGGAAGACTTTTCCTTCGTCCAGCCTCGTAAATTCTGGATAACTGGGATTCTATCCTGGATTTGAATGAATCGGTGGGCATTCGAGCTCCTGTTTGCATGTGAAAAGAAGATCTTCAAGATGTTGTGGAGGGGAGATCGGAGACATTTTGTCAAAGAGAACGGAAGTCTCTTTCAGGCCAGCGATCAGGGCAGTCAACTCATCATCATCGGGGATCCTGTTCAGAAGATAAATCCTTCCCCCTCCGGTCATTCCGGCTTTTTTCATATGGGGTAGCCTGATGTAGGCAATATCTTTGGCTGCAATATAGCCTGTTGTGTAAGTCGGGTCATCGGATATACACAGTTCAAGATGGATCAGGGGTTGGGCGACGACTTTTGATGCCAGCATCAGTGCTTCAGGAAAGCGCCTTCCGGAGATTCCGTTTGATTCTGCTGATGCTTCAAGTTCTTCTTTTGTTTTCCATTCCATTCCAATATGAGTTGTTCTGACTCCTTCCTCAGGAACAGGTATCTTCTCCCCGGAAGGGGAGAGAAGTATCGCACCCCATAGCGGATTGGCGGTTGGTTTAAGGAGAGAGTCGATACAATCGAGTATCTTTTGGGTTGATTTTTCTTGGTCGACAGAGATCTTTCCAAGGGAGAAAAGCAGAAAGGACCTTATAAAGGATCGTGTGGTTTCTTCGCTCTCCGAATGGAGTTGTCGAACCGGCAGAAGCTGGGACCTTTGAAGATGTTCCGGTGCGACTCCATCCACCCTGATAGAAATGGTCAGATCGTTCTTGAGATGATGTGGTGCAGATCCAAGCCCTCTTTTGAAAAGCCGGGAAATACCTTCCTCAAGATTCCTTTCAAGGAGAATCTCCTCTCCTCCGGAACAATGCTTTCCATTTAAGGATGCTCTCATCCGTATATTAAAGAATCTCTCCGGGAGTTCCTCTTTGGACGATTCCGAATGGATGTGGTTTCGTTTGGGGCTGAAATCAGACTCAGTCACAGGTCTCACCCATCTTTTTCATATTCACAAAGGAGATTTGTCCGGTGGTTACGGGAATATTGATTTCCAAAATCGAACCGGATGGGTCAACTGGCATTTGCCCTGTTAGCGGATCTTTGGAAAGGGTATGTCCCATGTCCTTGATCATTTGAATATCATCGAGTGGAGGTCTCCCCATGCGAGTCAGGTAATTTCCGATCATGACCCCGTCGGCGCCATGTCTGAAAATTTCCGGATGGCGTCCTCCCAGTGCCTGGACTCTTCCTCCGGTGATCCGGATTTCTTTTGTTGGAAGCATATATCGGGCGACGGCAATGGACCGGAGTGCTTCTTCTGGTCCGATTCCGGCTCCTTCATCGTATAGGGGCGTTCCGGGGATGGGGACCAGAAAGTTGAGGGGAATGGAATCGACATTGAGTTCCCTGAGTGTCTGAAGCATTGAAACCCTGTCCTTTTCCGACTCGCCGAGTCCAAAAATCCCTCCTGAACAGACGGAAATTCCCTTTGCCTGGGCTTTTTTGATCGTATCAACCCTGTCTTCCCATTGATGTGTTGTGACGATGTTTCCAAAATACTCTTTTGATGTTTCAAGATTATGGTGAAGTCGGTTCAAGCCTGAGTCTTTTAACTTCTCGAGAACGTCCTCAGAGAGGATTCCCAATGTTGCGCAGGACCAAACTTTCACATCCTTCCGTACGGTTTCGATCGACTGGCATATCGCTTCGACTTCAATGGGGTCTGATAATCCCCGTCCCGAGGTTGCCACACAGAATCTTCTGGCACCGTTTGCAACAGCTAGGGTTGCTGTCTGAAGTATTTTTTCTTTTGAAACCATTTCAAACTCAGGAGAAATGGTGGAGTGATGGGAAGACTGGGAGCAGAAATGACAATCCTCTCCGCAGGCTCCGGATTTTGCATTCATTACCGTACAGGGATCGATGGCATTGCCTCTGAAGGTTTCCCTGATCAGGGAGGCCCCCTCCATGATCTTTTCGGAATATTCGTGAGGGAGTGAAAAGAGCCAAATCGCATCATCCGCGCTGATCCCTTCTCCGGACAACGCGAGGTTGGTCAGTGAGGAAAGTCGATCGAGTGATTGTTCGCAGGTTTTTTTATCGGGCACAGCCATTTTTTGCCCTTTCATATGATTAGATAAAGACAGGTTTCATTTGTTGTCACTCAGCTATATCCGTCTCCGGATCTTGCGGACAGACTTTTCCGGAAGAGAAGGACAGGAGAGTCCATTATAGCAGAGGTTGCGGCATATTCGTTCCAGGAGTTTGGGGGAAGAGGAAAGAGAAGATCCGATCCGCCTGTCCCTGAGGAAGGAGGATCGGATTGTGTTTTCGTGAAAAGTGAAATGGCTTGAAAGCCAAAAAAATGGATGTTAGTCCATGGAAGGGTAGTCGGTATAGCCTTTTACGCCTCCACCGTAGAATGTTGTTGTATCGATCGGATTGAGATGTACCCCTTTTTTGAATCGCTCCACCAGATCGGGGTTGGCCAAAAAAGGACGTCCGAATGCTACGAGATCCGCAAGGCCACTTTTGAGAACATTGTTTCCTTTCTCCCGGTTATAATCGCCCGCGACAATGAGTGTTCCTGAGTAAAGTGGACGAAAAAATCGGGCAGAGAGATCCGGAGTTGGATGCTCTCCCTCCTGAATGGCAGGTTCTATAAGGTGAACATAGGACAGATTCAACTTCGAAAGTTTTTGCAGGACATATCCAAAGGTTTTCTGGGGGTTGCTATCGTTCATGTCGTTGAAGGTTCCCCCTGGTGAAAGCCTGATCCCGATGTTCTGACTGCCCCATACGCTTGTCGCAGCCTCGATAACTTCGAAGAGAAACCGCGCCCGGTTCTCGAGACTTCCCCCGTAAAGATCTGTCCTCTGATTGGTGCTGTCTTCCAAAAACTGGTCGATGAGGTAGCCATTGGCTCCATGAATCTCAACACCATCAAACCCGGCTTCCTTGGCGTTTTTGGCAGCCGTTTTGTATTGCTCGACTATTTGGGAAATCTCGGAAAGTTCCAGCGCGCGGGGCGTTGGGATCTCTTTAGGTCCTGTGGGTGTATAGGTTGTCATTCCCCTTGGAGAGATGGCCGATGGAGCAACCGGGAGATTTCCCTGGAGGAAATCAGGGTGGGAAATCCTGCCAACATGCCAAAGCTGGAGGTAGATAACCCCACCTTTTTTATGGACGGCTTCTGTGACCTTTTTCCATCCGGCAATCTGTTCGGGCGAATGGATACCAGGTGTCTGAATATAGCCTTGTCCCCCGGGAGAGATCTGGGTCGCTTCTGTGATGATCAAACCTGCCGTTGCCCTTTGCTCATAGTAAGTTGCCATCAAGGGAGTGGGGGTGTTGCCTTCTCCAGCGCGACTTCTGGTCATTGGTGCCATCACCATCCTGTTTCGGAGGGTTGTTGTGCCAAGCTGGTATGATGAGAACAAGTCAACTGCGTTTTGGTTCATGGGAAAAATCTCCTTCTATGGGTGATGGGTCAGACGGAATCAGGTTATTGATTCCATTTCGTTTATCAGGGAATCCCTTCGATCAATGCCGAAAGGGGAATCTGTTCAAGTGTTTTTTTAAGTGAATTCGTAACGGATTGAAAAACCGGGGCGATCAGCCTGTGCATATTAATGCTGACTGGACAGTCTGTATTGGGTGGGTTGGGATTGAATGCAAAAACTTCTCCCTGATCCACTGCTTCAAGAATGTCCAGAAGAGTAATCGATTCAGGAGCTCTGGACAAAGATACCCCTCCAGCTCTCCCTTGTCGTGAGATCACCAATCCCGCTTTTTTAAGATCCACCAGAAGTCTTCTGACAACAACAGGGTTGGTATTGACACTCGACGCCAAAAGCTCCGAACTGATCCACTGACCTTCCAGCAGATCCGCCCGGGGCGGTTGTTTGGGAATATATCCGAGTCCCACCATGATGTGTGTTGCCACTGCGAATCGGCTACTTTGAATCATACTGTAACCTTAACTGTTACATTTAATGAAGTCAATGATCTCCAGAAATGGAAGATAGAAGGGGAGCGGGTAAGAGAGTCCTTTGAGATTGAGTGGTTTCTGACAAGGGAATGGGGATATTTCATAAAAGAGAGTCTGTATGGTCGGACAGGGTTGATTGTCTTACAAGAATGCGGTCTGTTTGAGAATTCCTTCAGGAATTCTTTTCAGCGGCTCCCTTTGGGGGTTTACGCGATTGCTCCGTCATCACTCTGAAAGGATGAGGATTCTTGTCGATGGAGAGGGAGCTTGCTATGTCGCAATAGGAAGCTTTCAAGAGAGACAGGTGTTCCTGCAAGAGTTTCAAGCCTGCTGGCGATTGAGCTTCTGGCCATTGTTTCGGCATTGTCGATTGAGACGTTCCTCAAGAGTATCCATGCCTGCTCTTCTTTTGGATCCCAAAAAAAAGGTTCGTCCATCCTGGTTTTTTCCGCAATGCCCTTGAGTGTTGAAGCGCTTGCCCTTATGGGAAGGAATGTGATCTCGGAGGTTTCATGGCGAATCTTCGAGACGAGAGACTCTGCCTGCCGGATATCAAAACCGGCCGGGTTTAGCCATTGTCTGGCATAGCGGTACTGGGGGGACCAAGTGAAGGTCCTGACACTTTCGAGAATCAAAAGGGACATTTTCTGGAGAACTTTTCTGTATGTCGCAAGTCCGGTTCTCTTGAGGAATTCGGCATTGGCCGAGACGGAAACGACCGGGAGAACCCTGGCACATCTCAAAAGGGTGTGGATCCAGAGATGCTCGAGGGTTTTTTGGCTTCCTTCAAGTGTTGATCCCCAGATTCTTGGCATAACGGAAAAGTTTTGAGGCAATCCGGGAAGTTTTTCGGAGTCGGTTCCCGGAGGAACTCCGATGGGAGTTCCATGGGCTGTTCTGAACAGGATTCCGGGCTCATATCGTTGTCTGTACTCCGATTGAAAAGCTCCGAGAGCCGTCGTGCAAAGGGTTTCCTCATCGAGACGTGTCAGCCAGCTCGTGATTTCCTGCTGTATCTTGGTGTCGTCACTAAAAAAATCCGGACTTTTGACTACGGAAGGGTCTAATCCTTTCCCTTCCGGCACAAAAATAACATGAATGCCATTTTCAAACTTTCTGGCGGAGATCCCCATCCTGGGAGGAAGCGTCAGATCTTTTCTCCGGACCTTGAAGAGGATGTGAGCCTTCTTTTCTGAAAAAATCTGGTTCCGGAAGTCGTCAAATGTTCGTGTTTCAGTGGCGGGTAGGATGTCAGAGAGTTCGGAAAAAAAGAGATCCTGGGCCTTCAGTGTCGGCATGGTTGAGAAAAGAGGGGGCAAATTGTCAGATCGGTAGATGAGATCCCCTCCCTTCGAAAATCCCATATGCCATGATCCGTCCGGAAGTCCTCCGGCGTTGGCTTCGAGTCCACTGCCCACCTTGTCTGGCGCATAGAGGACAGGGGCCTGACTCATGAGTGGATGCTGGGACGCCATGATCCTCAAGGATGCTCCTCTGTTCTGGCCGATAGAAAAAACAATTCTCAAGAATCATAAGGTTATGGATCGCTGTATGCAAATTGCGTCCTATTTTTTGACCTCCAAATGCTGAGTTTGTTTTTTCAGGGTTTATTTTTCATAAAGGTGCCAACCGAGAGGCTGACGCCTTTTATCCGTTGTCTTTTGACACCGAATAAAAGTATGATCGGGGCTTGTTGCTTCGCTTCGCCCGGTCTTTACAGGAGAACTTAGGGGAAGCGGCTGCCGGGAAAGAATTCGGGGAGGGGGTTTATGTCGGTGATGCCAGGCCACACATTTCAGGAGATGATTCTTGCCCTCAAGGGGTACTGGGCCAAAGAGGGTTGTTTGTTGCCGGAGCCATGGGACATGGAGATGGGGGCGGGAACCTTTCATCCTGAAACATTCTTTGGGGCTCTTGGTCCCCGAAAGAAGAAAGCCGCCTATCTGCAGCCCTGTCGCCGGCCGACAGACGGGCGTTATGGGGAAAATCCGAACAGGCTTCAACGATATTACCAATTTCAGGTGATTCTCAAACCATCTCCCCTTGAGCCCCAGACTTTGTACCTGAAGAGCCTTGAATCACTGGGAATCAAGCTCGAGGACCATGATATCCGTTTTGTCCATGATGACTGGGAATCTCCGACCCTTGGTGCATGGGGACTTGGCTGGGAAGTATGGCTGGACGGGATGGAGGTGACCCAGTTTACCTACTTTCAGGAGATTGCCGGAATCCCTCTCTCCCCGATCACAGTCGAGATTACCTATGGCCTTGAACGTCTCGCGATGTACCTTCAGGGTGTGGAAAATGTTTATGATTTGGCTTATTCGGGAGATGTCAGCTATGGGGATGTCCATCTTGAAAATGAACGTCAGCAGTCCCATTTCAATTTTACAAAGGCACCGGTTGAGGAACTCCGAAATTTCTTCTCCCATGTTGAAGAACAGTCAACCCAACTGGTTGAAGAAGGGCTTTATCTGCCGGCATATGAGATGGTCCTGAAGATGTCCCATACCTTCAATTTGCTTGATGCCAGAGGCGCTGTGAGCACCTCTGAACGTCAGAGATTCATTGGAAGGGTTCGCGGCCGGGCCAGGGCGGTGGCGCTTTGCGCCATGGAGATCTGGTCGGGAAACGGGGGTAAGGACCTGTCCGGGGAGGATGTTCGATGATGTTCGATGATTCTTTTCCCAAGCCGACCCATGCCCTGGATCATGCCGCGCTTTTTGAGGTGGGATGTGAAGAGTTGCCCGCTGGCCTTCTCCCCGGAATCAGGGAGGCTCTTTTTGCGGGAGCCAAAAACCTGAGAAAAGAATTTCGTCTGGGAGATGGAGATGTCAGGGTTTATGCGACACCCCAACGCTTGATTGTTTTTTTGCTGGATCTCCCGGAGAGGCAGGAAGCCCGTGTCGAGCGGGTAATGGGTCCTCCTGCAAGGCTTGCGGGAACGCTTCCGGACCACCCTTCCCCACAGGCGGCCGGTTTTGCCAAAAATCAGTCGGTATCCCTGTCCAGCCTCTTCTTTCTGGAGACACCGAAAGGTTCTTATCTGGCCGTCGATCGCAGTTTGCCGGTCTTTTCGACCAAAGAGGTTCTTCCTGAACTTTTCTCAAGACTCCTGAAGGAGTTGCCTCTCTCTCGCTCGATGCGATGGGGAGAGGGAGCAGGTCCCTTTCTCAGGCCGATTCTTTGGATTCTGGCGTTGTTTGGCGAGGACGTGGTTCCTGTTGGTGTGTGCGGACAAAACTCCGGGAATCAGACGAGAACACCAAGGTCGATGGGGTTTCTGGAGCAAACGGTCCACCATGTCAGCCATTATGCCGGTTTGATTTCAGACTGGCCCCTGACTGTCGACACCGGTCTCAAGAAAAAAATGATTTGTCAGGAAATCGATACAACCGTCAGAATGGAATCCGATAGTGGTCTTTTGCCCCACGGGGCTGTATGGGTCTATGACGAGGAACTTCTTGTAGAGGTTGCAGATCTGGTTGAGCAGTTCCGGGCGGTCGTTGGAACGTTCCCCTCCGGATTTCTGGAGCTTCCTCAAGAGTTGATCCAGACGGTTCTTCGCGTTCACCAGCGGTATTTTATCTTGAAAGACAAATCGGGAAACACCCTTCCCAATTTTGTGTGCGTTGCGGGAAATCCGCGAGCGAATCTCCATGTGATCCGGTCCGGATACGAAAAGGTGGTTCGCGCAAGACTTGAGGATGCGCAGTATTATTTTGACCGTGACCGGAAACGATCCCTCTCTGACTTCTCCCGGGACCTTTCGGGGCTGAACCTCTTTCCGGGATCCGGAACCTATCTGGATCATGCGCGCGCCACGAGAGACTTGTCGGACTGGTTCCTGGACCATGTTATTGACGAGACTGGGCTTTCCAGGGCTGATTTGTCCAGGATGCTGGGGCGGATTTCCCCAGTTTACAAGGCCGACCTTGCAACAGGGCTGGTCCGGGAATTTACGGAGCTTCAGGGCGTGATCGGCGGCCATTACTGGAAATGGGAAAATCGCGACCTCATTGTGAAACAGGATTCGGAGTCGGAAAAGATTCTTCTTGAAGCCAGGGCCATTGCTGAACACTACCACCCCCGTTTTTCGGGAGATTCCCTACCGGAATCTCTCCTGGGGAGGATCCTGGCAGCATCCGACAAATACCTGTACCTGGTGGCAGCATTCAAGGCCGGGCTGTCTCCTAGCGGATCGGAAGATCCCTACGCGGTCAGGCGCGCAGGAACGGGGTTGATCGCGATCGTAGCGGACAGTGGCTGGTCACTTTCAGTCAATGACCTTGCCTTGAGATCGGCCGGGGTTTTTGGAGAAAACGATTGTTATCTGCCTCTTCTCAACTTCTTTCTGGAACGTCTGGAAAACCTGCTGGGGAAGGATGCCCCGATTCTTCTTGTCCGCGCGGCCCTGGTTTCTCCATCTGAACCGATTGCCTTGTCCTGTCGAAGATTGTCCTTTCAAAAAACGATCCTTTCCGATCCATCCCTTCCCGTTCTGGTGACTCTCTATAGCCGCATTGCCAATATTCTCGATAAAGGTGGCCGACAACCGCAAGACATCCGTCCGGAACTTCTGGTCGAACCCGCCGAGACATTTTTGTGGGATCAAGTCGTGTCATTGGGTCTCTCCGGACAAGGTGGCTGGTCTCTATTGGGCGAAGCCGGGGAGTTTGACGAGATCTGGAGGAGATCGCTGCTTCTGGTCGATCCTGTTACAAAGTTTTTTGAGTCGGTCCTCGTGAATGCTCCGGAGGAGACTCTGAGAGCGAATCGTCTGGCCTTGCTTGGGACGATCCTGTCAGGACTTGAAATTTTGGGAAAACTGTCGTTTCTGACTCAGCTGTTGCTTCCTTCCCAGGAAGGAGCCGGGGAGAGCAAGTCCGGGTGACAAGTCCTATGGCGGATGACGAGAAGTGGATGAATATGGTGCTATCCCTTGCCCGGAAAGGGGACGGGACTGTTGCACCAAATCCTTGTGTCGGAGCGGTTGTCGTGTCGAGGGGGAAACTGGTCGGAAAAGGCTTCCATCAGCGTCCCGGATTGGCTCATGCCGAAGTTTGTGCTTTGGCTGAAGCCGGGCCCAAGGCGATGGGAGGAGATCTTTATGTCAACCTCGAACCTTGTTGCCATTTGAAAAAAAGAACACCACCCTGTACGAAGGAGATCATCCAGAGCGGAATACAACGCGTGGTGATTTCCACACTCGATCCAAACCCCGAGGTTTCAGGCGATGGGGTGAAGGAGCTTCAGCGGGCTGGTATTGATGTGTCGGTCGGTATCTTTTCCAAAAAGGCGTTCGAGTTGAATCGGGGTTTTTTTTCCCTGATGAAGAACAGGCGCCCATTTATTACCCTGAAAGGCGCCGCAAGTATCGATGGACGAATTGCGACATCTTCTGGAGATTCCCAGTGGATTTCCGGAGATCGCTCTCTTCTTCTGGCCCATCAGCTGAGAAATACTCACGATGCCATTCTCGTCGGGGTCGGGACAATCCTTTCTGATGATCCGCTTCTGACGACCCGAATCCCCGGAAAGAAAACCCGCAATCCGGTTCGGATCATCCTGGATTCCATGGCGAAGACACCTGTCAACTCCCAGGCAGTCAAGACGATTTCAGAAGCAGCGCTATGGATCGTTGCGGGTCAGGAGGCTCCCTCAAAAAAAATCATGGAACTCCAGTCTGCCGGGGCGACAGTGATTCAGTGCCAGATGGATGCAATGGGTCGGCTTGATCTTTTTGAGTTGATGAACCATCTGGTGGAACGTCGCATCCTGACGCTTCTGGTAGAGGGTGGTGGACACGTGACAGGTTCATTCCTTTCCAGCAGGTTGGTGGACCGGATCCGTCTGGTGGTTGCTCCATTGGTGATAGGTGGCGATGATTCAATCAACTGGGTCGCAGGAGGAGATTCTCCCGGGATGCTCAAGGAGGCCCAGCGATTTTCTGTGCCGATCAGGCCAACACGTCTGGGGTCGGACGTCTTGTTGTCGCTTGATCTTTGGGATGAAAAAACGATGGTTTCAGGACGTTCCGACAAGGAGGATTCAGATGTTTTCGGGGATCATTGAGACCGTTGGTGTTTTGATGGAGACAGAAAAAAAACACGGTGGCATGCATCTCGTCTTTGGGGGTGTTTCCTTTGCGGGAGAGCTTGTCATCGGAGAGTCTATCGCCATAGACGGGGCCTGCATGACGGTGGTCCGGTCTGATGGTGAACGAATGTCCTTCGATGTCGACCTGTCTCTTGAAACTCTTTCCGTAACCCAAATGGGCAATTGGACTCCCGGCAGAAGAGTGAATCTGGAACGGGCCCTCCGCCTTTCGGACCGTCTGGGTGGTCATCTTGTCCTGGGACATGTGGATGATACAGGGTGGCTGATATCCCGTCGTGATGAGGGAGGCACAACTTTTTTGACGATTGGTGTCCCCATTCGCCATGCGTCTCTTCTGATCCCAAAGGGATCCATTACCGTTGACGGGATCAGCCTGACCGTGAATGCCCTTTCGGATTATCCCGAAGAAGAAAGCGTCCATGTGGAGCTTGCGATCATCCCCCATACATTGTCGGCAACGAATATCGGAGAGAGAAAACCCGGCGATCTTATCCACATTGAGTTTGATGTTGTCGGTAAATACATCCTCCGTGCAGGCAGCATCGAAAAAAGTGGTGATGGAACATTCCGGCCACTTTGTTGACATCAGCCTGGAGTTACCGTTTTGAACGCATTTCCAGGGAGCAGATCCCTGAAAAGTTTACGGATAAGGGGCTTTCCGGAGTCCACTGGAAGGGGAGCGAATCCGGCTGACTTTATGAGCGAAGGATTTTGACCGGAAATGAGAACCCATTCAACAAGATGTCTGACATCCTTCATGCTCTCTGAGTCAAGGTGAGGATTGATGACCCAATATTCAAAGTTTGATGCCGGATAAACATTTTTTCCCGGGACCCAGAACACAATGGACCTGTCAAGATCGTTTGTGCCGGGTGTGTTTTTGAGGGCACTCCTTCCGGCATTGGTGATGCTTTCGACCGATCCGGACACAAAATATCCATCGTGATTCTTGAGCGCCGCGGACGGAAGACCAGAACGTTCAACCCAGTTGTGTCCGGCATAGCCCATGCTCCAGGGTGTGTTTTTGATGTCCGCTGAAATGTCCCCGTTTCCATTGGAACTTTTTCCGACAGGCCATGATGGGGACATATCCCGGCCGATCTCATCTCTCCATTCATGAGACGTTCTGGAAAGATAGTCGGTCATGACGAAGGTTGTTCCGGAAGGATCCTTGCGGTGAATGACGATAATCTTTTTGTGGGGGAGAGGTATTCCGGGGTTGATGGACAAAAGTCTCCTGTCATCCCAATACTGGATCTTTCCGAGGTAAATCAGTGCAAGTGTATTCCCGTCCAGCCTTAAGGGTGTTTTTCTGGAAAAGCCGGGAAGATTGTAGATGACTTCGACATCTTCCATTGCAACGGGGATGCTGACCATTCCGGGGTATTGTTTTTTGATGTTCTTGGTCTCGTAGGCATCTGAGGCACCGATTGTGACATCACCAAGAAAGGCCTGACGGTACCCCATTCCGGATCCGGTGGGAGAGATGTCGATTTTGGTTCCGGGATGCTTCCTTTCATAGGATTGTGCCCATTTTTCCTCAAGAGGATAAAGCATCGAGGATCCGGTAATGGTCATCAGACTCTGGGCCTGGGAGAGGGTTGGGAAAAGGGCGATTGAAACGAGTGTCAGCATCAAAAAGCTGCCTCTTGCTGCAGACCATCTATGTCTATGAACAGATCCGGACTTTTTCAACATGGGATATTCCCTCACTCATTCCTGATATTGGTATATGGGATGCGCGCATTCTATAATGTCCTGATCCTACCTTAAGATGACATGGCTTGGAAGCGGTCTCCTTTTTGAGGAGGCATCAATCTTTTCCCCTTTTGTTTTTGCTTTGCCAAGGAAGAACAGCTGATGGTGCAACAAAAGTCGAATGATATCGCCTTGAAGTTTTTTTCCCACATTGTTTCCGACCCGGAAAAGGCCCTTTTTCTCTCTCAGCTGGGACCCGAAAGGGAATCGCATCTTTCGGGAGTCCTTTCAATGATGATTGAAAAACTCCTTGGAGACGAGCCCCTCAAGAAGGAGGAGATTCTCTCCATCGGGGAAAATCATTACCGCCTGGGAGTCTCGATCGAGTGGGTCAGGGAGTCTTTATTCTGGGTCCTTTCAGAATATGTCCGGGAGCTGGATGACAGCGAAGAGTCTTTCCGTGTTTCAGCCCGGATTCTGGAGCATCTGACCATTCAGTCACAGGGAATGATGCGTGGACAGGGTAAGGTTCTCTCGTTGATCTCAAGACTTGATGCCATTTTGGTTCATGATGCCGATCCGCTCAAAAGTTTTGTAAAGGTTTTGTCCTTGTTGTCCGAGGAGCTTGCGATTCTGGGAGGCTGGATCGGACTTCCTGATGAATCACACAGGTTCAGGGCTCTTGCTGTCAGTAATGGCTGGATGTCGGACTATCTTGACGGAAATGAGATCCGCTCCGATGAAACTCCGCTAGGACGGGGGACAATGGGAAAGGCATTTCGAACGGAGACGATACAGGTCCTTGAAGACACACAATCGATTGAGATTCTTTCTCCCTGGAAGGATCGTCTGATCCGTTTTTCGATCCATTCCACAGCCGCAATCCCCTTGAAGGATGATCAGGGAAGGGTTCTTGTCTTTTCCCTTTATAGCGGCTTTCCATGGTTTTTCAGGCATCCCGACCATCGGATCCTGCTCGAACATCTCAAAATCATTCTGGATGAGATGTTCGCGAGACAGAAAGCCTCAAGGCTTCTTGAAGAAGAGCAGTCGAGGATCAACCGGGTATACCGTCTTCAGCAGGCGTTTTCAAGAGCTTCCGATATTGTTCTTATGGCAAGGGAAGAAATGGAGATCGTTGATACGACCCTGGATACGATTATCTCAAGCGGTTTTTTTGACTGGGCTGTTCTCGGTGTGATCGGGGAGGACCAGACTATTACCTATGAAAAGGGGATGGGGGAGGGTGTCGAACGGTTCCTGAATGAAAATCTCAAGATCCGTATTGAGGAAAAGACACTGGCGGGGCAGGCTGTATTGACCAACAAGATGCAATACCTGAACGAGTATCCCAGTGGAGATATCTTTCCTGCGCTCAAGTCCCTGTCGCTCAGACTCGATATCCAGTCGGTCGGGGCTGTTCCTGTTGTCCGGGGAGGAAAACCCTGGGGAGTTCTGGTGGTGATGTCGAGGCTTTCTGGGGCTTTTGACCCTGATACTGTGGAACTTTTTGTGGGTGTTTCCCGATTTCTGGGCCATGCTCTTGATGAGCTGGCAATGAGAAAGGATCTGGAGTTTGAGAAAGAACGCTATGAATGGGCTGCAACGCATGATGCACTGACTGGGATCCATAACCGAAGGCTCTTGAAAAGCTTCCTTGAGAACGCACTGGATCTTCAGCGAAAGACAGGTCTTCTGGTGGCCGTTGGACTTCTTGATCTCGATGACTTCAAGCAGGTCAATGATCTTTATGGTCATCATGCGGGTGATCGGCTGCTTCTGGAAGTTTCCCGGCGTCTCTTGCAGGTTCTGGGGACATCCAATGCGATTGCCAGATTCGGTGGAGATGAGTTTGTTCTCATCTTTCAATCCATTCCTGACAGGGCGGCCTTATCAGCACTCCTTTTCCAGATACAGCAGGAGGTTTTTGGCCCACCGGTCTCGGTTGTCGATGGCGAGACCCTTGAGATCAGGGGAAGTATGGGCGTCTGTATTGCGAGAAGCTCTGACAAGCCGGATTCGCTTCTGAAACGGGCCGATGAGGCTCTTTATAGATCAAAGGCTGACAAGGAGACCCGATCCTCTTTTTTCTCCCTGTGTGATATGGATTCCCTCTGATCGATCCGAGACAGGCTGCAATCTCTTGCTCCACCGAACTGTCAGAGTTGCCGAGTTTCCATTACCATGGAAGGATTGGGACGTTTTTTACGATGATCATTTTGGATAGACGTGTATGGGAGGATGTTTTGAGTTTCAGCGGCGAGAAAGAGAATTATTTGGAGCCATTTTCAGACAGAGTTCCCCTTGGTGAACCGTCTTCGAGGGTTTGCCCGACATGTGGACGGGATTTGCCGGAGTCCCTTTATGCCCGCCAGATCTTTTGCTCACGTTCCTGCCGTGAAATCGATCTGATGAAGTGGCTGAATGAAGAGTATCGGTTGCCTTTGGACGATCACTCTGTTTCGGAAGGAGAGAGTGATGAAGGGGAGTGAGCCAGGGAGCATTGATGGGGCGACCCTCTATGGCGTCAGCGTCGGTCCCGGTTCTCCGGATCTCCTGACCATTCGTGCATTGAGGATCCTTGAGAGTGTTCCAACGATTGCCTACCCCAAAAGTGTTTCGGATGGTGGCTCTCAGGCCAGGGATATCGTTTCGGAATACATCGCGGCGAGAACGGTTGTCCCACGGATTGTCGAGCTTGTTTTTCCGATGACCAAGGATGAAACCATCCTTGAACAGGCACGTAATGAAAATGCGAGGCTCCTGAGTGAGTCCCTGGCACTGGGGGATGTTGCCTTTATCAGCATCGGGGATATCCTTTTTTATTCGACCTTTGGAAACCTGCTGACGGGGCTTAAGAAAGTGCTTCCTTCCCTGAAGGTGTCCGTGGTCCCTGGAGTGACCTCGTTTAATGGTGCCGCAGCCAGAATTGTCGAACCCCTGGTGCAGGGTTCGGAAAGCTTCGCGGTGATTCCAGCGACTTACGAGGCGAGCCATCTTGAAAAGATGATCGATCTTCACGAAACCGTTGTTTTTATGAAAATCAACAGGGTGATCCCATCACTTTTGAAGATGCTTGACGAGCGTGGCCTTTTGCCCAAATGTCTCTACCTTGAACATGTCGAGACATCTCGGGAACTGGTTATCCGGGATGTCCGATCCCTCCTGGGTCGGGAGATTCCTTACATGTCCCTTTTGATCCTTCGGAAAAACGGATGGGGGGATCATGGCAAAGCGTCCTGATCTTCCCGGACAGATTGAGTCTCTTCGTTTTGTCGACATGATCCTTCTCCGGTTTTCGGCGATATGGGCCCTTTTGGGGTTCGGAGGGGTTTTTACGATCACCATGATCCATTTCTCAAAAGGGGACCTGACTCTTTCTCCTGTTTTCAACGGGATGGCGGTCGGTCTGGGCGCGGCGCTTTTGGGTCTTGGTCATTCCCGTTACCAGTATTACCTCCTTGAACTGGACCCCGGTCGGTATGCGGGGCTTTATAAAAGAATCAAGGGAGGTCAAGGTCTTTTTGGCGGTCCGGTCAAGGGGGGGCTTTCCATTCCGCCCCACCCTTTTCGAAAAGTGGTGGCCTTTTCCTATCTGATGGGAGTGATGACATTTTTTCTCGTCATCGTTCTCTTGTGGGGGCAACTTTCCGTTGTGAGTGCATTCTTTTACGGGGTGGGTGGATTCTATCTTGCAAGGGTTGTCTTCTGGAAAAAGGCATTGGCGTTATACAAGGAACAGGGAATTGATTGGGAGGAGTCATGAGTCGAGTGAGAGGTGGCACCGTTTACTTTGTTGGAGCCGGTCCAGGGGCGTCTGATCTGATTACGGTCCGGGGGGCAAGAATCCTGGAGAAAGCCGGAAGGGTCGTTTATGCCGGATCCCTTGTGGATGAACGGGCGATGGTTGAGTTGGCTCCGGTTGCCAGATGGGTTGATTCTGCAGGTTTGAACCGGGAGCAAATCGTCTCTGAACTCATGGATGGTGCGCGTTCCGGCGAGGTTGTTGTAAGATTGGCTTCCGGTGATCCGGGTATTTTTGGGGCAATGGCCGAAATGACGACAGAGCTGTCAGCACAGGACATTCCCTGGGAGGTTGTTCCGGGGGTATCCTCTGTGTTTGCCAGCGCGGCAGCCCTTGGAATGGAGCTGACACTTCCGGATGTGAGCCAAACGGTTATTTTAACGAGAACAGCGGGAAGGACGCCCATGCCTTCCGGTGAAGGACTGGCTGATCTGGCACGCCATGGGGCAACGATGGCGATCTTTCTCTCTGTCGACCGTATTGACGAAATGGTCGATGAACTATTGACGGTTCTGTCGCCAAAGACCCCTGCTGCGGTTGTTGCAAGAGCATCATGGCCGGATGAAACCATGATGAGGGGGACACTTGAGACGATCGCTCCCATGGTGAAGGCTTCCAAAATCCATCGTCAGGCGATGCTTCTTGTTGGAAAAGTCTTCGATCCAACTCTTCGCGCCCAAGTCCGAAGCCGTCTTTACGCAGCGGATTTTTCTCATGGATTCCGGGATGGAACGGACCAGGGAACCTCGCCGGATCCCCGCTTAAACTGACGGATCTACGGTGAGCCGGCAGTCGACAGCCCGCAGGAGGAGTATCGTTTTCTGCGTGATGTCTTCTGAAATGATTAGTGACGATTCTCTTTTTCAGATCTGTTCCTTTTATCTAATTGGATTGTGGCCATGTCCCTGGCGAAATCCACCGATTCCTTATGGTACCTGCCAGAGCTGACCTCCAGAATGGGAGGTCTCTCCCGGGATTCTTCATCAGGGTGTCCTGTTTGCCCGGAGAGAGCTGCCCTGATGGACTTTCAGACCTGTCCCTATCCTTTCCATTCAGAGAAATGGACTTTCGATCAGACTTCGTAATGTCTTGGATCGTTTTATGGAGTAAAAGATGAAACATTGTCCAATTATGGTTCTTGGGACAGGATCAGGTGTCGGAAAGTCCCTGGTGGTTGCAGGGTTGTGCCGCTGGGCGTCGAACCTTGGACTAAAGGTTGCTCCCTTTAAAAGCCAGAACATGTCGAATAACGCAGCAGTCCTTCCCGGAGGCGGAGAGATTGGACGGGCCCAATGGCTCCAGTCAAAAGCTTCCAGGGTCACCCCTAGAGCTGAAATGAATCCCATTCTCCTGAAACCCCTGGGGGAAGGACGTTCTCAGGTCATCTTTCTGGGGCAACCCCTTGGTGTGTTTGGAATCAGCGAATACAAGGAGCTCAAAAAGGAGCTCTTTCCCAAGGTTGTCATGGCATTTGAAGCCCTTCGGGAAGCGTTCGATCTGGTGGTTCTTGAAGGAGCGGGGTCTCCTGCAGAAATCAACCTCCTGGATGAGGATATCGCCAATACACGGATGGGAAGAGCAGCGGGTGCAAAGGCCCTGCTCCTGGGAAGTATCGATCAGGGAGGTGTCTATGCCTCCCTTTACGGGACATGGATGCTATTGCCTCCCAAGGAAAGGGAGATAATTGCCTGGATGGGAATCAATCGCTTCCGGGGGGATCTCTCCCTCCTTGACTCTGCCCATCGGGAACTGACCCGTCTCACAGGGGTTCCTGTCATAGGAGTCCTCGAGCATCTGGGAACTTTACCGTTACCGGACGAAGATTCTTTTTCCACCTCAAAACGCGGATCAGAAATGGCCGGATCAAGCCATGATTCTCCGATCAGGGTCGTTGTTCTCGAATGGCCGCATCTTTCCAATCGGTCCGATATGGATCCCCTCCTTTACCATCCTGGTGTATCGGTCAGATTTTGCCCATTGGACGGGAGTCTTCCGGAGGGAGCAGACTTGGTCATCCTTCCGGGAACACGTCAAACGGTCAAGGATCTGGAGATGTTCCGGGAAAGCGCTCTTTTTCCCTGGTTTATGGGATATGTTCGGGAACATGGCAGGGTGATTGGCATTTGCGGCGGGTATCAGATGATGGCATCCGATATCCTGGATCCGGAAAAGGTCGAATCCTCCCGGCAGTGGACTCCGGGGTTGGCTCTTTTGCCTTTTTCCGTCCGTTTTGAGAAGGGCAAGTTATCCAGGCAAGTGTCGCTCATGTGGCAGGATGGCTCGGGGATCGGATCGGCTGCGCTTTCCGGGAAGTGGCTGTCAGGTTATGAGATCCGCCATGGACGCAATCGCCTCCATTCGGGAAGTCCTCTCTTTTCTCTCAGGGATGAGTCCGGAGAGGGACTTTTGGGTGAAGGCTCCATGAATGCCAGCGGGCGGATCTTTGGTGCACCCGTTCATGGTCTTTTTGACAATGAACCTTTCCGGCAATTCATCCTGAATGAGTGGCTGAACGGAAATAACCCAGGGGGACCGGATATCGAATCCATCCAGGATGAGGCGCTGGACCGTCTTTCTGTCCGGGTTTCAAAGGCCTTCCCCATTATTGGAAATGTTCCATGATCGCTTCATGGGCCCTTTGTCCTATGGCGCTGTCATTGGATCTGCTTTTTGGAGAGCGGCTCTCTGTTGTTCATCCTGTCGTTCTGATTGGGAGATGGGGACGCTTTCTGGAACCATTTTTGATGGAGGTCTTTCCAAGGGGAAATTGGCAAAAACTGGGAGGAGTGGTTTTCCTGTCTCTGGTCACAGTGCCTCCCGTATGGCTCGCCATTGTTTTGACAGGATCCTTTTTTCCCCCTTTTTGGGGGAACCTCATTTCGATCTATCTTGCTTATTCCTTGCTTGCGGCGAGAAGTCTTTATGAGCATGTCAGGGATGTTGCGAGAGCTCTTGAAGCGGAAGACCTTACTGGAGCCCGGGTGTTGCTTCGCAAGATTGTTGGCAGGGATACCCAGGCTTTGAACGGATCGGAGATCTCCCGGGCTGCACTGGAAAGCCTGTCGGAAAATCTGACCGATGCAGTCGTGGCTCCGCTTTTTTTTCTCTTTTTGGGTGGACTCCCTCTTTTGGTCCTCTATAAGTCAGTCAGCACGATGGATTCCCAGGTGGGATACAAAAATGACCTTTACAAGGATTTTGGATGGGCAAGTGCCCGATTCGATGATCTTCTGGCGTTTATTCCGGCAAGACTGACAATGGTCTTGTGTATGGGGTTTGCGTTGCTTGGTCGTTCCCGATTGAAGGAATCCTTTCGTCTGATGCTCTCTGAGCGGCATTTTCATCCAAGCCCCAATTCGGGACACGGAATTTCCGGATATTCGGCACTTTTGTGTGTCCGTCTGGGGGGAGGAGCATTCTATCAGGGACAGTGGGTTGAAAAGCCATCCATCGGGAAAGGATTTCAGCCCCCCGATACGGAGGCATTGATTCTCGGTTTGTCGCTTTACAGAAAGCAGATTGCTTTTCTTTTGGGATTCTTGATCCTTTTTTTCGCCTTCAGATGGGGCGTTCTGGGGGATGATTCTTGGATCATCTGATCAAATGGGACCATGGGGGTGGTCCTGCCGGAAGCTGCGAACTGGATACCAGCACCACGATCAATCCCCTGGGACCTCCTTTCTCAATGGATCTTTTATGGAAAAAGCTATCGGGGGAGATGGCCTTCTATCCTGATCCATATTCCGGAAAAGTCCAGTCAGAACTCGCTTCCTGTTACTCTCTTCCCCATGAAAATGTCCTTCCGGGATCTGGTGCCACAGCTCTTTTATATCGCTTGTTTGAAACACTGAATCCTTTACGACTCATTCTCCCTGAACCGATTTTCTCAGAGTATCCCAGGGCTGGAGAGGCTTTTGGCATCCCGATGGTCTTTGTCAGCTCAGAGACCCGGAGCTCCCGCTTCCCATGGCAGGTGGATCCCGGATTTTCGGGTGTGATTGAAAACGCCCGTCGTGGAGATCTTGTGGTTTTGGTTAACCCCGTTAACCCGACCGGAGAGGAGTTCTCCCGGGACTCTCTTATGGCATTGGGAAATCATTTATTTTTAAAAGGAGCCTTTCTCTTGATCGATGAATCCTTTCAGGACTTCATCGCAGGGAGAAGCTCTGTTCTGGCTTTTAAGGACGAGTTTTTATCATCCTTTTATGTCTTGAAAAGCTTTACGAAGATATCAGGGCTTGCCGGTATCCGGACCGGCGCATTGTTTGGTCCGGCGGAGATTCTGTCTTTGGTTCGGAGGAGGCTGGGGCCATGGTCCTTGGGGCTTTTGGAGCAGGAAGTGATCTCTCGGCTGGTTTCCAACCGTGAAGGATCTCTGGATCAGTGTGCGGTCCTTTCAGGACTTCTGGAGATTCTGGCCCAATCGCTTCTCAATGAAAAAATTCCCGTTTCCCGTGGAGCCGGTCCCTTTTTGCTGGCGAGAACGGGCTGGGGAGCGCGCGCAGGGGAGCTTGCCGATCGCTCTCTTGGGGATTTCGGTGTCAGGCTCCGGGTTGCCTCCGGATTCGGACCTTCCAATGGTGGCGACTGGATCCGGATTGGTTTTCAGGGGTTGACCCACCCCGAAAGGGTTGTTGATACCATTTTGCGGCTTTCATGAAAGCGATTATCAGGATCGGAGGGCCCCAAAAAAATAAATTTTCTTCCGGCTGCTCTCTTGTTCTCTCAAATCCTCCATTTTTTTCAGGATTTATCAATAATGATTCCGAACGTCTATTCAAAGTAAGAAATCCTATGGTATGATGAAGCATCCTGCATGATCCTCCAGGTGAATCTTATCGGTTCTTCGCCGGTATGCGTAGTCTTTTGGAAAGCCCCCTTTGATTCCAAAAGTGAACAATCCTTTTCTGAACCCTATAAAATATGAAATTTGTCCATTCAACCCTTATGGAGGTGGTAATGGCCGGTACAAAGAAGAAGGAAATGGTGAAGTCCGAACCATTTTCCAAGTTGTTGTCCGTCAAGGAGGTTGCGGAGATTCTGGGTGTTTCTCCTGTGACGATCCGATCATGGGACAAGAGCGGCAAGATTCGGACGATTCGTACTCCTGGCAATCAACGAAGAATTCCGGAGGAAGAGCTTCGTCGAATACTGGGAAACAGCTGATCCGGATTCTTTTTCATGATTTTCAATCGTTTTGGGAGGCCTTTCCGGCTATGTCGGCGAGGCCTTTTTTCTTGCTGTCGGGCTCAAACGTTTGACTTGGTTCGCTGAGACTCTTTTCCATGGCTGTTGCCTCTTGGTTTTTTGAGGCCGGTTGCTTAGGATAGTGTGCTGTTTTGAATGTTTGGATCGATGGGAAATACGGATGATAAGGTTTTTCTGAAGGAAGGGATGTCATGTCGGAAGAGAGAAATGTTTCAGGGAAGGTGCGACAGGAAACAGACAGCATGGGAGCGATTGAGGTTCCCCAGGATCGCCTTTGGGGAGCACAGACACAAAGGTCTCTCCATCATTTTTCCATTGGACAGGATCGGATGCCTATAAGGGTGATCCGGGCAATGGGTCTTCTCAAAAAAGCTGCGGCAATGGTCAACAGGGACTTGGGCAAGCTTCCTTCTGACAAGGCGGACCTGATCATCAAGGCGGCCGGGGAAGTGGTTTCCGGAGATCTTGATCAGGAATTCCCGCTGTTTGTCTGGCAGACAGGCTCAGGAACCCAAACCAACATGAACGTCAACGAAGTGATCGCCAATCGGGCCATTCAACTTTCAGGGGGCGTTGTCGGCTCCAAGAATCCGGTCCACCCCAATGATCATGTGAACATGTCCCAGTCCTCAAATGACACTTTTCCGACGGCAATGCATGTTGCATCGGTTCTTGCCCTTTCAGAACAGCTGCTTCCGGCACTTTCCATGCTTCAGGATGCTCTTTCGAAGAGGGTGAAGGAGTTTTCCCAGATCATTAAAATTGGGCGGACCCACTTGATGGACGCTGTTCCCCTGACACTGGGCCAGGAATTTTCCGGTTATGTTGCCCAGCTTGAATCGGCGCGGGCAAATATCCTTTACGCTATGGCCCCCCTTTACAAACTGGCGATTGGTGGAACGGCTGTGGGTACAGGACTGAATACGCATCCGGAGTTCTCGGAGAGAGTCGCCCGGGAGATATCCCTGATGACCGGTCATCCCTTTGTCTCCGCCCCGAACAAATTCATGGCACTTTCCTCCCATGATGAACTGGTCATGGCAAGCGGTGCCCTGAAGAGTCTGGCGGCGTCGCTCATGAAAATTGCAAACGATCTCCGCTGGATGGGTTCCGGTCCACGCTGTGGGCTCTCGGAGCTGTTCCTTCCGGAAAATGAGCCGGGAAGCTCCATTATGCCCGGAAAGGTCAACCCCACCCAGTGTGAGGCGCTGACAATGATCGCCGTTCAGGTTATGGGGAATGATGCAGCCATCGGATTTGCCGGCTCCCAGGGGAATTTTGAACTGAATGTCTTTAAGCCTGTCATGGTGTTCAATTTTCTTCATTCGGTGGAAATCCTCTCCGATGGCATGAAAAACTTTACACGCTTTGCCGTGGAAGGTCTTCGCCCGAATCTTGCCAGAATCGAGGAGTCGGTCAGAAGCTCCCTGATGCTTGTGACAGCCCTTTCCCCCCACATCGGATATGATCGCTCTGCAAAAGTGGCCCATGTTGCCTTTGAGGAAAACTCGACACTGAAAGAGGCTGCCATCAAGCTGGGCTTCTTGACGTCTGAAGAGTTTGACCGATGGGTCAGGCCAGAGCAGATGCTGGGTCCTGCTTGAACTGGTCAGATGGAAAGGGATTCCTGAAGCTTTAATGAGGATTGTTCGGGAGGCTTACCTATCCCTGTCCGCAAGTCAGAGGGCAGGGATGGGCTCTTTCGGGTGTGGTGTGTGGTAACCGCTGTTGCAATCCAAAAAGGGAAAACGGTATAGTAACAACTTGCTTTAGTGTGTCTTGCCGTCCTGAATTCGATGGCGGCACTGTTCGGTTTTGAGCGCCCGAGCCGATTCCGAATTTGGGCGTGATATGATTTTTCTCTCCGGTTCTTGTTTTTAAGGGATTGATGGTCTAGTCGGGGCGTAGCGCAGCTTGGTAGCGCACACCGTTCGGGACGGTGGGGTCGAAGGTTCAAATCCTTTCGCCCCGACCATAATCCATAAAGTCCGGCAAGTGCAGTCCTCTTCCGTTTCATGATGTGCGAATTTTTTCCCTCCAATCTCCGAACGATATGTTTCCTATAGATGACCCGGGGGCTGATTGATGTCAGAGACTCCATCTGGACGACCTCATTTTCCGACAACCGCTGTCACTGAATCGATTATTGTCTCGGGCCATGTCCATGGCGTTGGATATCGGGCTTTTGTCTTGTCCCATGCCCTTCGTCTCGGATTATGGGGGAAAGTGAGAAATCAGGAGGACAAAACAGTTCTTGTGGTCGTTTCCGGGCTCCCTGATGCGATCGATCAGCTGGTCCTGGAGCTTCAAAAGGGACCTTTCGGATCCCGTGTGGACTGTGTGTTGAGGACATCCCTGGGAGTTGCTGGCGAGCAGAGTGGCCCTTTTGTGATCGACCGGGACCTTTGACATGAGTGACCTTTCCGCCGGGCGTGACGAGAATCCTTCAGAGTCGGCCGAATTATCCTTTCTATCTGGACCGGATGCGAATAATGATTGCGTCCGGGATCCTCAGGGAGCCTCCCGGGGTGCCGCTCTTTCGGCCTTGGGAGCCTATCTCCAGAACATGAGGACGACAGACTTGCTTTCGAGGGAGGCTGAGGTCGATCTCTCAACAAGAATGCGACATGGTGACGAGAGCGCCCGGGAGCTGATGATCCTCTCCAACCTCAGGCTGGTCGTTTCCATTGCAAGGCGATATTCTGACCGGGGATTGGCAATGGAGGATCTGATTGAAGAGGGGAATTTGGGGCTGATGAAGGCGGTTGACCGCTTCAATCCCGATCTTGGGTTTCGTTTCAGCACCTATGCGACATGGTGGATCCGACAGTCCATTGAACGGGCACTGCTCAATCAGGTCCATATGATCCGGCTTCCTGTGCATTTGATGGAAAAGATCAACTCATCCCTTTCAAAAAGGGAACATGACCTTGCGATGGGGATCGACCCTGGCGAGGATCTCTTTACGATTCACCCGGAACTTCTCCCTCTTCTCAGGGAGCCATTGTCTCTTGACATGCCTCTCGGCGATCGGGAGGATGGATCCTTGCTTGATGTCCTTGAGGATACGGAAAGACCCTCTGCCATCAGGTTGATCGAACTCAGGGAAGATCATGAACAGATTCTCCGTTGCCTTTCCATCCTCCGGGAAAATGAACGGAGGGTTGTTGAACTCCGTTTTGGACTGGAGGAGGTGACGACTCCCCCCATGGAGGATCATCTTGCGGCAGACCTTGACTCTTCTCATCACCTTTCAGCCAAAATTCGGTCCAGCCGGCAAGGGGGGCGGAAGTCCTCCGAGCGCGGGGATGGAATGACTCTGGAGGCGGTTGGCAAGATCCTGGGGGTTACAAGGGAACGGGTCCGTCAGATAGAATCTCATGCCTTGGCCAAGATGAGATCCTACCTTGAGCACCCGGAGGGTTTTTCCGCCGGAGGTTCTTCTCCGGAGACAAAAGGGCGTAAATCGAAAAGATCATGATCGTTTTTTAAGGGAAGGGTTTGTATTCATGGATTTTGACAAAATCGTTGGACGTGTTCAGGATTTTCCCAAAAAAGGGATTCTGTTTTATGATCTTATGCCGGTTTTTCAGGATCCGGTTTCGTTTAGGGCATTGATTGCCGAAATGGCCAAACCATATCTCTCTGATTCCATTAAAAAGGTTGTGGGCATTGAGGCGAGAGGATTTATTCTCGGAGCTCCGATCGCGGACAGGATCGGGGCGGGGTTTGTTCCGGTCCGAAAGAAAGGCAAGCTTCCCGGCGAGGTTTCCTCTTTGTCTTACCAGCTTGAATACGGGACTGATACGATTGAGGTCCAGGCTGGTGCGATCAAACCCGGGGACAAGGTTCTTCTTGTGGACGATTTGCTCGCCACCGGAGGGACAGCCCGTGCTGCGATCGATCTGATCAAAAAGCAGGGAGGGGAAGTCCTTTGCGTATCTGTGGCCATTGAACTCACCGGTATCGGTGGCCGGGAGAGAGTTGCTCCCGTTCCGATCAAGTCAATTCTTGTCTATCCGGCATAACAGTCAGGAGTCAGTGTGGTCTTGTATACCGTTGTCATCCGTTACGCAAAATCCAGGGAAGAGGTCGGGGCTGTTGTGGAGTCCCATCGGGCTTATCTCGACGGTTTTATCGAGAACGGAATGCTTTTGGCTTCAGGTCCCCTGGAGACGGGGGATGGAGGGATTTTGTGGGTCCGCGCCAACAGTCGGGAATCCCTTATGGAAATGATTGAGGGGGATCCTTACTCCTTGTCTGGAGTTGCGGAATTTTCGGTTCTGGGTTTTGATGTGAAGAAGCTCGCTCCGGGTATGGTCTCAACACTGTCCGTGTAGGGGCCTTGCTTGGGAGACTTTTTTTGCGATGATGAAACGCCCCCGGTTTTTCCGGGGGCGTTTTCCGTTTTTTACTCGGTTGAAACGGTCTGTTCGACCTGGAGTGATTGCGGGATAATCCTGATGAAGTTTTTCCGGAGGTCGGAACTGAGAATGGAGGAAAGCCACTTCGCTTCCTCTTCCTGGCCTGATGCGACAATTTCTCCCGCGTAGTCTTCCAGAAGTCCCCGAACAAGCCCCTCGTCCTCTTTTGTGATCGGAAGAATGACAACCTTCGAACCCTTTGCAATGCGGCGGCGAATCGCTTCCTCGTCGAATCCCCATTTGGGCTGCTTCAGCAGATAGACCGTTCCTCCGGTCATCCCTGCACAGATCCAGGGTCCGGGATCTCCCAGCACGACAGCCCTGCCATTGGTCATATACTCAAAGGCAAATCCTTTCATATTGGAGTGAATTCCCAGATGCCCGACGTGGTCGTTTATGGGGGCCGTGATTCTTCCGCCAATGACCATTTCTGCCCCTGAAAGCCGGATGCCCGCACGGGAGTCGCAATCTCCCTGTATCAGAAAACGTCCACCCTGCGCGCCGTAAGCGAGGGATTTCCCAACGGAACCGTCTACGAATTGACCTTCTTCGTTTTTGGCTTTCAGTACAACAATCCGTCCGGCCATGGCACCTTTTCCGACGCCGTCCTGGGCTCCCCCGGTAACGCGGATTGTCATGTTGTTTTTAATGAAGGCTCCCATGCCGTTTCCTGTGATCGATCCGTTGTTGATGAGGAGCGTTACCATCGGGTGCGTCGGATATTCCCGATGAAGGACGCCCGAAAGATGTGTCCCGATGTTTCGGTCCATTGATGTGGTTCGATCCACCTGGACCGTTACGGCTCTTGGGTGAAGTCTCAGGGATCTTTCCACTTCAGAGGTGATTTTTTCTCCAAGGGTGACCCCTTCTTCCTGTGGAGACAACCCGCAGAAGCCTTCCGGATCAAGATTGTAGGAGGAAGGATTCAAGAGTGGGGTCAGATCGATGCGGTCGAAATGGCGAATCTGGATCAGATGGCCTGTTTCGCCAACGATGGATTGCGCTCTTTCCACACCGATTTCAGCCAGGATCCGGCGAAGGTCCTCACCCATTCCGGTAAAGAAGTGCTTGAGTTGCCTGACCGAAAATTCAAAGTCCCGGGGGACAAATCTTTTCAGGCCATGTTCATTGGCCTGTTCTTCTGTTTCGATCTGGGTGGCTATGCCCACATGGCAGGTATCCATCTGGCATTCCCGGCAAATCGTACAGCCAATGGCCACCATGGGGAGTGTCCCGAATCCGACCCTGTTGGCGCCAAGACACATGATTTTCAGGACATCTGTGGAGGACTTGAGACCCCCATCGGCCCATATTTCAACCTTGTCCCTGAGGCCGGCATAAAGAAGGGCCCGATGAACTTCCGTGACTCCAATTTCCACCGGCAGTCCCACATAGCGAAGAGCGTGCATCCGGGCGGCGCCGGTTCCGCCATCGAACCCGCTGACGGTGATGATATCCGCTCCGGCTTTGGCGATACCGATGCCGATGGTGCCGATTCCCGAGATGACAGGCACCTTGACTGCAACCCTGACCTTCGGATTGGCGCTTTTCAGTTCGGCGACAAGCTGGGCAAGGTCTTCGATGGAGTAAAGGTCGTGGTTATTGGAGGGAGAGATGAGATCGACCCCCATCGTGGCTTTTCTGGCATTTGCCACTTTGGCGGAAACCTTCTTTCCCGGAAGATGCCCTCCTTCTCCAGGCTTGGCTCCCTGTCCGATCTTGATTTCCACAAGGTTGGAAGAATTCAGAAGGGCGATATTGACGCCGAAGCGGCCGGATGCGATCTGCTGTCCCCGACTCTTGGGGTATTTTCCGATCAGCTCGAGAATTTCTCCGCCCTCTCCATTGAGACAGATGATGTTCATCTGCTCGGAAGCCTCCGCGTAGGCCCTGTAGGCGACCTCTCCCTGGGATCCGAAGGACATGGAGCTGATGATGAAGGGATAATCCTGATCTCCAACCTTGAGATCCACCGACTCAACAGGAACAGTGTTCTTTCCGGGTGCGATGTCGAGAAGGTGGCGAAGGGAGATCGGATTTTCAATCTCGACGGCGGAAAGCTTGTCCTGATACTTGCTGTAGGGCTCTTTCTGATTGGCAACATCTCCTGCCAGTTTCCAGACCTTCGGGTACAGATGATAGGTTTTGGAAAGTTTTTCCGTTTTTTCCCCGTGGAAGTAGGGGGCCCGGGCGCGCGCTTCCTGTTCGAGGCGATCGATTGAGAGTCCGACTTTTTCGCCGCCAAGAAAGTGTGGCGTTGCAAAGATTTCCGAAAGTTCAAGGCCGACACCAATAGAGGAAAACAGACGGCCATATCCGCGCATCTCGTGGATTCCCATGGTGGAGATCACTTTTTCAATTCCCTTTTTGAGGGCTCCCACGACATTCTCGATGCGTCGCTCCCGCTCATCAAGGTCGAAGACTTTCTCTCCCTTGACCGGAGTCAGGGCTGTTTCAAACATGATATGGGGATTGATGGCATCTGCACCGATCGAGAAGGTGAAGATCGTGTCGTGGAGGTTCCGGATCGATCCGGAGTGAACGATGATGGAGAGGTTCCTCCTGAGGTTGGGTGTGTTTCCGACAGGGGGAGATTTTCTGAGTGCCCGGTCGACAAGTGCTGTCGTGAGTGCCGGGTCAATCCAGAGATGGCCCGGAAGGAGGGCTCTCGAATCGTCGATGATAAGGATTTCAGCCCCGGACTCCGCATGGGCAATCGCCTCCTTGTGGATGCGTTCAAGCGCTTCCTTCATCGTTTCCTTCTGAAGAAAGGTCGACGAAATGGTCCGGATATGATTTTGGGGAAAATGTCTTGGCAAATCTTCCAGCAGGTGGATCCCCAGACGGTCTGCAAGTGCCCTGTATCGATCAGGAGGCAAGAGGGGTTCCCCCATGTCTCCTCCCAGAAGAATCGGCAACGCCAGGTCAAGACCTCTGGGAGTATGCACCTGATTCCCGAAAAGGGGCCGTGGTCCCAGAACGATTCTCGGTGAGAAGTGTTCCATCTCCCTTTCCCGGTCAATGGCAGGATTGGTCACAACCGCAACATTTTCCTTGAAGTAATCGGGAATGTTTGTCCGGTCCTTGGAAAGCACTGCAAGCGGTCCGTCGAATCCCAGGGATCCGATGGGTTCGAAGCTGGTCTGGGCAAAAAATGAGATCATCTCATGATCGTCGGTCGAATAGCCAAATGGATTCCAGAGGGATGCGGCAGGAAGCATTCCAACCGATGTCCCGGCCGGATACTGCAGGATTTCCGGAACAGAGGGGAGAGGCAGGTTTTCAGGCCGGACATAGGTCGGAATCTTGGGATGAAATCGTTCAGAGTACCGGCTGTAGAGTGTCTCCTGGATTTCGGGGTACATCATGGGGGAGAGTGTGCCCCTGTCAAGGAAAAAAGCCATCTTTTCCCCGGGAGCGAATGGTTTCGGCTGCCGGATCATCCTTGAGGAAGGGATAATGCCCCGTTCGGAGGAGACAATCGTCATGTCTCTGGTCTCAAAAAGCCACATGGGCCGCAGTCCGAGTGCGTCTACAGAAAAAACCACCTCATTTTCATATCGGGCAATGATGGCTGCCGGTCCCTGGGCCAGTGGTCCAAGAAACCTGCGATAAAGGAAATACATCTGCCGCATTTTGGGGTCAAGTGCCGAAATGATGTGGGTAATCGGTGGAAACACGATCTCCATCGCTTCCATGAGGGAGAAGCCAAACTGGACCATCAGGCCCTCGATGGTCCGGTCAAGATCCTGGGAGTCGCTGCCACCTTTGACGGGAGGAATCCCCAGCATGGCCGATTCCCTGCGAAGCTTGTCAATGGTATTGATTTCACCATTATGACCAAGGATGGAGAAAGGCTGGACCCTTTCCGTAACAGAGAGGGTATTGGTCGAGTAACGGCTGTGGCCCAGAACCGCACGGCTTTTCATCTGGGGATCCTGAAAGTCGAGAAAGTATTCTGCCAGGACAAAGCTTGTTCCCTTGACCTTGTAAACGGCAACATCTCCCGACAGGGAGCCGATATGGATCCGACCATCCGTTTCCATGTTGACCTTGGCATCGAACGCCACCTTGCGCGGAATCAGCCCTTCCTTGACGAGAAGGCCGGCTTGCCAGAACAGGGGCTCATTTTCCGATTCCTTCGGAATCCGTCCGGAAAGGACCTGACCTTTTCGAAGGGACAGGACCTCGAGTCCATTCTCTGTGAAACGTCTTGCGATTTCCTCCCTTAAGGAGGATTCCGACGGCATCTTGGGGTTGTGGGCTGTCTCCGATACACGCGGTGTATAGATATGGGCTACGATGAAGCGGGGATCATGGGCCAGCTGGGGATCGTGGCCTTCCTTCCGGAGCCACCGCTCCCAAAGGTGCCTCGGAATGTCGACTTGAACGCCGCACCCGTCGCCTTCATTATTGATCTGGCCGGCCCGGTGTTCCATCATCTGTAATCCGGAGAGAGCTTCCCTGAGAGTTGTGTGGGTGGGTTCTCCCGTCCGTGATAAAACGGCGACAATCGCGCAGGAATCTTTTTCCTGGTCGATAAACGGCCCTGTCATCCCGCAATCTTTGGGTAAATGGACACCATCTGTGTGGGCTTCAGATGGGATATATTCCGCTAACGGATCGTTCGATTGATTTAATTGGCTCATCTGCTTGGGATATCCTGTAGAAAATTGGTTGGAGCGATTGGAGTTGTCCGGGGCCAAGGGGGGAAGCCGGAGTCCGCTGAAGCCGGTTTTGTGAACAAGTATTGACCGGAGAAACAGCATGAACAGTCTTTCTGATTATATCCAAGGATTTTCTGCCGATGCAAGGGAAAATGGTTCTGATCCCGGGAAAGAGCCTGTTTTTCTGGAATTTCTCCTGGGAAAACCTCTTTGAAGAGGGGACTTGTGGGGGGATCGGTTCCCTTAAGGTGGAGACAAGAAGAGGGAAGCTGGCGGATACAGCTCCGGGACAAAAAATAGAGAGAAGCCGGTTGGTCGCGTCCATTCGGACAACCCGCTTCTTCCATCTGCCACCGGGTTGTTCATTCTTCCGGAAGATCCCGGACAGACCGAAAACGGCTCCTTCCCGAAAGGGGGGCTTTTCGGCAAGGTTTTCCAGCTTTTGTGATGGAGGATGTTTCTCCCGGACTTGCCAAGGAAGCTCAGGGTCTCCCAGAATCTGGAAAGGGCAGTCTGTCATTTTATAAAGAAAGGATGATTCTATGGGAACCTCCAGTGGTGGAGCGTCTGTCGGAAAAAGTCAGACAAAAGAGGTTCGTGGTGTGGCTCTTGTCAAAAGTTGCCACGCAGGTTCGGGAGAAAAGGCTCCCGCCCTGATTCTGACCCTTGTTTTCAAGGGTGAAGGGGGAAAAGGGCTTCGAGAGTGGCCTGCAAGACTCTGGGAAGATCCCAGGGGAGTGGGTCCATCCCTTTCTGCTGGATCGCTTGTTCTGGCGGAGGGGACGGTTGTGCGTCATAACCAGGAGTCACAGCTCCGGCTGACAAGGATTACCCCACTCAAGGCTTCTCCAGAGGAAATCCAGGCCTATATCCCCCAAAGTCCTCTTTCTTCGGGGCTGGGGATGGCCCGGCTGGATGCTTTTATGGAATCCCTGTCAGAGCCCCATTTGAAGATGTTTGGCCTTGAACTCCTGGCTGACCCTGAAGTCAGGTCCCTTCTGGAAAAGGCTCCTGCCGCCAAAAGGAACCATCATGCTGTTGTCGGCGGACTTCTGGAGCATACCCTTGAAATTATGGAGATGGGGGACAGGATCGCACCGGTTCTTCATTTAAACCGCGATCTTCTTCTTTTGGGACTCCTTCTTCATGATTTGGGAAAATGCTGGGAGATCTCGGCCCAACCCGGATTTGCCTATACGGATGATGGACGCCTTCTCGGACACATGTTCTTGGGGTGCGATGCTATCCGGAAAACAGCTTCCAGAGTTCCGAATTTTCCCGGGATCCTTTTAAAACTGCTCCAGCATTTCATTCTCTCCCACCACGGGGAATTGGCCTATGGTTCCCCTGTTTTGCCGGCAACTCCCGAAGCGATGGCCGTACATATGCTGGATAATCTTTCCGGACAGATCTATGCCATGAGGGCGGCAAAAGGGGGGGAGGGTGACGAGTGGGGCTATGAGAGAAACAGGGGTGCCCAGATCTGGCACAAGGGCTCGGATCCTGAAGCACTTGTGGCGCTTTGGAGGGATCGGGATGTTACAAACGGGCAAGGTGCCGGATGAATTCCTCTGAACGGGCTTCCATTGCCCGTGATCTTGAGGGGATTCTGGGTCCGGAAGGGGTTCTTTCGACCCCAACGGACAGGAAGGCCTACTCATATGATGCGGGTATTTACCGGGAAGATCCCATTCTGGCCGTTTTGCCCAAAAATGCGGAGGAAGTGGCCAGAGTGGTTCTCTGGGCGGGCTCCCGTGGAATTCCTATGACCCCTCGCTCCGGAGGTACCAATATTACAGGAGCGGCAATCGGGGAAGGAATCATTCTCGGGCTCTCCCGATTGAACCGGTGGAATTTCCAAAATGCAGGGGATGGCTCCGTTTATGTGGAGCCTGGAATGATCCTGAAAGAACTCAATGACCGTCTTGCTCTTGTGGACCGTTTTTTTGCGCCGGATCCATCCTCCGGCCTGGCCTGCCAGATTGGAGGGATGATCGGGACCAATGCCGCCGGTGCTCATGCCCTGAAATATGGCGCCATGAAGGAAAACATCCTTTCCCTTGAAATGATCGGATCGGACGGAAATCTCTACCGGCTCGCTCCACAACCCCTTTTGGCGAACGGGCACCCGGATCCCGCATCCCTTCCGCCGGGTTTTCAGGGTGTCTTGGATCATCTTGCGGAGTGGGCTCCCGTTCTTCGCGAAAAACGCCGGAATGTCTCAAAAAACTCCTCAGGATACAATCTGTTTGATTTGGCCCAGAAGCTATATTTTGATCCGGAAAGGGTTTTCGATCCGGCTCGTCTGATTGTTGGGGCTGAGGGAACCCTTGGTGTCGTGACGCGTGCCGAGCTTCTGGTTCGTCCTCTTCCGAGCCGTCGCGTCACGGTTCTGGCCTATTTTCTGGATCTCGATGACCTTGGCTCGGCCGTTGCCAGAATCAATGAGCTTGGCCCTTCGGCCCTTGAAATGATGGATCGGAGAACCCTTGACCTTGTCGGTCGGGAGCGCTTTGGCATTCCCCCATCGGCCGACTCGATGCTTCTGATCGAATTCGACAGCGAGCCCATGGAAGATCTTGTCGAGGGAACCAAAAAGATTCTGGGAAAGATCCGTCTGGCCGACTCTCCCGGAATCTCCTTCGATCCAGGGGAACAGCTCAGAATGTGGCAGGCCCGTCATGCGCTTTTCCCGACATTGTACCGGTATGATGGTATTCGCCGCCCACTGAATTTTGCCGACGATGTCGCGGTCCCTGTCCATCGTCTTGTGGAGCTTCTGAGGTTTTTGAGGGAGTTCTTTTCCGGAATGGATGTTCCTGTCGCGGTCTATGGACACATAGGGAATGGAAATGCCCATATCAACCCCCTCATGAATCTTGCGGAGCCTGGTTCAATGGAACGGCTTCTTCACATCAGCCAGGAAATTCACCGGACCGTGATCGATCGATTTGAAGGGGTTCCCTGCGGAGAACATGGGGAGGGCCGTGTCCGGGCGGAATTTCTTCCATCGGTTTACGGACCTGAGGTTTACCAGATGTTTTGCGACACAAAGCGGTCTTTCGATCCCCAGGGGATCTTCAATCCCGGAGTGAAAATCTCCCGAAAGTCCTTTCTGGAGGGGATCGATATCGAGCGGGTGGTGAAGTCCTGCGCAACCTGCGGGAAATGCAACACCGTCTGTCCCAGCTTCGATGTCACGAGAAATGAAGCGATGGGACCCAGGGGCTGGTTTCAGATGCTCACCGATCCCTCCGTCTCTCCGGAGGTTCCTGAGTCGGTTCTGGGTGGTTGTCTGAACTGCAAGTCCTGTCGGACGATCTGTCCTGCAGGGGTGGATGTTTCCGCAGTTGTCCTCTCTGCCCGGGCTGAACGGGGTGGGGATCCTGTTTCCCGATTTTTTTCCGAACAACTTTTAAAGACAAGGAGGACCAGCCGCATCGTTGAATTTTTGGGGATGACGCAGGATTTCTGGGACCGGCCGGCTTTGCGTCGTCCAATTGAGGCCATCACCAGAAAACTGTTCAGGGTCGTTTCCGAAAATGCGCGGATACCTGCGGGTCTGAAGCTTCCGAGGCTCAGGAGCAAGACATTGAGATCCTCCTTTCATGATTGGACAGAAGAGGGGGGGCGCAAGGGGGATGTCGCCTATTTTCATGGATGTGCGGCAAACTACCTTGATGATGGTGTCGGGGAGGCCATGATCCGGATTTTGTCACGGGGAAAGGGACAGGTTGTCCTTCCCCGTCAAACCTGTTCCGGTACCCCGATTGAAACCTATGGCCACCGGGATCTGACACGATCCTGCGCCCGGGAAAATCTCGAAAGTCTTTCTCGTTATGAAAAGATTGTCACAGGGTGTGCGTCCTGTACGCTTGCTCTCAAGGATTTGCCCCATCAGTTTCCGGACGGTTCGACAGAACATAAAAAAGCACTGGATCTTTCCAAAAGGGTGGTTCATATTGCAAAGTGGATGATGGCGGATGATGCGAGTGACCTCAGGGGAGAAATGGCTCAGAACCTGAACAGGAAGGGGGGTATCCTTCCTGTTTCCTATCACTCTTCCTGCCATCTGCGGGCGGCTGGGGTTGTCTCCGAACCAGTCGAACTTTTGAAGGAGATTTTTGGAGAGGCTTTTCGTCCCATGATGGATTCGGACCGGTGTGCCGGTGGTTCCGGTACCTATCTTCTGAAGAATCCGGAAATCTCGGAAGCTGTGTTTCAAAGAAAAAGGGAGGCCGTGGCCCAGTCCGGAGCAAAAACGGTGACGACAGGCTGTCCGGCTTGCCAGATCAAGCTCTCGGACGGGCTTCCCGGAGATGTTTCTTCCCGTCATATGGCGGTTCTTCTGGCAGATCTCCTGTCCTGAAAGAGTGTTGGATCAAGGACGAATACAATGAATCGTATGGTTTTCATCGTGATGAAGGAGAAACGATCGTGATCGAAAAAAGAAAACTGGGAACATCTGGAATCGTGTCCGGCGGCTCTTTGAAAAAATCTGGGCTGTTGGTTTGTGGGGTTTTGTTGGCTCTTCTGGGGGGAGTTATTCACCCATCCGATAGTCAGGCTTCCTCAAGGATGGTTCTTTTAAGCAACGATTTCAAGAATCATGGAACGATTCATAATGAACAGGTTTTTTCAGGATTCGGCTGCTCAGGCAAGAATATCTCTCCGGAGCTTCACTGGAAGGGGATTCCCAAGGGGACGAGAAGCCTGGCCCTCACGGCTTATGATCCCAACGCTCCGACAGGTTCGGGTTGGTGGCACTGGGTCCTGATCGATCTTCCTGCCACAACGACGCATCTTGCCAAAAATGCCGGAACCTCCGATGGGGCTTCTCTTCCAAAGGGATCCTTTCAGGCGGTGACGGATTTTGGTAAAAAGGGCTACGGAGGTCCTTGTCCGCCTGTTGGAGATCGTCCGCATCACTACATTTTTACCCTCTATGCCCTGAAGGCACCGAAGCTTGATGTTCCGGAGAACGCATCTCCAGCGCTGATCGGGTACTTCATTCATCAGACGATGATCAAAAAGGCAACACTTGTGGGAATGTATGGAAGGGCCAAACACAAGAAACACTGAGTGTGTCAAAATACCCCTCTGGAAAGCTTGATTCCTTCCAGGGGGGGCTCTTTTTCGACATTTTGAGATTTGATCCTTCCGATTTTCCCGAATGACCGGATAAAAAGAACTCCCTTTCAAGCTTTCCAGTGGTCGTTTGGATTCAGGAGGTTGTATAGTTGTCGCCGGGCAACCTGTAGTCGATCTGGTCTCCCGTAAACTGCAAGCGTTCGGGAAAGCTTCTGCCGGTTTCTTTGAGGGTTGACCTCTCTTGAAAATTTCATCTCTTCTGTAATCTCATGCTGGAGTCCTTTTGTATGCTGATAGGACGACTGGCAATCCATCAGCGATTCGAATCCTTTTTCCAGTGAGTCCACAATCCTGCTTCTCATTTCCTTTTCCGGGGTGGCCATTTATCATTCCGGGTTTCCCCGGAGACTGGAGGGTTGGGAGTGGCGGAAGGGTAGCCAGATCAGCAAGAGGGTGGTAGAGCATGTTACGATTTAACGTGGTTTCATTTTTTTCCTGGCTGTTGTTTTCATCAGAAAAGGAGGTTCCAAATGCAGGAGATTGAACATTTGCCCGCGCATTCCCCTTCTTAGGCCATGGGTCAAGAGTGGGTCAAGCGGGCGGTTTTGTTTTTCTTCTTCTCGCTTTTTCAGTTGTTCCTTGGCTTTCGACATAGCGACGGACCGTTTCCAGTGTCGCTGCGCCTACACTCCCCACATAGTAGGCCCGATGCCAGAAATACGGCTTCCAGTAAAATGGCTTCAGATGGTCCGAAAAACGATTGCGAACCCGTCTGGCCGAGGCCGTTTTCAGATTGTTGATCAGTGTGGAGATGTTGAGGGCTGGGTGGATCTCCGCCAGAAGATGCACATGATCCGCTTCCCCTCCGAATTCCAGCAAGGTGCATCGCCAGTCCGACAGGATCTCGCCGAAGGCGCTCTGTAAATATTCCAGAAGATCCGGAGAGAGCACCTTGCGCCGATACTTTGTCACAAAGACAATGTGTAGCTTAAGAGAATAAACGGCATGAGAGCTTGATCTGTTCAGTTGAATATTCATGTTGCCAAGAGTAACATGCTCTCATGCAGACCGGCAAGCG
>JAKCCY010000177.1 GCA_021838765.1 Nitrospirota bacterium
CATATCAATGATTCGCTTGGACATCAGATCGGTGATCTTCTGCTGGTGGCAGTGGGCAAGCGTCTTGTCTCGTGCGTCCGGCAAACGGACACTGTCTGTCGACAGGGTGGCGACGAGTTCGTCATTTTGTTATCGGAAATCCGGCGACTCGAAGATGCGTCCAATATTTCGGAAAAACTGCTGTGCGCATTTGGAGCTCCGTTCATTATTGAAAATCAGGAACTTCACATCACGTTAAGCATCGGAATCAGCCTCTATCCGGATGATGCGGGAGAGGTCGAAACGGTCATCCAGAATGCCGATACCGCGATGTATCAGGCCAAGACAAACGGACGGAACAACTACCAGTTTTTCAGGGCTGAGATGAATGTCCGGGCGGTCCATCATCTGGGTGTTGAAAACAGTCTGAGAAGAGCCCTTAAAAGTCAGGAATTTTCTCTCCATTATCAGCCCAAGATCGATCTTGCAAGCGGAAAAATGACTGGGGCCGAAGCCCTTGTTCGCTGGAATGACCCCCATCTTGGCCTGGTTTATCCAGGAAGTTTTATTTCCATTGCGGAGGAAAGCGGGCTGATCATCCCGATCGGGCAGTGGGTACTGAGGGAATGTTGCGAGCAAATTCAGTCGTGGCTCCTTTCGGGACTTCCGGCAGTGCCTGTGGCCATCAATATTTCCCCGATCGAATTCCGGCAAAAGAACTTTTTGGGAGGGGTGCTCGAAGTTCTGAAAGAGACCGGTCTGCCTCCGTCTTACCTGGAACTTGAATTGACCGAAGGCATATTGATGACTTACGGGGAATCGTCAAATTGTGTGATTGAAACACTGAATCGTCATGGGGTCCATCTTGCCATCGATGATTTTGGCACAGGCTATTCCAGCCTGAGTTACCTGAAGCGCTTCCACATAGATACCCTCAAAATCGACCAGTCTTTTGTCAGGGACATTTCCACCGACTCCGACAGCGCAACAATTGTCAGCGCCGTGATCGGACTTGGTCGAAATCTGAAGCAGAAGGTTGTCGCGGAGGGGGTCGAAACCATGGCACAGGTTGACTTCCTCCAGCAACAGAAGTGTCACGAGGGGCAGGGATTTTATTTCAGCTATCCGCTGTCGGCGGATGACTTCAAGTCGTATCTCCTGTCCGGAAATGTCATGCCCGCCTTAATGAAAATGGAGTGAGTGTATGAAAACGGATGGGAGAACCCGTGGGTTTTCGATAAACAGCAATAGTTCGGCAAATGGAGCGGGTGAGGGATTTCCCTGGAGGTCGAACCCCTTTTTCGTCCTGTCTCAATGCCCATGTTGAATGGAAAATGCATTTGGTCCTTTTTAAAGGAATTCTAACAATCAAGGGGGTTTCGATGAATATGTCAATCAGGCAGCCACAGGGAAAATCCATTGGCCTGCTCATTCTTTTTGCGATTGTCTTAAGTGGATGCATGAGCGATGAGCCTAAGCCAGATCTTTCCATGTCACAAGCCCGGACGGCGGTCGATCAGGCAGACAGGGCCGGTGCCAGGACTTATGCGGCGTTTGAGCTGAACAAGTCCCATGTCAAGCTTCAAAAGGCCGAAGAAAACATGAAAAAAGGAGACTATAAAAAAGCGGGCTATCTGGCCAAAGAAGCCAAGGTTGATGCCGAGCTTGCAATTGCCAAAACGCAGGAAGAAACAGCAAGAGTCGCAGAAACAGAGCTGAGGAAAAGCAGGGAGGCATTAAAAAATGAACTGAACAACTCCGGCTATGAAGCTCAGTGAATGTTTGATCTTTTGACTTTGTCACGGCAACGTTTTCCAAGGAGAATAGAGATGGAAAAGAAGGTGAAGATAAGAAGTTTGACGCTGTTTGTTTGCCTGGGTTCTTTTTTGGCCGGTTGTGCCAGTGTGCCACCCCAGAATGCGATGCTTGAGAACGCCACTTCCGAGTATGACTATGCCATTCACAACAGTGAAATCAGGCAGGCTGCACCCAATCAGCTCCAAAAGGCGTCAGTGGAGATCAAGAAGGCTTCGGCCCTTCTGGAGGAAGGTGCTCCGGGCAACGAGGTTGACCATTATGCCTATATGGCGACCGAACGTATTGCCATCGCCAAAAAGATGGCTTCAACCAATATGATCGAGGCAAAGATCAAGGCGGCGGGAAGCAAAAGGGAAAAGCTGCTTCTCGATTCGAAACAGGAGAAGATCTCGAACCTTCGGCTACAGCTCCTTGCGCTCAAGGACCAGAAGAGCAATCAGGGGGTCATCCTGACGTTGGGAAATGTCCTGTTTTCGGTCGACAGGGCAGAGCTGAAATCGGGAGCCGTCAAGAATCTCGACAAGCTTGCACAGTTCATGAGAAATGCCCCGAAGAGGAACGTAATCATCGAAGGTTATGCCTACAACACGGGAAGCGGGGAATATAACGACACGCTTTCCAGACGCCGGGCCGAATCGGTGAGGGAGGTTCTTTTAAACGATGGAATCAACCCGGAAAGAATGAGAATAAGAGGGTTGGGATCCCGTTATCCTGTGGCAACGGACAAGACTTCGGCGGGACGGCAGGCCAATCGTCGGGTTGAGATTATCGTATCAGATAAAAATGGACGTTTTTCCGAGAACAGATAATCGGAATTCCTGATTTTTTAATCGAATACCGGTTGGCAAGGGTGGGATGAGTTCTCCATCCTTGCCTCTGTTTCATCCGATTGAACCTACACTCCGCACCCTATCCATGAGCGGGGAGATTTTCGGTAAAAAAGCGCACCTCCCTCTCAAATCATGGAAAATGAGGGGTTCGCATCCCATCAGGGGGATGTCAGTCCTTAAAGCGGCACCTCGAGAGAAAGTCCGAAGAGAAAAACGGAGGAGTTCATTCCGAAAGGCGGGGGGAGAGATGGCAAAAATGGGCATAAATACGCAAAAGTCCCCAAAAAGAGCCCCATCGTCCCAGGGCGACGGCCAGATGGGGCTTTCCAACGCCCGGAGGTCCCAGTAACGCCACGTTCTCTCCGTTGGCCACCCACCGGGAAGTGGCCAATTTCCGGATCCGCTTGGGATCAAGCGAAGGCTGGGAGTCGAAATCGAATCCTTCTATCGTTTTCACGAAAGGGACTGGGCCATCCGGGTCTTCCCCAACGAAGACTCCGCAATCCGTCTCATTGGAGCCCTCCTGTCGGAGTTCCATGAGCAATGGAGCACCGGGAAGAAGTATCTGGACATGACCGAGTATCACGAATGGAAGAAACAGCAAGACTCATTTAAAAGTTCTGCCACTCTGGCGATTGTGGAGTGAGAAATCAGAATTCCCATTATTCGGGAAGAAATTTGACAGCAACTTTAGGACTTGACTCAAAATTTATGATACAACGGGTAGCTCGTCCATATTTCTGGGCAAAGGAGCTCCATCGAATGCATGGGACCAAGATTTTTATTGGATTTGCCACATTGATCAGCCTGTTTGCATGCACCGCACCTGGAACCCGGAAGGACCAGTCAGCACAGAATCCGGTCATGACCAAGGTTGAAAGGGGCCACTATCTGGTCAACGCCGGCGATTGTGCTTCCTGTCATACAAAAAAATCTGGAAAACCGTTTGCCGGTGGTGTGCCCTTGCACACGCCTTTTGGCATTATTTATTCCCCTAACATCACTCCTGACAAAAAAACGGGCATCGGTCAATGGTCAGATCAGGATTTCTACAACGCCATGCACTTGGGCAGGGATAAAAAAGGAAAACATCTGTATCCGGTTTTCCCATACCCATGGTTCACCAAGGTCAGTCGCCCTGACTCTGATGCGATCAAAGCCTATCTGAATACGCTGGCGCCAGTATATCAAAAGAAGAAACCCAATCAGCTCAAGTGGCCGTTAAGCTGGCGAACCTCTGTTGTGGCATGGAATCTGCTCTACTTTACATCCGGCACGTTCAAACCAGATGTCAGTCAATCGGCGCAATGGAATAGAGGCGCCTATCTGGTGAAAGGCCTTGGTCATTGCGGCGAATGCCATACACCCAAAAACATGATGGGTGCCACAAAAAAAGGCAGCAAGCGACTAACAGGAGGTGCTGTCAGCAAATACTGGTTCGCCCCCAGCTTGTCGGACAATATTCGCCAGGGTATTGGGGATTGGTCGGTCCCCGAAATTGTGAGGTACCTGAAAACCGGTTCGAATGACAAGTCCGCAACGGCAGGTCCCATGACCGAAGTGGTGATGAACTCGACGCGCTATCTCAGTGATTCGGATTTGACCGCCATTGCTGTTTATTTGAAAAATATGCCGAAAGCCTCCGCCAGAGTTGAAAAAACGATTGTTTATCCCAGCCCTCAAGCGCTCGTACGTGGCCATAATGTTTACATGTATAACTGTGCCGGTTGTCACATGGATGGCGGAGGGGGGATGACGCATTTTTTCCCGCCGCTCAAAGGAAGTGCGACGATACAGGCGAAGAACCCTGATACAGTGATTCATGTGGTGCTCGCTGGTGCCAGCATAACGGCACCAGCGACAATCCCTTCAGGGATTGCGATGCCAGCGTTCGCCCAGACATTGAATAATCGGCAAATCACAGATGTTGTGAATTATGTTCGCAACTCTTGGGGGAACCGGTCGGCATCGGTCCAAATGCTTACCGTTTCCAATATTCGCAAGAGTTTAAGAAAACCCAATCCCAGAAAACCTTAGAAAAACAGGTTTATCAAACTTTTCGTCAGTGTTTATCGCAGGATACCATCTCTTAGGGTTTAATCAGCC
>JAKCCY010000033.1 GCA_021838765.1 Nitrospirota bacterium
GTGTATGGCACACTGGATTTCCCCTGTTAGTAGCAAGTAGAGTTGTCCGGTTTTATAGCAAATGAGTTGTCCGCTTTTTTAAATAAAAAAACTCAGGGTTTCCCCGTTCTCAGACATGAGCTTCGACCGGGCGGATTCCAGTCGAAGGAGCTTTGGTTCGTGGTTCCTTTTTTGTTTTTGGGTGCTCCGGTTTTTTAAAAGGATAGTCGGAAAGCTTCCGGGGTCCATGAAACAGGGAGAGCGATCCGTCGGGATGCCGGTGGACCCTGACGGTCGTCCGGACGTAATGGAGCCGGTAGCGATCGGAAGGGATCTGAAGGATCCGTCCTTCGAAAGACACGCAGTTGTCATTTCCAACGGTCCGTTCGTACTGCTCGCAGAGGATCTCGTCCAGAGACTCTCCGCTCCAGGGAACGAAGGCCGATCCTTCCTCCGGAGCCCGATGGGAAAATTCCGTATTGAAGGCCGGAAGATAGATCTCGGACAGGTAGCGATTGGCCTCTTCCATCGTCGTGATTCCCGCCAGGGCGAGTTCTTTGGGAAGACGCTCCTGATGGGTCCGGAAGGCCCGTTCACTGCGTCCCCGCGCTTCGGGGGAGTACGCGGCAATCATTTCAATGCCCAGCTGTTTCATCGCCCGTCCAAACTGGGTGAGGTTTTTCTTGTCCACCTTCCCTCCCGCTTCCGGCGTGATCCAGTAGTGGCTGCCCCGGTCCGTGTACAGGGAGGAAGGAAGGCCTTTTTTCCCGATCACCTCCCGTATCCCCTGAAGGCTGGACGCGGTTCCCTCCTCAGCCACAAAGAACATGCTGTAATGCTCATTGGTCGCATCATCCATCGTCACCACCAGATCCCAGACCTGTCCGGACACCCAGGGATGACGGCTGGCATCCTGATGGATCATCATCCCTTCCCAGGCCGCACGCTCCCGTCTCTTCCGGTGCTTCCCCTTTCCGGGGGCTTTCTGGACCGCTCCGTTCTCCTGAAGCGTCTTCTTGACCCAGGTATAGCTCCGTTTCCCGCCCTCTTTCCGGTACCAGGAGTGGAAGTGTTTCACGTTCCACCCGTCATGCCGGCTCCGGTACTTTTCGACCAGTCCCAGGGCTTCATCCACCGGTGCCCGTCTTGATGAGGCCTGGGTGAGTCGTTTGTCCAGAATCCCCTGGATCCCTTCCTCTTCGACTCGCCGGACATATCTCCGGAATGTCCTTTCACTCATCCCCAGAATCCGGCCGGCCTCTTCCTGAGTCAGACATCCTTTCTTCCATTCATTCCAGGTATCTTCAAAACGCATCTTCCGGATCTCCTGTAGCACATTTGTTCGGTTCATTCTGGATCCTCCTCGGACCCATTATGGAACCGGACAAGCCTTGCGCTACAAAACCGGACAGATTATGTGCTCCCTACAATGATTTGGCAGGGAGATTGACATTTCACCATAAAAAGGCTTGAGATAGAGAGAGTTTATGTTCAGGAAGACTCCTGTTTCTCATCCAGGAGGGTGGGTGTCTGAAATATTTTTTGGTGGATTCTTGAGTCATGTGTCCGGCTGTCGGGAGGGTAAAAAAGTGAAAACAGGTTTTGTGAAGATCATCAGGAAGTTTCCGGGACGTACTGTGTTGGCCATTTTTATGGGTGCGCTCTCTTTCCTGTGTTTTTCCCAAGAGTCCTGGGCGGGATCCCGGGAGCATCTTTTCTACCCGTCCTCATCTCCTCAATATGCTTCCCAGCTGGATATCGAATCCGTTGCGATGTCTTTCTGGGGAAATAACCTGCTCCTGTCCGATACACGCCACGAAGTGGTTTTCCTGAACATATCCGGAGAAAACATGACGGTTCCCGTTTCCGGAGGGAAAGATCTGGTGAATCAGGTGGTTCTGCCGGGACAGGCTGTCGTGGTCGCTGGCAATGGGCATTCCGCGCCGCTTCCGGAGATACGGCCCGGAAAAGCCTTTCACTTTGGAATCCTTCCTCTGGGAATGGCGGTCGACAAGGATATTGTCTTTATCGCGGATGGCAATGGAACGATTGACGCTTTGAATATTTCGATGGATCCACGACATATTTATGTGATTCCGCCCATTGGCAATACGGGCGCTATCAGGGGGCATGTGACCCGCATGATCCAGAGGACAGGCTTGAATAATCGGGTCCTGGGCGAAGCGGCTCCCCTGACTCTTTTGTCCGGAAGGATCTCTGTCATTGCCGGTGGTGGAGACAAAAGGCCCGGAATAAAGCCGATCGATGCCTTCTCCTGCCGGATTTCTCCTGTCGCGATTGCCAATGATGGTCACCGGATCTACGTGGTCGGGCAGACAGGGAGGGTCTACTTTTTGAATGAAGCCCGCCATGTGGTGGATATTCCGGTGAAGGAAAACGGGCAGACCAGATGGGTCCATGTTCCGACGGGGATGATCGTTCTGGTGGCCGGGGGCGGAACCAAAAATACGGATGTCGACCTTGTCCCGCTTTCAGCGGTTGAGTCTGAGATCGCCCCGACTTCCATAGCGGTCCACCACCACCACATTCTTCTTGGGGATTCGGGAGACGGTGTTCTGGAGGTCAATGTGGCCGGGGACCATCAGCAGATTCTCAAGTCAGATTCTGCTGCGAACATCCATCCGCTTGAGCCGGGAGAGATTGTGTCTGTGACCGGTTCGGGGAACCAGATGGCCGATACGAAGCCCATGGAGGCAAGCCTTGTGGATATTCATCCAAAAAGTCTTGTGGAGAGCGCTTCGGGGATCCTCTACCTTGCGGAAATGGATGAGGCATCTGACTCTGGTAAAGTGGAGGCCCTGAATGTTGGCTCTGCCGATGCTTCTGTTCCACAGGGAGGGGCTCCTCATGGTTTGACCAGACTCCCCCATGGTCAAGTGATGGTTCTTGTGGGGAACGGTTCCAAGACGCCTGTTCCGGGAATTCATCCGGACATTCCCACCCACGTCGGAATTGTTCCGGTCAATGTGGCTTTCCATAATGGACTTCTTGCGATTGCAGACCTGAATGGAAGCATCGATGTGGTCAATATCGGTGGAGTCAACAGACTTGTCCATCCCATGGGGCAGGGCAGTGCCGTTGTTCTCCCGAGGGGCAGGATCATTTCACTGATGGGGGCCCGGTCCGGGAATCGGTCAAAGGGGGAGCTTGTTCCGGAGGTTCACTCGGGACAGTAGCTTTTGGTGTATTGATCACTCGACCGTCCGGAATGGCTCTTCAAGAAGCGTGATCCGGGGGGCGGCCTTCCTGAGGGCCGAAAGGGATACCCTGACGCCCAGGGGCCATGTGGCCAGTGGTGTTCCATGTCCCGAAAGGGAACATGTCATGATCGGCACGTCCGGTATTGCTTCCCGGACAAGTTCTTCCACGGATTCCCTTGGATCATCCGGCCTCGGGGATCTTCCCAAGAAGGGTCCGAGGACCACTCCCCTGACTCCTTTCAGATACCCGGCATGAATCAGTGACCGGATCGCCCTGTCGATGGCATACATCGGTTCATCGATGTCTTCCAGAAAGAGGATCCATCCATCGTCGGAACACGTGGGCAGCCATGGAGAACCGCACAGATGCGCCAGTGTTTCCAGATTGCCGCCCATGAGAATTCCCTCTGATTGTCCTTCCCTGACGATGGCCGTATCTCCCGCGGGGAGATCCATTCCCATCCCGATCTTGCCGGAGACCATTTCCCAGAAAAGCTCAAATGTTTTGGGGTCGGACAATCCCCTCAGATGGGGGCCGTGAAAGGAGACCGCCCGATGGGTCTCATAAAGCCAGGAGTGAATGTTCGTGATATCGGATAGCCCCAGTACAAGGGGAAGGTGTCTTGTCGTCCTGGTTTTTTTCAGCCAGGGAAGAATCCTTGCCGCCCCGTAGCCGCCCCGTGCAAAAAAAATCGCATCCACATCTTTTGATTCAAGCGCATTCTGAAAAGAAAGCGCCCTGGTCTTGTCGGATGCGACAAAGGGAGAGAATCCCTCCTCCCGGATATCTTGAAAATGGATCGACAGCCCGACCGACCTCAGATTCTCGATTGCCTTGGGATGGCTGTTGGGGTCTGCCTGGAGACAGGGAGAAACGATGGCAACAGACATTCCAGGGGAAAGGGGACGGGGCATACTCCGTTCGATCATACCCCGGATTGGTCCATCTTCAGAAAATCAGACAGCTTGGTAACGAGAGCAGCCTTTGCGATGGCAAAAAGTTCCGCCCCGATCTCCCCGGTTGAAAGGGCTGGGTTGGATCCCATCCGGCCATCGGGATAAAGCATCCTGAAGCGTTCGGGACCCACTGGCCACTCTGTTTTGGGATCGGGGGCGACCCCAGGGGCGATGGGTGTTTGAGCCTGTGGGAATAGGTACCATGTGACGGCCACCTCGCCGCAGGTGGCATGAAATCCGTTTTCCGAGCCAAAAACCTCTTTTTCCCTGGCGGTGACTTCAGGCAAAAGCCACCAGGAAGCCAGCTGGATCCTGAGATTTGGGCTGTCGGTCAGAATCTGGGAGAACGCAGCACTCATGGAGCTGACATTTCCGCCGTGGCCATTGACGAAGAAAAAACGGGAAAATCCGTTTCGGGCAAATGATGAGATGATGTCGGTGGTCATCATGATGAGTGTTTCGGGGCGCAGGGAAGCTGTTCCGGGAAAAGCCAGATGATGATGGCTCATGCCATAGGCCATTGTGGGAGCGACAAGAATCCCTGTTTCATCTCCAAGCGCTTTTGCGAGTGCTCCGGCGATCAGGTGGTCTGTGCCGATGAGTCCATTGGGACCATGTTGCTCTGTGCTGCCAACGGGAATGATGATGGTTTTTTGAGAGATTCTTTTTTCGACAGCAGGCCAGGAAAGAGTGGCCAGTTCATTGTTCATCGGAATGGATCCCCTGTTTTGATATTCACCGGCTGTTTCTCCGGGAAAATGTTTGGAAGTTGGCCCGGAGGCCGATTTTTCTGATACTTGAATCCTTGCCTCCATTCTAGTCGCTTGATATCAGCGACTTCAACGAGGGTTGGACACTTTTTAAGAGTGCGGGATCCTGAAACGAGCTTCTTTTCAGATTTTCCGGTCGGTAGAATGGTAGCCCTATGGCTCTTTTTGCCTGAAAGAGTCCGCCCGGATTTGATTTTTGACCCTCCCATGGTAGCATCTTGGGGATTCTATACCGTGTGACAATCCTTTTTTCACCGATTTTGCCGGAGCTTTTACCCCCTTGGGACAGACCAAATCCTTTTCCATCAGACGATACGAAAAAGCACAATCTGCTCTTTCCAGGAGCAACTTCAGGATCGGATACCGGTTTCTGAAGGATCAATCCCGAAAAGATCTTGAAACCCTCTACGTCTTTTTCCGTGTTGTGGATGATTTGGTTGACGAGCCTTTTCCGGGAGAGGATCCCACAGGAGAACTTGCCGCCTGGACAGAGGACCTTTCCGGGGGAGCAAGATTCGACCATCCTCTCTCTGCGAGGCTTCATGACCTGATGGAGCGTCGCGGGGTTCCTTCCGGGGTCCTTCTCGATGTTGTCAGGGGAATGTCGATGGACCTTGACCGGGTCCGGATTGCGGGGATGGCTGAGCTCAGGGAATACTGCTATCTTGCAGCCGGCGCCGTCGGTCGGGCCTGCATTCCCGTCTTCGGTGGTGATCTTGTCCGACTTGCTCCTTATGCCGATGCATTGGGAGAGGCCTTCCAGCTCACGAATATCCTTCGGGATATCAAAGAGGATGCTGCCCGGGACAGGATCTATCTTCCTGCAGACCGTATGCGCCACTTCAATGTTTCGGAGACGGATGTCCTTTCAGGAGTTTGGTCGGAAGGGTTTCAAAAACTTCTGGAAGAGTTGTGGGAACTTTCCGAGCAGGACTATCAGAAGGCGCAGGGGCTTCTTGTGACTTCGGAAGACCGGAGGATCATGCGGCCGGCGCGGGCAATGGAAGCCTATTATCATGAAATCCACCGGGAGATCCGACGGAGAAACTTCGATGTGTTTTCAAGACCGGTCTCCCTTTCGAAGTTCAAGAAAGCCTCCCTTCTGCTTTTTTTTCTGACGGTCGGTCAATGGGCGAAACAACCCAAAACCGCTCGAATTCCGGGTGACACCGGCGGGAGTGCGGATTGACTGTTCCCACGGTCTATATCGTCGGCGCCGGTCTTTCCGGGATGGCCCTGGCTGAATCCCTTTCCCGCCCGGAACGGGGGAAGCCCGTCCGGATCGTACTTCTGGAGGGAAGACCGTCTCCCGGAGGAAGAGTCTCTTCCTACCGTGAGAGCCATACGGGGCAGTGGGCCGATAATGGCCAGCACCTGTTCATGGATGTCTATTCTTCCATGCTTTCCTTCCTGGACAGGCTTGGCACCAGAAATCGTGTTGTCTTTCCAACCCCCTTTTCGATTGAACTTCTGGATGAGAAAAACCAATCCCATCGCTTTAGCCTTGATCCCAAACTTGGAAAGATTGGCGGTCTTTTGGGTGTTCTCTCCTTTTCCGGCCTTTCTCTTGGGTCACGGATATCCATGCTGAAGGCAGGGGCCAGAATGTCTTCCGGGGGGCTCAAAGAGGAGTCCGTCGACCATCTCGACGCAAGAACCTTCCTTCTCCAGTGCGGTGCAACGAAAGAGTCGATCGACCGCTTTTGGGAACTTCTGGTGGTCTCCGCAACGAACCTCCCTTCTTCTGATGTCAGTGCGGCGCTTCTTTTGCGGATTCTTAGGGAAACGCTACTGGGATCTGGTGGTCCGTCCCTGATCGGCTGGAGTACTGTGAGCCACAGGGATCTTGTGATCGATCCGGCACTTGCCCTCTTTGAAAGGAGGGGAGTTGACGTGAGGTTGAAAAGTGCTGTTGGCAGGATCTGTCTCGAGGGCAATCAGGTCACATCGATTGTTGCGGGGGAGAACAAACTGGAATTGTCCCCGAATGATCATCTGGTGTTGGCCATGCCTCCATGGTCTCTCGAGAAGGTTTTCCCCATCGAGATGATGCAAGGGGAGCTTTGCCAAAATATCATGCGCCTTTCCTTTTCTTCGGGAATTGTTTCCATTCACCTCTGGTTTTCACGTCCTCTTGCCCTTCCGGCCATTGGAGGCTTTATGAACGGACCTGTTCATTGGGTTTTCAACAAGGACCTCATGGCCCGTCCGGAAAGAACGACGGAGATCTCTCCGGACGGAGCAAGTTATCTGGATATTTCCTATGAAGATGGCAGAAATCGGCTGGAGGGAACCTTTTTGTCCCTGACCATTTCAGGGGTGGACGCCAAAGACGAGAGATCCGAAGAGGAGTGGCTTCAATCCGCACTCGAGGCCGTCCGGCGCTTCTCCGGGCAGCCTGTCCTGCCTGACCTGCTGCACCACCGTGTCATTCGGGAGCGAATGTCCACTCCGATCCTCGGTCCCGGCCAATCTCTTTATCGACCGTCCAACCAGACAGGGGTGTCCAATATGTGGCTCTGTGGCGATGCAACGGACACAGGGCTTCCTGCAACGATGGAAGGCGCTGTCCGATCTGCCCATCTTCTCGGGGACCTTCTGTTCCCGAAGCTTTCCCGTGGAGAAGTCCGGTCATGATTTCCCTGACGGATTCGTTTTCCTATTGCAAACAGATGGCCGAGAGCCATTACGAAAATTTTCCTGTTGCCTCGTCTCTCCTTCCCAAGTCGACGAGACTACCGATCGCTGTCATCTATGCCTTTGCCAGGACGGCAGATGATTTTGCAGATGAGATTCCCGATACTCGCGAAGCCATGGAGAAACTGTCCAATTGGAGGGAGCTTCTTTTTCAGGCGGCTTCAGGCCCTGTGGATCATCCCGTTTTTCGGGCCCTTTCCGATGTGATCCGGGAGTTTTCCCTTCCTGTCGAATGGCTGGATCATCTGATTCGGGCCTTCGAACGGGATCGTGTGGTAACGAGACATCAATCCTTCGAAGACCTTCTGGGGTATTCGAGACTGTCCGCCAATCCGGTGGGAAGGCTCCTTTTATGGGTTCATGGGTATCGCGATGAAGCTCTCTTCAAATCTTCCGATGCGATTTGTACGGCTCTCCAGTTGGCCAACTTCTGGCAGGATATCGATGTTGACCGAAAAAAGGACCGTATCTATGTTCCCAAGGATGAGCTTGCTGCCTGTCATCTGTCCGAGAGAGAGCTCTTTGAACTCTCCGATGAACGTCACCTCATGCTTCTGAAAAGGCTTGACGGATTTACGGGAGGTCTTTTTTATCGGGGAAGGGATTTGCCCTCCAAAGTCGGATTCCGTCTCTCCCTCGAACTGCGTCTGGTTCTCTTGGGGGGTCTCGGCATTCTCAAGATGGGCTGCAATCCCGACCGGAAGATCCGGGAGAGGCCCGTTCTCCGGAAATCGGACTGGATCGGGATCTTTGGGGGAAGCCTTTTGGGGATGGATCCATTTGGGCGATTCGACAGGATGGATCCTCTTTTTCAGAACGGAGCGGGTTACGATCCGGATCATATTCCCCTCCTCGAAGCGATCGGAAAGATCTAGTCGAAGCCGCATTCCATGACGGCGTCGTGGATTCTTGGTCGCCAGATCTTTAACAGATTTTGAGTTCTGGAAGGATGGACCCGGTTGGTCAAAAGGATGATGATCCGTCCGTTTCCGGGCTCCATCCAGATCGAAGTTCCTGTATAGCCCAGATGTCCTATGGCCTTTTCAGAGAACAGGTGTCCGGACTGGGAGTCGCCTGTCGGGGTGTCCCAGCCGCAGGTCCATGAAATCTCTGGCTGTTTTCTTCTGAAATCGGCAAGGATGGCCGGATCAAAAAAAGTCCCCTTTCCCATCCATGGCAAGACAAGCTTCCAGACCGACAAGGCGCTTCCAAACAGTCCGGCGTGTCCGGAAACCCCTCCCATGTATCGGGCATGCTCATCATGGACAATTCCCGTAAACGGAATCCCGGCCCCTTCGATCATTTCGGTGGATGCGATCGACTGCATCCTCAAAGGGCTTGCCTCTCCAGTTTCGATGAACCCGGTGTTGAGGATCTGAAGAGGTTCGGTGACTTTTTCCTTGAATAAACTGGCAAGACTCCTGTTTCCGTAAATCCTTTCGATGATTCTTCCCGCCAGGATATATCCGAAGTCCGAATATCTGGCCGTTGTCCCCGGAGTGTAGTCGGGGGGGAGATCCAGGATCTTCTGTTCGAGAATCTCCCTGAAGAGAGCGGGATTGTCTGGAGGGATCTCCCTGTAAAGAGGGGCCCAGGAGAGAAGGCCCGATGAGTGGGAGAGAAGCCGGGAGAAAGGCTGTCTTGCGAGAAAATGTCTGCCTGGCAGGGACATCAGTTCTTCCAGTGGAGTGGAAGGGGATATGAGCCCCTCTTGTGTCGCCAGAAGGGACAGTGTGGCTGTGACCAATGGTTTGGTCAGTGAAGCCAGGTCAAAGAGCGTTTTTTCGGTAACGGGAGCTCCGGGAATATCTTTTCTCAGGACACCCGAGCAGAGGAAGGAGTATTGACCGGATGCCACTCCCCAGAGGAGGACCGCTCCCGGAAAGGCTCCGTTCTGTCGGGCACCTTCGAGGAGGAACCTGATCCTCTCCGAAGATGGTTGATCATGGTCGGAAATGTCTGTCATTCCGGGCTCCTCCTTGATCCAGGGAACGGCGTCCCTATATAGTGGAGAGACATGTGTTTTCGGGGGCCGGCGGAATTGGACCGATCCAAGACCCTGTCCGGTCTGTTTTTTGGGGAATTTATGTTCTTGAAGTCGCTACCATTGTGCATTTGGGGGGCAAAGATGTCCATATCGAAAGGTTCCAACATGGGAAGTCAGGAATCAGGACGAGACCTGGCAGGATTTTTTGAACACCGCTTTGGGGCGTCGCCGGACGTTTTGGACTCGGTGATGAATCTGGCAGCGGGAAGCCATATCGATTTTGCCGATCTGTACTTCGAACATACTGTTTCGGAAACGATGAGCCTTGAGGAAGGAATTGTTAAAAAGGCGGGGAGCCATATTTCCCAGGGAGCGGGTGCGAGGATCATCTCAGGAGAGAAAACAGGATTTGCCCTGACGGAGGAAATCGATCCCAAGATGCTTCATCTGACGATGGCGACAGCCCGGGAGATTGCCCTTCATGGAGGGGAGGGTGCTGCAAGGTCTCCTGTCGGGAAAATGGTTCGGACACATGAGCTTTACCCGGTCACCAAAGAAGGGCTTGTTCTGCCAACGGATGTGAGGAGAGAGCTCCTCTCTGAAGCGGATCGTACCGCCAGGGCCTATGACCATCGTGTGAAACAGGTCATGGTGTCTTTGGCGACCGAAGTGAAGTCTGTCCTCACCGTCCGTGAAGATGGCCAGCTTTCAACGGATCTGAGGCCTCTTTACCGCTTCAACATTACGGTGATCGCTCAAAGTGAAAAAAATCGCCAGACCGGTTCCTACGGTTTTGGCGGCAGGGTTCCTTTTTCCGATATCCCGGACATTGAACGCATCAGGCTGGGGGCACGGGAAGCGGCCCGTCAGGCGATCGTGAATCTGGATGCCCGTGATTGTCCGTCCGGGACGATGCCGGTTGTCCTTGGACCGGGATGGCCGGGGATCCTTCTTCATGAAGCGGTTGGGCATGGACTTGAAGGAGATTTCAATCGGAAGGGAACATCGGCCTTTTCCGGAAGGATAGGTGAAAAGGTCGCATCCTCTCTCTGCACGGTGATCGACGATGGGACGATTCCGGGGAGAAGGGGATCCCTGAATGTCGATGACGAGGGAACCCCGACCTCAAGAACCGTTTTGATCGAAAAGGGGATCCTTCGGGGGTATCTGCAGGACCGTCATAATGCCCGTCTGATGGGGATGAAGGTCACGGGGAATGGCCGCAGGGAATCCTACGCCCACGTTCCGATGCCAAGAATGACGAATACCAGCATGCTCGGGGGGGATTCCGATCCGAAAGAAATCCTCGAGAGTCTCGATCGCGGGATCTATGCAGTCAATTTCGGTGGAGGCCAGGTTGACATCACCTCCGGAAAATTCGTCTTTTCGACATCGGAAGCTTATTACGTCGAGAAGGGGCGGATCCTTTATCCTGTCCGGGGGGCAACACTGATCGGCAGCGGTCCTGAAGTGTTGACGAAGGTTTCGATGGTGGGATCGGATATGTCTCTCGATTCCGGGGTGGGGACATGCGGTAAAGACGGACAGTCCGTTCCGGTCGGAGTGGGTCTGCCGACCATTATGGTGGAAGAATTGACAGTAGGAGGCACAGCATGAGCGACGATGCCGTCGAAAAAGTCGCACAGGGAGAAGATATCCTTTCATTTGTGCTGTCGGAAGCCAAAAAACTTGGCGCAACCGATGCGGATGCGCTCTATGTGACAAGCGACGATTACTCCATTTCCGTCCGGAAGGGTGATGTGGAGAAGGTCCACCGAAGCATGAGCAGGGGGATGGGAATTCGAGTCTTTCGTGGGCAATCCCAGGCGATTGTCTCCACTTCCGATCTGAACAGGGACTCCCTTTCGGATCTGGTGAGGGAAGCGGTGCGTCTCGCGGGGGAAACCGCTCCAGATGCCCATTCCGGTCTTCCCGATCCTGAGGATCTTGAATTTCGCAGGCCTTTTCCGGATCTTCTGCTTGAAGATGATGGTCGGGATGCCCCCTCAGCGAAGCTTCGGCTGGATCTGGCCCTTTCCTGCGAGAAGGCGGCCCTTTCCTACGACAGCCGAATCTCGTCTTCGGAAGGTGCGGAATTCCAGTCCAGCCGAATGACCCGACAGATGGGAAACACGAGGGGATTTCTCGGTGGAACAAGCCGGACGAACTATGCTCTGTCAGTGACCTCCATCGCAAAAGAAGGCGACTCGATGGAACGGGACTATTGGTATGACCAGCGCCCCTTTTTCAGGGACCTTGATTCTCCCGGAGCGATTGGGGCCGAGTCTTCAAGACGTGCCATTTCGAGACTGAACCCCAAAAGGCCAAAGACCGGAAATGCCCGGATCCTCTTTGATCCGGAAAATGCCCGTTCGCTCATTGGCCATCTACTGTCGGCAATATCGGGGCACGCTCTTTACAGGGACGCCACTTACCTGAAAGGTCGTGAAGGATCGAAGGTCGCTTCTTCCCTTTTGACCCTCACGGAGGACCCCTTCCTTCCGGGAGGCTTCGGGAGCCGTCCGTTTGACGGAGAGGGCGTTCGTGTCGCAAAAAAGGAAATCCTTTCCGGTGGTATTTTGAACGGGTTCCTTTTCGATAGTTATTCCGCCCGGAAAACCGGCCATAAAACAACAGGAAATGCCGTTCGTTCCCTGGGGGACGCTCCCGTCGTCGGAACCTCGAATGTCATCGTGACTCCCGGAACGGAAGATCGCTCCGGGCTTTTAAAACAGATGGGCGACGGAATCATGGTAACGGAGCTGATCGGTTTCGGAGTCAATACGGTTACCGGAGATTATTCGAGAGGGGCGTTCGGTTACGAAGTTCGGGGTGGAGAGATTCTGGGACCTCTCTCGGAGTTTACGATAGCCGGAACGCTGGACGCTCTGTTTTCGGGGATCATGGGAATCGGATCGGATGTTTCCAGTAGAAGTTCCATTGTGTGCCCGTCGATTCTTGTGGACGGACTTCGTGTTTCAGGAATCTGAGGTCATTGCCGAGATCTCTGCGGCGATGGAGTTTTTCAAGACACTTCCCGACAGACCGAAAATAACGGTTTTTGCCTCATCTTCTCTTGACCGTTCGGATTCGGCCTGGGAGATGGCAAAAGAGCTTGGAAGAGAGATTGCCGGTGCGGGGTTTATGGCTCTGACCGGGGGCCGTGAAGGTCTGATGGGAGCGGTCCTGGCCGGTTCGAATTCGGTGAGCTCCGGGAGCGGCGTGTCTCTTTATTGTCGCCCTGGATCTCCACCCGGCCGTACACTGGATGGGGATTTTTGTTTTGGGCAGTTTTTTCTCAGAAAGCAGTTTTTTTTGACACAGTCGGAAGGCTTTGTTGTCTTGCCTGGTGGGTTTGGAACACTTGACGAGCTTTTCGGCTGGCTGGCCTTTTCAAGGATCGATGGTTCATATCAGGTTCCGGCGGTTCTCCTCGACGACCGCTCCCATCCTTTCTGGACTCCTTTGTGGCAACCACTTCTGGAAAAGCTGTTCACAAGGAAGGTTGCGGCTGACACTCCTCCTTCTCCGGTCATTTCTTTTTCCGTAAGGGAGACGATTGCCTGTCTGGGGATCGATCGGCTAAAAGATGGTCGTATATCCAACCTTGACAGGGATCAGGGTAAAAGCAGAGCTTGAGAGTCCTCCCCCGGAAAAAGGGCCTCCCTGTGTTTCGTAATCGATCTCAAAATAGATACCCTGATGGCGGTTGACTCCAAAGGGAATCAGGACCCCAGGTCCAACCCGGAATCCGAACGCCATGGCGCCAACGCCTGTACCTGCGGAATCGGTTGAAACATTGAAGACGGGACCCATTGCGGCCTCAATATAGGGCACAAGCGTCAGCTTCTGGTTCCCCATGATCATGGGGAACCCTCCACCATTGTCAAAGTAATACTGTACCCCCAGAAGGACCGGTATATTGGTATCATTTGAAAATGCGTGGATGGAGATTCCCAGAGTGGCCACAAGGTTCGGGAGAATCGTATACCCGGCCTCGAGATCCACAAGGAATCCGACTCCTGTCTGGGCGTTTCCTGTTGCGCCGGAAACGGTTGGACCGACACTTGGGACAAATCCGAGTGCGGCATCGAAAAGGATCTGATTGGGCTGGGCCAGGGGATTGACGGTTGTTCCCACTCCAATGTCAGGAGTATTGGTAAATTCCGGAGAGTTGTCAGATCCTGAACCCGGGTCGGAAAAATTCGGGGTATCTTCTCCGTCTGCGGCAAGAAGGGTAGCCGGTCGTATTCCAGCGGCCAGAATGAATAGTCCCAGGAAAAGAGTGGCGAAGAGGAAGGGAGCCATGAAAAGCGATGCGATCGCTGGCTTTTCATGGTGGACTGATTCGGTTTTGCGGGGCTTGGTCCTGTTCTTTTTCCCGATCAAGAGATTCTCCATAAGGTGGATCACAGGGATGCCGAGTCCCCGATTGGGTTCGATTTCTGAAAAACATAACACAACAATGGATTCCTTCATAGGGGGCCAATTCGGCCGTATGAATGGCGGAAAGGGAAAATGAGCCGAAAAGATCAAGCGTCTTTCGTTTGTCCAGCGTGCGGATATCGATCTCCCCGGTGGATGGGATTTTGCCCAAATTGTCACGAAGCCCCGGATGGTCTGGTCGAATGGGTCGCTCCTGCAACTCGTCTTGAGGCAATTATCCAGAATGAAAAGAATGACCAGCCGCCTCGTTCTGTTCCGATCTCTGAAGTGGGTAGCCGGACGATTGAACGGATTGCGACAGGGTTTTCCGAGGTTGACCGGGTGTTGGGGGGAGGTCTTGTTCCCGGCTCGTTCGTTCTCTTGGGAGGGGACCCGGGAGTGGGAAAGTCCACACTCATCCTGCAGGCATTGTCCCGAATTGCGCGTTCCAGAAAAGTGTTGATCGCTGCCGGGGAAGAATCTCCGGAGCAGATACGGATGCGTTATGACCGTCTTGGGGAGCCATCAGGAGCGCTTCACCTGATGGCGGAGACAGACCTTGAGGCTGTTTTGGCTGAAGTTGTTCGTCTTTCCCCTGAAATCCTTGTCGTGGATTCGATCCAGACGATTACGATGCCCCAGATGGGACTTGTTTCAGGCTCCGTGGCGCTTTTAAGGGAATCGGCCACACTTCTTCTGGAGGTTGCCAAAAAATCCGGTGTAACGGTTCTTGTCATTGGCCATGTGACAAAAGATGGGCAGATTGCGGGACCCAGAGTTCTTGAACATCTGGTGGACACGGTCCTGTATCTTGAAGGGGAAAGGCATCACCCCCTGCGGATGCTCCGGTCGGTTAAAAACCGTTTCGGACCAACGGGAGAACTGGGGATTTTCGAGATGGTTCCGGAAGGGCTTCGGGAGGTCGAAAACCCCTCCTCCTTTTTCCTGGAGGGCAGGCGCCCCAATTTGTCCGGATCCATCATTGTTCCTGGAATGGAGGGATCCAGACCGATTCTGGTCGAGTTGCAGACTCTTGTGAATCCGACAGTCTTCCCGAACCCCAGGCGTGTCGCCCAAGGGGTCAGCCTCCAGAGACTTTCGCTCATGACTGCGGTATTGTCGAGGCGAACGGGGCTTGAACTTGGCGGGATGGATCTCTTTGTCAATATTGTGGGAGGTGTCGACGTGGACGAGCCGGCGATCGATCTTCCCGTTGCGTTATCCCTTGCGGGCTCCTTCAGGAACCTGGCTCTTCCTTCCGACTGGGTTGTCATGGGGGAGATCGGTCTTGGCGGAGAGGTCCGGCGTATCCCGCATCTTGCCGAACGCTTGAAAGAAGCGGAAAGACATGGATTCCGGCATGCCATCCTGCCCGGCGGGTCTGCGGATTCTTCCAAAACCAAAAAGGACCCCCTTCGTGCCGGAAAGATGGGTGGGCTCAGTTTTCATCCGGTGACGGAGCTCCGGGAGGCGATTGATTTGCTGAAAGATGTCGGGAGAAAAGGATGATCCATCTGTCTGTTGAGTGTTCCACTGGAGTTTTGGGGCTGGCCCTTCTGGATGATCAGAAATGTTTGGGAAAGGTGTCTTTGTCGGCCTCCGGGGCGGCGAGCGAAATTCTTCCCCAGTCGGTCGCTCTCCTCCTGGAGTCTTCAAAGAAAAAATCAACGGATATCCGAATGATTTCTGTTTCGAAAGGGCCTGGGAACTATAGCTCCCTTCGTGTTGCTCATTCTTTCGGCAGCGGGCTTGCGATCTCTCTGGGAGTTCCGCTGGTGAGTGTCTCTCCCTTTGATACGCTGGCTCTCCAGTGGCGTCTGGTCGATTCCGATGCTCTTCTTTTGGTCATTGATGCCAGACAGTCCGAGGTTTTGGGGGAACGAAGGGTCAGAGACCCCATCACGGGAGACTGGATCTGTGATCCGGATTGGTCTCCCATGGAAACACCTGTGGAGATTGGCGAGCTCCTTCAGCAGGTTCGGAATGTGACCGTTATTGGCCCTGGAGTGATTTATTTACCAGCTGAACCAGAACTTTTATGGCCCAGTCTTTCCTTCCCCAGAGGAACGGATCTCCCTCCTGATCCGATTTATCAGGGACGAGCTGCTGTTTTGTTTGGTGGTGACCGTTCCATTGTCTATGGTCGAAATGCGGTTTGACCATTCGGAGGAGCGAGGATTCTGATGGATTTTTCTGAACAATCCGGTTCCGGTGAAGAGGTTCACAATCGGAGAGTCGGGCCAGCTGAACTAAAGGATCCCCGTTTTGTCGATCTGTCGACGGGGCTTTGGCCTGAACTCCTTTCACGGTTCATTTCGGGCCTTCCGTCCATTGAATCCCGGATCAATGCTCTTGGACCATCTCTTGTCAGGGAGGTCACGGAACCGACACACTCTTTTCACGCCGGAATCGTTTCCCCACAAGCTGGGGGGCTTCTGGGACTGATTGGAGGATATTGCGTTCTTGACGAGGTGGAAATCCACACGTTTTTCCTTCACCCTGACTGGAGAAACAAGGGCATCGGCTCGTCTATGTTCCGGCGATTCTTGTCAGGGTGTCATCTGTCGGGGATCTCCTCTGTTTACCTTGAGGTTCGTTCAAGAAGTCCTGCAAGACAGCTGTACTCCCGTCTGGGATTCCGGCAGTCAGGGATCAGGAAGGGATACTATGGCCCCGAGTGGTCAGTGGATGAACAGTCGGATGATGCGATTGTGATGGTGTATACTACCGGGGAAATGAACGATCGGCCGAACATGGGAGAAAGGCTTATGGAGCTTTTGACGGTTGGGTTGGCCGGTCTTTAGCGGTTCGGATTGTATCTGGGAGATTCTGTTGCGGGGGTGTCTGGGTGTTTGGGATCGGGTGGCCTGACCTTATCTTCATCTTTCTTTTGATCATGCTGGTGGTCAAGCCGTCCGAATGGCCGTCCCTTGCGACCAAGACCGGGCGTTTCATCCGGCTTGCACGAACGAGGCTTGCTCCAATCCTTCTTGAGGTCAAGGATATTTCCCGGTCTATCATGGAAGAGGGCAGACCGGCGGAACCCGATGACTGGACGCCTCTTCCCCAGCCCTATCAGAAAGGTGGAGAGTTTCCCATGATTCAAAACATCAGGCTAGAAAAGGAGTAACGTCTGTCTGATGGACCGCTTGCCGTTTCTTTCCCATCTTTCAGAGCTCAGGTCCCGGGTGTTGAGAGGGGTTTTGTGGATCTCGGGATCCATGATTGTCTGTTTCCCGTTCTCGAACAGGGTTCTGGCTTGGCTTGGCTCCAAGTCAGGGACCAAGCTTGTCTTTACAACCCCCACTGAAGCGTTCTGGATCACACTGAAGGTTGCCCTGACGATGGGGCTTTTGATCTCCTACCCGCTGGTGTTGTGGGAGATTTGGAGATTTGTTGCGCCAGGGCTTTACCGGGAGGAAAAAAAACGGGTTTTTAAATGGTTATTTGGGCTGACTGTCTTTTTTTTCCTTGGGGTTGTGTTTTCGGATCTTCTTGCCCTTCCCCAGGCGCTTCATTTTTTGGTGGGCTTTGGACAGTCCGAGGGACTGTCTCCCTTCCTCTCGGTTGACCGAACCATCTCTTTTGAACTTCGGTTCCTTTTTGTTTTCGGACTGATCTTTGAGCTTCCTCTTCTCATGGCTCTCCTCACATCCATTGGCTGGGTGACGCCGGAATCTTTCCGGAAGGGACGACGGTGGGCGTTGGTCGGAAATGCCGTTGTGGCTTCGGTCCTTTCTCCCACACAGGACTTTTTCAATATGATGATCATGTATCTCCCGATGGTGTTTTTATATGAACTCGGCATTTTGTTATCGGCCATAACGATGCGACAGAAAAAACGGGGAGATCTCCAAAGACAGATGGCAGAAAGTGGCTGATGGGTCTTTTGATGTGGTGAAATCACAGACCTCCCGGAGACTTTTCTGAGCTTCGGCTCTTGTCTTTCAGGCTGTTTCATTCCATACTTCAGGAAATGGCGTTTGACCGGGGTCATTGGTGAATGGATCCTCCTGGCTCCTTTCCCTGACCTTCGACAGGCAAAAAACGACTTCTGCTCAACCCTCCGGAAAGAATGACTTTGATCGATTTAGAATCACTTGCCCGTTCCCTCGGTGTTCCATCTGACCGATTTCACCGCTTCGGGCCAGGCAGGGGAAAAATTGACCCCCGTTACTTGCCCTCTCCATCTCTGGGGCTTTCTCCTGATGACTCAAAAGTTTCTTCCGCACTTTATGTCCTTGTGACGGGAATGACTCCCACTCCGCTTGGAGAAGGAAAAACCACCACTTCCATCGGCCTCTCGATGGCCTTGAACCGTCTTGGCTTAAGGACAGTTGTCACGATTCGACAGCCTTCAATGGGGCCTGTTTTTGGAATCAAGGGGGGTGGTGCAGGAGGAGGAAGGTCGACCATTGAACCGATGGATGTCCTGAACCTCCACCTGACAGGGGATATTCATGCCGTTTCATCGGCACACAATCTTCTGGCATCGGCCATCGACAATGAATTTTCCCACAGCAATCCCCTTCGGATTGACCCTCTCTCCATCAACTACCCCCGGGTAGTGGATCTGAATGATCGTCCTCTCCGGAAGGTGGTGATCGGCCTGGGGGGACGTGCGAACGGGATTCCCCGGGAAACGGAATTTTCGATTGCGGTGAGTTCGGAAGTGATGGCGATTCTGGCTTTGGCAAAAGACTATTCCGACCTTTCGGGGAGACTATCTAAAATTACGGTTGGAGCGAATGTCGATGGCACCCCTGTTACGGCAAGGGATCTGGGTGTCGACGGGGCGATGGCGGCACTTCTTCGTGAGGCCTTCTGGCCGAATCTTATGGCGACTTGCGAGGGCACGCCTGCGATTGTTCACGGATCGCCTTTTGCGAATATTGCCCATGGAAACTCTTCCGTCATCGGAGACTGGGTTGCCCTTTCAGGGGCCCAATGTGTTGTGACGGAGGCCGGTTTCGGGGCTGATCTTGGCGGGGAGAAATTTTTTGACATAAAATCCCCCATTCTCGGAAGGGGGCCGAATGTGGCCGTTCTGGTCGCTACGGCAAAGAGCCTCCGGATGCACGGGGGGCTTGCGGAGACCACGGCGGGCAAACCTATTCCGGAAATTCTGGATTCGCCCCATCCAGAGTCGGTTGACAGGGGATGCGCGAATCTTCGTCGCCAAATCGAAAATATCCGCTCTTTCGGAGTTCCGGTCGTTGTGGCGATCAACTCCCATCCCCAGGATTCACAAGAAGAGTGGGACATTATTCGCCGGCACGCAATCGATGCAGGTGCTTCCGATGCGGTGGTCTGTTCACATTTCAGGGACGGTAGCGAAGGAGCGCTTGCCCTTGCGCGGGTCGTCATGGAAACGCCTAAACACCATAATGGTCAGGTGACTCCCCTTTATCGCCGGGAAGATTCCCTGGAAGATAAAGTGACTCGCATTGTGACAACCATGTATGGTGCAAAAATGGCTTCGTGGTCGGACAGGGCCAGAAAAAGTCTGGTTGTCGCCAAATCTCTCGGGGCAGAGACGATGCCGGTCTGCATTGCCAAGACATGGGCTTCGCTTTCACATGATCCGGCTTTGAAAGGGGATCCCCGTGGCTATGTTTTTCCAGTGACGGATGTCAGGGCGTTTACAGGGGCCGGTTTTGTCACTGTTTATGCAGGGGATGTCCAGACGATGCCCGGCTTGCCTTCAAGACCTGCTTTCCGGAAGATTGATCTCTCTCCGGATGGAATAACCAGAGGCATGACATGATGGCATTCTTGAGGGGATTTTGTTGTTTTTCGTTAATCTCCTTTTTCCTTCTTGCGGACGTTTCCTTCTGCGGACCTCTGCTCCCCAACGCTGTTGCCGCCTCTCCGTCGAGCACTCCCCTGGACGCTCCACTGGTCAGGACCAGGGATGTTGTCAGGGTCCTGTCCTCCTATTTTCCTGAGGTTTATGGAAATATCACTTCCGTTGACGGTTCGACCGTTTCCCTGGACAAGGGCGCCTCTTCCGGAATCACCGAGGGGATGGTTTTGACCGTTGTGAGGAGGGGGCAACCTTTCAGGGATCCCTATACGGATGAAGTGATCGGTTTCCGGGAGGAAAAGCTTGGGCGCCTTTCAGTGGAGTCGGTCGCAGACCAGACCAGCTCGGGTTTCTTTTCGAGGGATACATCCGGAGAAAGCCCTGCCGTTGGAGATCGTGTACGACTTTCCGGGGCACCCATACCGTTGGCGGTGATTCCCCAATCGAACTATGCAGACATCAGGGTCATGGCTCATCTTGAGCAGCGCCTTGACCACTCGGAGCGATTCCGGGTTCTCGACCCATTCAAGGTGGAAGCAACTCTTGGAAGCCTTGGCAGGGTTTCCAGGGAGGACCCTGCGGTTCTGAAAAGGCTTTCCATTCTTCTCGGTGTGGACTACCTCTTTTTGGTGGATACAACGATTGTCGGCCAGAGGGCCCTGATGACGATTTCCATAGTGTCAGGCGCGACCGGACAGCCGATGGCTCATATTTCCGCAATGATGAAGGGCATTTCTCCCCTCATGGCCGAGGTCGGAAAAGGAGAGCACCGCGTTGGGGGATTCATCACCACGAGCTTGCCGCCGCTTTCAAAGCCGTCGTCCGTGCTTTCGGTCTCCTTTATTCCCAAATTCATAGTGCCCATCGGGAAAAGTATCAGCGGTCGTCCTCTGTTTGCTTTTTCCGACGGGAAAAAGGTTCTCCTGGGAGAGTTTTCCCCCGACGGGTTCAGGGTGAGGTATTCTGAATCCAATCCCGGAGTGATCAGGAATCTCCACATATTCGTTTCTGCAGGACATCTTATGGATGACCACCCTGCATCCGACAAGGATCCATCCGGCTGGAAAAGCCATTACCAGATCGCTGTCAGCAGTATTGTCGAAGGAACACCCGACTCCTATGTTCTTGATGTTTCAGGAGGAAAGCTCCGGCGCATCTGGAAGCATGTTCGTCTCTACCTGAGGATTGTCCATCTTCCGGGAGGACATGATCGGCTTCTGGCTCAAAAAATGGGTGTGAACAGGCCATTTCTGGGAAAGATCTACCAGATGGACTGGATGCGTGATCACTTCGAAAAGGGACGGACGCTTGATTGGCCTGCAAGAGTCAGACTGTTCGGATCGCTGCCGATCACGATTTCCGGTAAGACCCGCTTCCTTCAGCTCTCGAAGGACAACCATCTGACCTATCTTGGTGCGAATGGGGATCTTCGCTTCAAAAGTCCTTTCTTTCTCGGCGGGTATGATGATCATTACGTTTTTGGCCGTCCCCATGCGCTTCTCCCCGTCAGGACGAGAATGGTCCATTTGAAAGGACGTATCCTGACCATTTCTTCGACCAAAGGACAGAATCGTCCTATCGTGATTGTCTATAAAAATGTTCCGGTCTCTTCTCCCGTGGCGAGATTTCAGGGCTATCAGTATGGACAGGTGTATTTTTACCGTTGGACTGGAGTCAACTGGACTTTATTGGGTCGCTTGACCCGGGTCAGGGATTTTATTACCGATATCGCGATCGGAACGGATCCTGCCACTTTGAAACCGAGGCTTCTTGTGGCTACGGAGCCGGTTTTCAATTTCATGAATATCCAGAACCTCTATGAAAATGAAGGGAAAATCCAGATATTCCCATTGCCGGGAAAGGTTCTGAAGGCTCTCGGTCAGGGTGGATCTCCACCATCTCTCATCAACCGTCCATCCTCGGGATCCCATCCATGAAGCACACCATCAACGCCGAGTCTCCGGACAGCGAAAAAGTCGACCTTTCCTGGCTCTCGAATCCTCCCCGTCATGTCGCGGTCATTATGGACGGAAATGGCAGGTGGGCGACGAAAAGGCATCTGCCAAGGGTGATGGGCCATCGCGCAGGTGCCGAGAGCGTCAGGCGGGTTGTGACAGCCTCAAGGCAATGGAATATCCCGTATTTGACCCTCTATGCATTTTCGTGGGAAAATTGGACCAGACCACGTCTTGAAGTCAACGCATTGATGGCTCTCCTGGAGGAGTTTATTGATCAGGAGATACAGACAATGCTGAACAATTCCATCCGTTTTTCGGTTGTTGGAGCACGCGAGCGGCTCCCTGAGTCGGTTTTTAAAAAAATACGGATGGCGGAAGATCGTACTTCGGCCTGTGATCGTATGGTGTTAACGCTTGCGTTGTCTTATTCCGGGAGAGAAGAGATCGTAAAAGCGGCGACTGCATTTGCGAGGGATGTCCAGAAGGGGATTCTCTCTCCAGAAGATCTGTCAGCGGAACGTTTTTCAGATTATCTGGATTCCAGGGATCTCCCCCCGCCGGATCTTCTGATTCGGACGAGCGGTGAGGTCCGGGTCAGCAACTTCCTTTTGTGGCAGATCGCTTATACGGAACTGCATTTTACCAGGACCTTGTGGCCGGATTTCTCGGAAGAAGATTACCGTCGGGCATTGATGGATTATCAGGAAAGGGTTCGCCGTTTTGGCAGGACCGGGGCAACGCCTGATGAAGGCGCCATTTGAAGAACCTTTTTCAGCGGGTTGCTGTTGGATTGGTTCTTGTTCCGCTCCTTGTCCTTCTATTGCTGAAGGGCTCCAGCTGGGCGCTGCTTGTCCTGATCCTCCTCGTCATGTTCCTGGCTTTTTCCGAGTATTTGTCGATGATGTTGCCGCGTGGAGTCTCCCCTGTCCTCCCTTGGGTGGCCCGCATCTGCGGAATTTTTCTGATCCTCGATTTTTACCTCTCCTCCCAGGGAGCGGCTTCGGAGATTTCCCCTGGGGATCTTCTGGCGCTTTTGTTTCTGGCGATTCTGATGGTGTCGATTTCCGGGCGTTCCCGACGGGAAGGTGACCTTCTTCCTGATGTTCCGGCAATGCTCCCCATTCTTGCCGGACTGGTCTACATCCCGTATCTTCTGGGGTATGTCCTCCTTCTCAGGGCCCTTCCGGAGGGAGGGAAGCTTGTCCTGTTCGTTCTGGGATTCACTTGGGCGGTGGACATCTTTGCCTATGCTGTCGGAAAAACCATGGGAAAGGTCAAATTGTCGCCTGCCTTGTCTCCTTCTAAAACGAAGGAAGGGGCGGTGGGTGGTCTTGCCGGAGGTGTCATCTGGACCCTTCTTTTTCATCGGATGCTCATTCCGGGGGTTGCTTTGGGAGATCTGTTGGCGATCTCGCTTCTCATGGGTGGTGTCGGTCAGCTGGGGGATCTTTGCGAGTCGGCATTCAAACGATACGCCGGAGTGAAGGATTCCGGGGGGCTGATTCCCGGACATGGCGGTTTTCTGGACAAGATTGACAGTCTTCTCTTCAATGCGCCGGTTTTTTATTTGTTTTTGGTGTATTGGGAGGGGTTTTCGTTAAAAATCTGGACGTGATTCCCCGTTTTCTTCGGGGCTCCCCATATCGTTTTTTTATGAGGTCTTGATAATGAGTAGAACCAGCCTGTCCGTTCTGGGCTCAACCGGCTCGATCGGCCGTTCGGCTCTTGATATCGTATTGAAGCATCCGGATCGTTTTAAGGTCCTTGGAATGGCTGCCGGAAAGAATCTTGAAGTGACTCTTGAGCAGGCCCGTCTCTTTGAACCCGAGATTCTCTCTGTGGCCGAAGAGGTGTATTCCTCCTGCAAGGAGTCTCTTTTTGGTTCAGGAATCAAGGTTTTGTCCGGTGAGGAGGGAGCCGTTGCTGTTGCAGCCTATCCTGGTGCCGAAGTTCTCCTGTCGGCAATCGTTGGTGACGCGGGTCTCCCCCCCACATGGGAGGGGATTCTCCCCGGAAGGACCATTGCCCTGGCCAACAAGGAAACCCTTGTTGCCGGCGGAAGTGCCGTTATGGGGCGTATTCGGGAGAAAGGAGCCAGACTGGTTCCTGTCGATTCGGAACACAGTGCGATCTACCAGGCAATGAAGGGGCATGACTGGAAAAGTGTCAGACGGGTTATTCTCACCGCTTCCGGTGGACCAATGTTCGGGAAAACAAAAGAAGAAATGGCCCATGTGACTGTCGAGGAGGCGCTGAACCATCCGACATGGAGGATGGGACCCAAAATCACCATCGATTCGGCGACCCTGATGAACAAGGGGCTAGAGGTGATTGAAGCGCGCTGGCTTTTCGATCTTCCCTCCGAGAAGATAGAGGTTGTTGTCCACAGGCAAAGCATCATCCATTCGCTTGTCGAGCTGGTGGATGGTTCGGTCCTTGCCCAGATGGGTGTTCCCGACATGAGGGGACCGATAAGCTATGCGATATCCGGGGATGAGCGGCTGGTTCTTGATGTCAAGAGTCTTGACCTGGTCTTGTTGGGGCAGATGACTTTCCATCACCCTGACCATGAGGCTTTTCCCTCGATTCGGCACGCATACAGGGCCCTTGAGCGTGGAGGACAATCCTGTCTCTGGCTGAATGCGGCCAATGAAGTGGCTGTGGCTCATTTTCTGGAAGGAAAGATTCCCTTCAGTCTGATCGCCCGGATTCAGGGAGAAGTTCTTGAGCAGGCCCCGGTTTTTGAGGCTCGAACCCTTGATGAGATACGAAAATCAGGGAAAGCTGCCCGTAACAAAGCACAGGAACTTGCTGAGAAATATGCCGGAACGGAAGAGATTCCGGGCAATC
>JAKCCY010000178.1 GCA_021838765.1 Nitrospirota bacterium
AATCCCATCAGGATCAGTAAAAACATAATATCTATAAACCGAAGGCATTTAGAAAATGTCAACATATTATCTCCATTAGAATTGATATCCTCCCGCCACGAAACCGGAAAATGGTTGTAGAGGGGGATTCCCAGGATCGCACCCGGGATTTTCTGGCTCACCGATCCCTTTTATTGACGGGTATCTCCCCAGATCGAGACCTCCGGTGCCCCGGATGAATTCTGTTTCACAAAAACGAAACGCTTGACATTGTTTGCCGCCAGGATCCCCCGGTTATGGATTGTCTGGCAGACGGGAGAATTTCACGTCCTCTCCGGCATGGGAACAGAACCTGGTTTTCGCTCTCGACCAAAATGGATCCGAAAGGTGTCCCGGCCACGTCTTTAAGGATCGTGACCGGCCAGACAACTCCCCCGAATATCCGGAAAAACCGGGCCCTGATACGCCTGATCTTCGGGAAACTGAAAGGATTGAAAGGTAATCTTCGATAGTCAGCCGTTCCTTCCCAGGAAGAGCCACGAGCCACTGATCCGAGCCACCATGCCGAGCAAACGAGATCTCCATATCTGGGCGTTTTATTCTGATGTGAGCTCTCCCGTCTCACATTCATCATAAGGACCCGCCTCGACACTGTGAATCAAGAGCACAAAAAATACAAGGGGGGAGTATACAGATTCATGAGATCAGTTACCCAAATTTTTGACCATAGCAGGCGCGGCAACCCCCAAGATCCCAAAATCATTCAGAATTCCAAAAATGAGGAGGCCTCTTTGATCCAGCGAAGGTCATGCCAGAAACACTGACCATCTCCCCACGCTCTCCTGGCGAGCACCCCGTAGCATACAACAGAAATAACATCTGTTAAGAAATTATTAACAAATGTTAATCGAGGAGCAAAAAACAGTCAACACGACTTGATCCTGCTTCATTCCGAGGAACAGGATCAAGCTAATAAGGAGTTGCGTGGTATCCCATTTTTCTTAGAAGCCAACCATAAAAAAACGTTGTATAAAAAACATACCGTTGTCCCTCGAAAGAGGCATCCTGTCCATATGGACTTTGGTAGGCAAGACTCAGCTGATACCAGTCCGCCTGATAATTCATCTCGTAGGAGAGGTACCCCTCTGTCCTTCCGTAGTATCCATTATTGGAGAGATTGATCAGTGTTCTCGACTCGACCGCCGGAGTGAGATGGGCCAGAAAAGCAGGCACATTGACGCCGATGATATCGTGAAGGTACAGGAGGCTGTACTCGATCGCCCCGTCAAAACGGATCGAATCCCCGAAGTCATATGTTCCCATGAAGTCCGACAGGGCCATGGGACCATTTCCGAAGGGAACAATTCCTGCCATGTCGGTCTGAAACGCAAACGGACGAATCCATGAAACAGGAACATCGCCAAGCCCCTTGTTGAAGACAAGATAAGAGTAGAGCGTAAAAGGGTTACCCTGCCCAACCGGAGTTCCTCCGACAGGAACAATGCCTCTCATGATGAATGTCGTGAATATTTCATGGGGATCATTTTCGTACATCAGGTACTTTCCCTGAATTCCGGCATACTGGAAACCTGAATAGGTATGGTTCGGCGTCCAGAGATCGATATAGTGGGTATCAAGACGCAAGCTGAAGTGGTGGGTCATGCGTTTTTCCAACATGACCGGCGTTGTGAACGCACTGCTTTTTCCCGGCATTCCACCGTAGGCGGGCATTAGAGTCAACTGGTTGTCGATATCCCCGTCCTTGACAATCAGAGGCTCAATAAAAATTCGGTTTCCAGCATGGGCAATTCCGCTTGAAAGCATGTTTGTCGTCGTTGTCACAGGAACCGATGGCACAACACCCGGATGATCGCTCATGCCACCGGAAACGGGATCTGATGCATTCGCTGCCAGAGATCCGTATCCCCACGGGATTTCAAGACCGGGAAATGGAATGGGCACTCCGGAGATATCCAAAGCACTGTCTGCATAGGCAGGAAAAATCCCCACAACAAGAAAAAGCAAAAGAACAGGGCAAGAAACGTTAAGACGGAAGAAAAAAGACATGCTCTCTCCGGATACTCAGGGAAATTCATCCATTTTTCAGGGGGGACCAAAATTGATACGTAGTATCATGTTTCAGGATGTTAGCCCGGAACGCTCTATCTGTCAACAAAGACTCCCTCCGACGAACCACAAAAGAGACAATTCCAAGGATGGAGAGTCTAATATAGCATTGGTGAAGCTCTTTCGTGAGAGAAAATCGGATACAGGAAACCCCGGTTCGACAATCGGACCAGACCGGAAGGGTGGCTGGCTCCGTCCCTCCAGCACCGGGTCGATACGACCATGGCCTGGGTGAATCGATTCCGGAAGCCTCCCCGGTTTCTGACATCAGTCAGGAACTGGTTCGATTCGATCTGCAACAGATACTCGATTCCTTCGGTTTTCCGAGAGGGTTCCTCACCAGAACGAAAGACCACTTCGGGTTTGTCACCTGAGACCTGGTGAGGGCGGTCGTCACAAACGGCAAGAAGATCGGGGCTTACCTTGGCAGGGTCGCAGTCCGGTCCTCCGGAAGCTTCAATATCCAGGAACCGGAGCGGTCGTTCAGGGTATTTCTCACAAAGTCTGCCGATGTCGGAAGCGGGGAGACGGACACGGGTATGCGGTCGAAACCATTAAACGAAAGGAAAGCGCACTCTTTCCCGGCGTTAACGCCGAGGTTTCCGGTGCGCGCAGAGGATGAAGAAGATTGCAAAAAAGCTGATGGAGATGTGCAGGATTACCGTTTCCAGGGAGATTGATCAGACGGAGCCGGAAGAAAAAGCCATCAATGAGAGCGTTTTTTATAAATAGCAAAGCCGGAGAAAACAAAAGCTCCCGCCACAAGCCATGAAGCTAAAGATTCATTGGGCGTCAGAACCATTGTCGTTCCCTCCTATGTTAAAAGGTTATGGAGACGACATTCTCCAAGCTAGAGACCTCTTCATCCGAAAGCATCGGAAAAAACTTTTTTCGCTTGACAACACTCAAAACACCATTATTTTGACGGCATACATCAATAAACAGGTCAATCTTGCTGTCAGGCATATCGACAATCGCCTGGATCTCTTTTTTGGCCTTTTCGTATCGGAGCAGAAAATCAAGCTCGGCAGGAATGTCAACATTGATCGTCTCTTCGATCACCTTGAACAGATATTCGGACATCGCTGTCGCATCGAAATATTTGTAGATGAAATCCGTATCGTTCTTTTTCGTCAGGATTCCTTCGGAATCGATCTCATACCGACTGATCTCCATAACCTTTCTCGAAAAGGATTCAAGGCACCTGTCATAGTCGTCCATGTTGTTGAGAATATGGGCCGATACAGGGAATATGGCATCGTCCGGGGTAAAGTTTCCTTTGGCAAGAATGTCATGGATAAGAAATCGATGAATTCTGCCGTTACCGTCATCGAACGGATGGATGAAAACAAATCCGAAGGAAAGACAGGCGGCCCGAATGACGGGGTGAACCTCCTGGCGGGTTCTTGTCATCGTGGCAATCAGTCCATCCATCATTCCCCCAACCGAATCGGGAGAGGGCGATATATAATGAACGATCTCCGTCCCGTTTCCGATGCGCTCCCCGACATAATTCTGATCCGTCCGGTAGTCCTTTGAAGAGAACCGGGGATCGACAATCATGTTCTGAATCCGGATAAAGTCCTCCTTCGTCATGCCGGGAAAAGCGTTTCTCCGATGGAGGAGCTGAACGAATCGCTGGATCCTGTCTCCCTTCGGCTCCTCCCTTTCGATCATGAATGAGGACTTCGTTTCCTTGAGATAAAGATACTGATTGGCCCTCAATATCACGCTCAAAGGATAGGAAGACAACAGATCCTTCACTTTTTTATCAAGGTTTTTGTCGATAAATTCCATAAGAACGGGTGTTTTTCTGACTATCGGACAGAATTCCGGAGTTCCGATAAGGTTGTTGTTGACCCGCCATTTCTGGCTCTTATCCGGAGGAGCCGTGAAATATTCGGAGGGATCAAGAAGATCGATGTAATTTCCTGTCGTCATTTTGGGAACATCCAGATCATTCCCAATCAGAAATTCATAGTAGAATCCAATTTTTCGTTCGTATTTTCCAAGTGACTCGTTTAAACGCTTCTCAAGCGTCTTCCTGTCGATGACTCGCAAGGTTCGATCGATGATCGAAAGATCGATGCTCTCATGTTTCAGGGCGAAGCACAAGTGAGAGATCGGATCGTCAGAAACCTGATATTCCTTTCGAAAGGTTCTTATCCGATCCTTCGGATAAGATTCCGAATTATCCGGCTCTCCAATCATGGAAATCTGCGCCGGAGAAGGCACATCAAGATCGAGATTTTTAATAAGCCATTGATATCCGATCAGGGTTGCCATATTTTCTCCAAAGTAACCGATGCAGAATTTATTATCTGAATGCAGAATTTATTATATACCTAATACTGGATGCAGTTTTTGTTACGAAATATTACGGACTAAACTCATTGACAGCTTTGAACATTTTGTTTTCCTTTGTAAGATAATCCGTTCCTCCATACCTACGCAAAGCTAAGCATAGATCGCTTTGCTGCTGGATTCCTGCTTCACCGAGGCTGGTTTCGTCTTGAGCTTGCGCCCAAGGCCAGAGCCTTCCTCTCCACAGGCTGAGACGGTGGAACTCGCCGCCAGA
>JAKCCY010000179.1 GCA_021838765.1 Nitrospirota bacterium
TTCTATTCTCATCATTTGTGTTCCGTTGCTCGTTTTGGCGATGGGGCTTTTCGGGAGTCTTCTTTCCCCGAGACAGGCCCGGGTGATTGCGGGGTTAAGCACTGCAAGCTCGGGTCTTGTGTTTATCTGCGCGGTTCTCGCCTCTTTGTTGTATGCCATTGGCGGAAAAGTCCAGACGATCACCGCTTTTTCTTATCCATTGCCTAGAAACTCAGGACATTTTGCACTGAGTATCCTGATCAATCCTGTCACGGTGATGATGCTTTCCCTGGTTTCATTCGTAGGGTTTGTCGTTGCCCGCTTTTCGAGCAATTACCTTCAGGGGGAGCAAAATCAGGGGCGATTCTACACTTGGCTCAATCTGACGCTCGCATCCATCCTGACGATGATTGTCTCCGGGAACATGCTGATGTTCACACTTGCATGGATTTCCACCAGCCTTTGCCTGCATCACCTTCTGGTGTTTTATCCGGAACGTTCGGGAGCAGTCCTTGCGGCCCGAAAAAAATGGATTGTCAGCCGTGTTGCCGAAACAAGTCTTTTCATAGCTGTTTTATTGATCGGATCGACTCTCCACAGCATGCAGTTTGAGACCGTTTTTCATCTCATGTCGGCAGGAGTCGGGCCGATGCCGGTCGCCCTTCAATGGGCAAGCGGATTCATAGTGTTGACAGCGGCGCTCAAAACGGCCCAGTTCCCATTGCAAGGTTGGCTGATTCAGGTCATGGAAGCTCCAACTCCGGTGTCGGCTTTGTTGCATGCGGGAATTGTCAATGCCGGTGCTTTTCTGGTGGTGCGCATGAGTCCGATTATGTCCCAGTCGATAATCGCCTCTGATGTATTGGCGATTATTGGACTCTTAACGATTGCCGCTGCCGGACTGGTCATGATGACCCAAACCAGTCTCAAGGTCTATCTGGCCTGGACGACAACCGCCCAGATGGGTTTCATGTTGCTGGAATGCGGTCTTGGTCTTTACAGCCTGGCCATGCTGCATCTGGTCGGACATTCGTTATACAAGGCGCATGCCTTTCTTTCATCCGGCAGTGGCGTCGATCTCTTTCGTGCGCCGGCAGTCCGTCCTGCCCAGGACACGCCGACAGTGGGCCAGTGGATTGTCGTGGCAGCCTTCTCGGTTCTGGTCACCATTGGTATCGGGTCTTTATTTGGTGTGACGACAGAGCACCAGCCTGCACTTCTTGCATTGGGATCAATCCTTGGAGTCGCCATGACCCAGTTGATCCTCCAGTCTTTCAAGGCGGGAATGGGTGCAGCCTTTATCGCACGTGCAGCCTTTATGGGGGCGCTGGTTTGTACCTCTTATTTCAGTCTGCATGCCGCATTCCATTACATGTTGGCATCGAGTTTGCCGGCAGTGCGCTTGATCAACGGTCCCGCGCAGTTTGCCCTCATTGCCCTGGTGATGGTGGTGTTCCTTTCCATCCTGGTGATTCAGCAGAGCTTGCCGAAATTTTTGGGCAATCCATTCTCTCGCAGAGTTTATGTCTATCTTTATAACGGATTGTATGTCGATATCCCCTTTTCAAGACTGGTAAGCCGTATCTGGGGAATACGCTCCACTTCATTGACCCAAGCCAAAGGAGTCTGACCATGAGTCTCTCAATAACCCAAGACCGGGAAGAAAAAGCGAATCATCTATCTGTTTCACTGAAACCCATCATCGATTCGGTTTGCCATCGGATCGCTCCGCTCTGGCCGCTCGATGCTTTTGTGGCCGTAAGCCCTTATTTTGGCCTGAGGGATCAGGATTTTGAGAAGGCCAATGAAACGCTGGGCAGGGTTGCCGGATCCTCCCTTCTCATGTCCCGCCGTTACTATGCTGAGCAAATCTCTTCAGGGCGGATCGCCAAGGCCGATCTGGAGAAGTCTCTTAAAGAACATGGTTTGGATATGACGTTTTCCGAAGTGCAGAAAAGCCTGTCCGGAGACAGACCCATTCTTCCTGAGCCGATTCCGCTGGTTTCGGATGTTTTGGGACAGAGTGAGAAGACCGAATGGAGCGTCTTTATTGTGGAACAGATCAGCCAATTTTGTGCGGCCTACTTTGACCAGGGGCAAGCCATCTGGAAAGAGCCATCCGGGAAGGAAGGGCTTTTCGGGGCATGGTATCAGTATGCCAAAATCGATCTGGCTCCCAGGATGATGGGACTTCGCGATGTCGGGAGCTTTGTTTCCAGGCTTCCGATGAATGCGGAGGAGACGATTGCTCTTGTCGTCAAGAAGCTCGCCATTCCTGCGGATATGATCGAACACTATCTCCTTGCCAATTTGATGTCGGTGGGAGGTTGGGCTTCCTGGACACGCTACCTCCAGTGGGAAAAAGAACTGGTTGGCGGAGGGGAGAGCTCCATCATAGATCTTCTTGCCATCAGGCTTGCATGGGAGTTGATTCTGTTCAACGCCCGGAATGTGACTGAATGGGCAAAAATTTGGAAAAAAGTGGCGGGAGCCATCAGAAATTCTTCAGAGAAAGGGATCATGCCCCCTACGCAATTGGATTTTGCCCTGCAAACAGCCTTTGAGCTGAGCTATCAGAAAAGTGTGATTGCGGAGCTTTCCCATCCGAGTCGACAGTCAGGGACAAAGAGTTCTTCATCTGTCCGGCCGTCCGTACAGGCCGCATTCTGTATCGATGTGCGTTCGGAGATTTACCGTAGAGCACTGGAAACAGTTGCTCCGACGGCTCAAACGATTGGGTTCGCCGGATTTTTCGGGGCATTCATGGAGTTTGTTCCATTGGGGGCATCAGAACCGAGGATCCATCTTCCGGTCCTTTTGACGCCAGGTTGGCAGGGCCACGAGCGAATTCGCGGGGGCAGCGACCATGATGTCAAAAAGGCGATCCGCCAACGTCGGGAAAATTTGCATGGAGCGAATACCTGGAAGAGTTTCAAGAGTTCCCCATCCTCCTGTTTTTCTTTTGTGGAATCGACCGGATTGCTTTATGGGGCAAAACTGCTGGGGGATAGCTTCGGATGGAGCAGGCCAGTACCCCATCCATCAACCAAAGGAGTTCACTCCTCGGTCAAGGGGCGTCTTGTTCCAACGTTGGAGTCGGTTTCCCACGGACAGGATATTACGAAAACCAGGCAGAAGGCAGCGGAATCACCCACGGTCGGCATCCCGATGACAGATCGGGGGGGATTGGCAGAAATCATTCTGCGGGCGATGTCTATGACCAGTAATTTCGCCAGACTGGTGCTTCTGGTCGGCCATGGAAGCAGCACGTTCAATAATCCTTATGCAACAGGCCTGGATTGTGGTGCCTGTGCAGGGCAAACAGGTGAGGTGAGCGCCAGGGTCATCGCTGCGTTACTGAATGAATCGAAAGTTCGTGAAGAGCTTTCTCAAAAAGGGATCAAGATTCCCTCCGACACTCGCTTTGTGGGTGCGTTGCACGACACGACAGTTGACACAATCGATCTGTTTGATATCGAGGGACTGGAGTCGACCCACGCGGATGATCTGAAACAGCTGAAGCAGTGGTTGGCGGAAGCAGGGCAATTGACCAGAATGGAGCGTTCAACGCTTTTGGGGATCAATGATGCTGCTCCCGAGATAGTCGATGCACTGGTCCATGAACGCAGCCGGGACTGGTCGCAGGTTCGTCCGGAATGGGGGCTTGCCGGAAATGCTGCCTTTATCGCTGCTCCACGAACGAGAACAGTGGGGATCAATCTTTCGGGAAGATCATTCCTGCATGATTACGACTGGCGGAAAGATGAGGGTTTTGGAGTTCTGGAGCTCATCATGACCGCGCCAATGGTGGTCGCCAACTGGATCAACATGCAGTATTACGCTTCGGTTGTGGATAACAGAAGATACGGTAGTGGAAACAAGGTGCTGCACAATATTGTCGGGGGGGCGATCGGTGTGCTGGAGGGAAATGGCGGGGACTTGCGCGTCGGTCTTCCGATGCAGTCGCTTCATGACGGAGAGCGTTGGGTGCACGAACCCCTTCGACTGAACGTCTTTCTCGAGGCACCGAAGTCGGCAATCGATAACATTATCGCCAAACATGAACTCGTACGCGAATTGATCGAGAATCGATGGCTGTTCGTTTTCGAAATCGACAATGAACAAGGAGGAATCTACCAGAGAACAACGGACAAGCAATGGAAACGAGTGTCATAAGAGGTCGAATGGCTGACCTATAGCAAGTTTCAGGGAACGGCCAGAAGGGGATGGGGTTCATCTTTCCTATGATATGGAGGGAAAGATGGCCCCTGATCTGAATCAACGTGATCTGATCCGCTTGCTAAAGAGAACAGGTCTGTGGAGTTTTCGGAGCTCATCACGAGTCTCTTTGATCATGGTCGGGGAAATCTTTATTCCCAATGCGGCACGCATGAAGGGTGTCTCATTCGGAAGATCACCCGCTATCAGAGATTCTGAAGCGGCGGGGAAATGAGATCCGGACGTGGGCTCTTTGTTGAGCCATTTTGAAAAAACACGGGGGTTCCAGAAAATTATGTCTCCATCCCGGAAATATCATTTCAGCGACCAGGGCGTGTTTCGTCAGAATCGACTTTGCCGAGCTCTTGCACGCATTGATCGTTTGATTCTCACCGGCCCATCACAGGAGAGCCTGCTCCGGATGACCTGCTTCATTCTCTTTGAAGAATTGCAGGTCTTTTCGGTCCGGATTGCCCTAGAT
>JAKCCY010000034.1 GCA_021838765.1 Nitrospirota bacterium
CTTCCACGAATCGATTGATTGAACTTTTTCGTAAAAAAAGGCTTAAGGGGGCCTGAGGGTATCTCCCTATAGCGTTATTGATTGAGGTTGTTTTTTGAAGGTCGTTCCGTCGTTCTGTGACCTTTGATTTTTTTGTTTCATTGATGGTATTATTCCACTTCGCATTTTGAGATCACTCGTAATTTGGAAAGATTTTTAAGGAAGGTGGGAGTGGCATGGCGGGTTTTGCTGTGGTCCGTACGGGCGGAAAAATGTATCGCGTAACCCCGGGCCAGATTTTGGTTGTTGAAAAGATTGATGGAGAAGGCGAAGTCCTTCTGAAGGAAGTTCTGATGGTCTCCGATGAGGCAGGGACTGTTTTTGCCCAGGGCGAGAAATCCATTGGTGTTTCTGTTCGTGCCCGGATCCTGTCGCAGGAACGTGATCAGAAGATCATCGTCTTCAAAAAGAAAAAGCGCAAGAACTACCGCCGGAAACAGGGTCATCGTCAATCGGTGTCGAGGATTCGGATCGAGGAAATTATTCGGGGCGCATAATCCCGGTCGACGGATTGTTTTTTCTAAACAGGTTGTTGAAGGAGTTTCGTAATGGCACATAAAAAAGGGGTGGGCTCCACCCGTAATGGACGCGACTCTGAATCCAAGCGTCTGGGAGTCAAGCGTTCTGATGGTCAGTTTGTATTAGCTGGAAATATTCTGGTCCGCCAGCGGGGAAGTAATTTTTATCCAGGTGAAAATGTTGGTATCGGACGGGATTTTACGCTTTATGCGCGGGAATCCGGTTTGGTCAAATTCACCAGCGGTGGGCAGTCGAAAAAAGTTCATGTGCTTCCCCGGGTCTCCCAGGAGATGCCGGTTTAGTCCGGAAGGAATCTCCCCTTGCCCCAGTTTGTAGATGAAGCCCGCATTATTGTCGAGTCCGGAAAGGGCGGGGCGGGGGCTATCTCGTTCCGTCGCGAAAAGTTTGTTCCAAGAGGTGGTCCTGATGGAGGTGACGGAGGCCAGGGTGGCAGCGTCATTTTCATCGGCACCAATCGCCGTTCAACCCTCCTTGACTTCAAGCATCGTTCCCATCTCATTGCCACGCCAGGTGGTCCAGGTCGTGGAAAGAACATGCACGGAGCGAACGGTCGTTCTCTAAGGCTTGAGGTGCCGCTTGGGACCCAGATCTTTGATGACGATACGGGTGCCCTTCTTTTTGACCTCACCGTTCCAGAAGAATCCGTCGTTGTGGCTCGAGGTGGTCGAGGTGGTCGTGGAAACGCCCACTTTGCGACCGCTACGCGTCAGACTCCCGACTATGCCGATGCAGGAGTTGCTGGCCAGTCGCGCCGCCTCCGTCTTGAACTCAAGGTTATGGCGCGTGTCGGCCTTTTGGGATTTCCCAACGCGGGAAAATCAACATTCCTTTCGAGAGTGACCAGAGCCCATCCCCGCATTGCATCCTATCCATTCACAACACTCCATCCCCATCTTGGAGTTCTTGTCATGGGACACTCTCCAAATGAGCAGGAAATTGTGATTGCCGACCTTCCCGGGTTGATCGAAGGTGCACATGAAGGAAAGGGGCTGGGAACCCGTTTCCTGAAACATGTAGAGCGGACCCGGATTCTTCTTCATTTTCTTGACTTGTCCCATGAGGGAGCAGAAGATCCGGCAGAGTCCTATTCCATTATTCGCCGGGAGCTTGAGCTCTATGATCCGGAGTTGATGGAAAAGCCTGAGCGGGTGGTTGGTACAAAACTTGATGCGGCTGATCCCTTGAGGGTGGAGAAGTTCTTGGCGTTTGTCAGGGAAAAGAATTTTCCTGAACTCATGATTTCCTCCCAGACGGGAGAAGGAATGCCCCGCCTCATGGAAGAACTGGCGATTGTTCTGGCTGAGGAAGAGCGTCTGGAAAAAGAGGAAAAGCGAATAAATGCTTCTGGTATGACCGTCCACAAAGCGGAGTCCGATGATGCTCCGGAAGAAAGAAACCCTTCTCCGGTTATTGCGTGAGCGAACGGTCCTGCCTGTCTTTTGATCCTGATCTTGCCCGGCTTTCCAGCATCTATGGAAAGATGAGAACCCTGGTGATAAAAGTTGGTTCTGCTGTGTTGACTGCTTCAGACGGAGGAGTCTCCGTCAAGGCGCTTTCCCTGATTGCGGGAGAGGTTCAGAAACAACGTGCTCGAGGAATATCGGTTGTCATCGTCTCTTCCGGAGCGGTGGCTGCCGGTCGAAAGACTCTGTCGCTTGGACGCAAACCTCTTTCCCTTGCGATGAAGCAGGCAGCAGCGTCCGTCGGGCAAAATCGTCTGATGTGGAGCTGGGAAAAAGCTCTTTCCCGCCACAAGATCACCGCAGCACAGGTACTCCTTTCACCATATGATGTGATCGAGAGGGACCGTTTCACCAATCTCGACCGGACCTTCGAGACGCTTCTTTCACTGGGTATTGTTCCTGTTGTCAACGAAAATGATTCAGTTGCCACTCAAGAGATCCGCTTCGGGGATAATGATCAGCTTTCGGCAAAAGTCGCTGCCATCGTCAGGGCAGATTTTCTTCTGATCCTGTCGGACGTGTCGGCTCTTTTTACCGCAGATCCCCGGATTGATTCGTCCGCCAAACGTGTGGCCTATGTTCCGGCTGTCACGTCTGATATCCGGAAAATGGCAGGTATCTCGCGCTCGGGACTGGGAACCGGAGGGATGTCTTCAAAGGTTCTTGCTGCTTCAGACGGAGGTTCCTGGGGGTTGCCTGTGGGTATTGTCGGGGGAATGAAGCCCAGGATCCTTGATCGTTTTTTTCTTGGCAAAGAGGGCACGCTATTTGACGCAAAGTCCATCCCCCAATCAAGCAAGAAGGTATGGATCGGATATTTTTCCAGACCAAGTGGAGACCTTGTTTTGGACGCTGGTGCAGTGGAGGCGATCAAAAGGCGTAAAACCAGCCTCCTTTTGCCCGGTATCGTTCGGACGGAAGGAGATTTCTCAAAAGGAGATGTTGTTTGCCTCCGTTCAATGGACGGACAACTTGTTGGCAAGGGTATCACCAGACTTTCTTCAATGGATATCAGGGGAAACCCGGTATCCGGCGGGATCATTGTCGTGCACGTCAATGATCTGTCTTTGCTGGATGACCAGAACGATCAGAAGGAATTGAGGCCATGTTAGAACAAACCCAGCCATACACACAGGAAGCCTTGAGTGATGGAGTTTCCCGGGCCAGAAGAGCTCTTGGTGATTTTTCACTGCTTTCAAGCCGGAAGAAAAATGAAGTTCTCATTCAACTGGCCGAGGCACTTCTGGAGGAGAAGGCCGATATTTTGTCGGTCAATCAAGCCGACTATCAGAAAGCTGTTTCTTCCGGGCTGGACCCCGCGATGTGTGACCGCCTCCTTTTGACTGATAGTCGTTTTGCCCAGATGGTTGCCGGATTAAGGGATGTGGCGGCGCTTCCTGATCCTGTGGGGACGGGTGTGTCTTCCTGGGAAAATGCCGATGGCTTGAAAATTGAAAAGATCAGGGTTCCCCTCGGACTCGTTGGTGTGATCTATGAGGCTCGTCCAAATGTTACGGTCGAAGTCTTTTCCCTGTGTCTCAAGGCTGGTTGCCCGATTGTCCTGAAAGGTGGATCTGAAGCCTTCAATACAAACATGAAACTTGTCGGGGTTGTCAAAAAGGTTCTGGCGCTTTCAGGAGTCAATGTCGACGGAGTTTTTTTTCTTCCATGGACGGACAGGAATGTTGTTATCGATCTGGTGGAAAATACCGATCTCGATGTTATTATTCCGCGGGGGGGGGCCGGATTGATGGATATCGTAACCCGACATTCACGGGTACCGGTTCTTCGCCATGATCGTGGACTTTGCCATATTTATGTTGGCGCTTCTGCAGATGAGGAAATGGCTCTTTCTGTGGTCCTCAATGCAAAGACAAGCCGGCCCTCGACCTGCAATTCGATGGAGACCCTTCTGGTCGATGCCAGGAAAGAAGCGTTTCTTTGGAAATTTCTTGCCATCTGCCATGAGAAAGGGATCAGGGTTATGGGTTGTCCTGTGACAAGAGGGCTCGATCCGACGGTAGAAGAGGCAACTCATGAGACTTACAACACCGAGTTTCTTGATCTGACACTCAATTGTCGCGTTGTGGACGGGATTGATACCGCCTTGTCCCATATACGCAAATTTGGGTCAGGCCACACGGAGGCGATTATTACCTCGGACGTACGGGAAGCAGACCGGTTCTGGCGGGAGGTTGATGCTTCCTGTGTGATGGTTAACGCGTCTACCCGGTTGCATGACGGTTTTGCTTTTGGCTTGGGTGCGGAGGTCGGCATCTCCACCACGCGTATCCATGCCCGGGGGACGATGGGGCTTGCCGAACTGACCACAACAAAATATCAGGTTTGGGGAAACGGGCATCTCCGGAAGTCCTGACATGTCGATACTTCCTGAAGTGGCCATTTATGGTGGGGCTTTCAACCCCATCCACGAGGGCCACCTTTCTCTGGCAAGAGAAATCCAGAACCGTTTTCGTATTTCCAGAATACTCTTTGTTCCTGCAGGCAGGCCCCCCCACAAATTTCTTGCGGGTGATCCCGGTCCGGACCACCGTTTTGAAATGCTCAAGGAGGCAATTGCCGGGCACCAAGGCTGGGAAGCCATCCCCATCGAGATTGAAAAATCAGGCGTCTCCTATACTGTTGACACTCTTCAGGAGATTCATTTGCCGGGACGTCCGTGGCTTCTTCTCGGAACTGATGCTTTTGAGGGCTTCCTTTCCTGGAAGGACCCGACCACGATCCTGGCCAGAGCGGACCTTCTCGTCGCTTCCCGGCCCGGAACCTCCTTTCTGGAAATCGTTCCGGTTGTTTCGGCCCTGTTCTCTCTTCTTGGAAAAAATGGATCGGCTCTCACACCGGAGGATGCCTGTCTTCTTGACTCCGGAGAGATGAGTCTCTGGATGAGAATTTTTCATGAATGTTCGTTTCGTTTGGCTCTTGTCCGGGCAGACACCCCGGACATTTCTTCGACGATGGTTCGGGGTGTATTGTCAGGGGTGAAGGATCCTTCTCTGGAAAAGAAGAAAATCTTGCCCGCAAGTGTCAAATCCTATATTGTTGAAAAGGAGTTGTTTGTGAAGGATGATTTGTCTAAAGAAGCAATGCCGGGAAAGTCATCAAGGACTGTTTCGTCAGGAGAAAAATCAGGACATGATCCCATGGTCAATATGATTGATCTTCCGGAAGATGTTCCTGCGTCAATGGCCCGCTTCCTCCTCGACCGCAAGGTTGGGAACATCTGGGTGATGAGTCCCGGAGCAGAGTGCAGTTATGCCGATCACCTGATCATCGGCGAGGTTGAAAATGAACGTCATCGTGATGCGGTGATGGATGCGTTCGATCAGCGCTTTACGAAACGCGGCGAGCCGTTTCTCTCGGAAAAAGGACCCATCTGGAGCCTGATGGATTTCGGAGATGTGGTCATCCACCTTTTCTTGTCCGCCGGGCGGCGTCTCTACCGCCTTGAGGATCTCTTTCCGACGGTTTCTTTGTGGGTCCTGTCCCATGATGGGCATTTTGAGGTAAGGAAACCTGAAGATCGCCATGCTCCAAACGATGGTGGAACGTATCTTTCCATTCCGGAGCCCAATCGCTTATGACGCGATTTCTTCTGCTGGTCCTGATTTTATCTCTTGTTTATCTGGTCAAGCTTTTCGAATGGAATCCCCGTTCATTTCCATTCGAATTTCTGCCTGGCAGGACCGTTTTGCTTCCGGAGGTAGCGCTTATGGTGCTGGCCCTCGTCGTTGGGGCCGCATTCATTTTGATGGTGAACGGAGTTGGAGATGCACTCAAATGGTTCCGGTCTCTCAAAAACATCCAGGAAGAACGAACGGAAGAAAAAGCTGAAATTCTCTGGAAGAAAACCAGGGAGGAGCTGAATCGTTCCCATATTCCCCAGGCAATGACCCTCCTGGATCGTCTTGTCGCCATCATGCCAAACCACACCGCTGCACTTTATCTTCTCGGGAATCTGAAGCGACAGGGGGGTGATTTGACCGGAGCAATCCGTATACACAGACGCGCCCGTGTCTTTGACGAAGAAGATGTTCGTCTCATCCAGGCCCTTGCCACTGATTATGAGCGTGCAGGCCGTCTCGATGACCAGTTGGCCCTTTACAGGGAATATTTCAAGAAGGAGGGAAAAAACGCCCTGCTGCTGGGAAGCTTCAGAAATCTTCTCGTTCGTATAGAGCGATGGGATGAAGCGCTTGATGTGCAATCCGTTTTGTCCCGTTCTTTCCAGAAGGGTGATCGTCGGGAGAGAGAAATCACTTTTCTCGTCGGGATCAAATACGAAGCCGGCCGCCAGTTGGCCAAGGAAGGAAAATCAGACGCCGCCAGAAGGCTGTTCAGGAGTGCCCTGAAGATCAACCATTCTTTTGTGCCTGCGAGAGTCGCTCTCTCAGAGGCACAGGACAGTGAAGGTCGTGGAAAAGAGGCGCTTGAAACCCTTCTTGAAGGGTGGTCGAGAGACCGTGACATGGTCTATCTCGACAAGATCGAAGAACTGGCTCTTGACCGTGGAAATCCTGATTTGATTCTCTCCCTTTATGAGCGGCTCGTTCATGATTTTCCGGATGAGTCGGCTTATTTCCTTGGACAAGCTCGTTTGTTGGCCCGTCTGATGATGGTCGATGAAGCGATTGATCTCCTTGAATCGATCGATGGGCGCGTCAACTGGGACGGAAGTTTTCATCGCCTGAGGGGAGAGCTTTACCTGAGAAAGGGAGACCAGGGTAATGCGTTGGAGGCGTTCAGAAAAGCCTCTCTTGCGGGGACTGTTTCTGAGAGATATTACTGCAGGAGCTGTGAAACACGTTTTTCTGAATGGGATGGCCGATGCCCTTCCTGTCGCAGGTGGAATACGATCACTGTTTATCCCGGTTATAACAGGGAAGAGCCATCAATGCCTTCTTCTCCTGAGTATGTCTCTTCCGAAGACAGCGTTTTTGGTTCGGAGTTCGACGAATATACACCGCTGGCTTTTTAGTCGCCTGATTGCCGGTGATCTCATTTGCCACTTGTCCTCATTGTCTTGATCCGGTTCCGGCCTTCAAGTCCCTGTGCCCCTCCTGTATGGAGCTTTTTTTGCATGAAAGCCGTTTTTCTCCATCTCCTGTAAGTCTTGTTTCTGATCTTTGGATCCAGGGCGCTTTCAGCCACCAGGGAGTCGTCCGTTCTCTTTTTACCAGAGCCAAATTTTATGCAGACCAGAGAGCCCTCAAGCTTCTTTTGGACCATGGAATTTCCCGGCTTGGGATTCCGGGAGAAAAAGCGGTTCTTCTTCCCGTTCCTCCGAATAAAGGGCGACTTCTTAAAAGGGGACAATCGATGGCCGACCGCATGGCGGTGTTGTGGGGCAGGTCATGGGGGTTGCCCTGTAACTTCAACGCTGTGAGCAGGAAAGACAATCTGGAATCAAAATTGATGGGACGAAGTGGAAGGGTTTCATTGAATAGCAATGATCGCTGGTCTTTTGTGGAAAGGCTGGACAAATCTCCTGTCGTTTTGGTGGATGACCTGGCTACCACAGGATGGACGCTGAAGACTCTTGCTCAAGGACTTGAGGAGAGGGGAGTCTTTGTGGCAGGAGCGGTTGTTCTATGTGTGCGTGAACGATTTCATGGTGATCCGGGGATGGGTGTCGGTCATGAAGCCTGAATCCCGGACACCGTCTCAGGAAGAGACTGTGCATGAGGTCAACGAATGGCTGTCTCGTATAGCCAAAAGCCTCCCTGAGTTTCGTGATCGCTCCGGACAGCGTGAAATGATTGAGCTCGTCCGTCAGGTATTTTCCCGTACCGGCCAGTCCGACGGCGTGGATGCTGCCGGTCGCTCCCTTCTGGTTGTCGAAGGACCTACGGGGACAGGCAAAACACTCGCCTATCTGTTGCCGGGTATCATCATGGCAAGACATCTTGAACGTCGCCTGGTTGTTTCTTCGGTCACAGTGGGACTGCAGGAGCAGCTCGCATTGAAGGACATCCCGTTTCTTGAGGAGCATTCCGGCTGGTCCCTGACTCATGCAATAGCGAAGGGCCGTGGCCGCTATGTCTGCGAGAGGGACCTGTCTCTTTTTGCTGATGGGGGATTGATCCCGCCCCCTGGAGCAAAGGATCTTTTGCAGAAGATGGAAAAGGCTCTGGGGAATACATGGGATGGGGACCGGGATTCCTGGCCGGGTGTCATGGACGACCGGATCTTTTCCCTCGTTGCCAACCGGGCCGAGAGTTGCAGCGGAGCCCACTGCCAGTACTATGAAGATTGTCTTTATTTTAAGAACCGGAAACTTCTTGATCATGTGGATGTTGTTGTTACCAATCATGACCTGCTTCTGGCGGACTCCCTTCTTGGAGGGGGTGTTGTTCTGCCATCGCCGGGATCTTCCCTTCTTGTGGTGGACGAAGCTCATCATCTTCCTAAAAAAGCAACAGAGGCTTTTTTGTCAGATATTTATCTGGAGTCTTCTCTGGTTTTTTTGTCAGATATTCCAGCTGCCATGGCCAATGGAGTTTCGGTCATGGGGACAAAGGAAGTTGGGTCGGATGTTGTGGCCTGTCAGGAAGCTGTTGTGCATCTTTCTCCAATTTTGTCGGGTATCTCTCATTTCCTGGAGAAAAATTGGCCGTTTCAGCTCCCAAAATCGATCAGGGAGGATGTTTCTTCCGGAATTTTTTCGGGAGTTGGGGAACAATCGACCTGGCGTTTTTCAAGGGGAGTTCTTCCGGAAAGGCTGGTGTCAGATCTGTCGTTGGCACATGAGCACTTTTCTGTACTCAAAACGAGTCTTTCCCGCCTTAGGGATGCTCTCTCCCAGAGACTGTCGGCATCGGGTGGCGGTGACCGTCTGCTGGAAAGGGGGCTTCTCGAGACAGGAGGTCTTCTTCGAAGAGTTTCCGGACTGGTTCGATTCACGGAAAACATTGCTGTAAAAAAAGAGCGTGAAGAGGTTCCTACCGCCATCTGGGCTCAGCGGGTCATCCAGGGGGGGATCCCCTCTTTTTCTCTCCATGCGGGACCTGTGATGGCCGGTGGTCTCCTGAAAGATCTCGTCTGGTCAAGATTCTCTGCAGGAGTTGCCACATCCGCAACGTTGACCGCCCTGGGAAGCTTCGATCATTTTCTTTCCCAGTCGGGATTGTCCCTTTTTCCAGAAGTGACGGTCAGGAAACTGGAATCCCCCTTTGATCACGGTCGTCAGGGAGTCTTGTCAATCCCGTACATGAAGTCTGATCCAACAGATACAACAGGGCACACAAGGGAGGTTGCCAGCTGGATCAGTAACCGCATTCATCCCCGGGAGGGTGCTCTGGTCCTGTTTTCTTCCCGAAGACAAATGGAGGATGTTAGTGCCCTCCTTCCTCCTGGTGTGCTCACAAGACTTCTCGTTCAGGGGAGACTTTCCAGGGAAGGTCTTCTTGAAATCCATCGGGAAAGAGTCGAAAGAGGCGATGGCAGCATTCTTTTTGGACTGGCATCTCTGGCGGAGGGACTTGACCTTAAGGGACCCCTCCTCACACATGTGGTGATTGTCCGGATTCCTTTTTCTCCTCCCACGGAGCCGATCGGAGAGGCGTATTCCGAGTGGCTTGAAGATCAGGGGGGAAACTCTTTTCGTCAAATTCAGCTACCCCAGGCTTCGCTCCGGCTGATCCAGGCGGTCGGTCGCCTGATCCGATCCGAAACAGACTGGGGTGTCGTATCGATCCTGGACAGAAGAGTTGTGACAAAGTCTTACGGCCGCCAACTCCTTAAGGCCCTTCCTCCCTTTCCTGTGAAAATAGAGTACTCGGAGGAGGGTGAGCGTTAAGAGGCATGGCTGGTTTGCTTGTCTTCGTACATTCCTTTATCGGCAATGAGGAGAAGTGCATCGAGAGTTTCTCCGTCTTCCGGGTAGGTGGCAACTCCGACACTTAATCCGAAACGGACAGGAAAATCTTTGGGAAGAAGGGATGGTTGGAGAAGTGTCTTCTTGAGTCTCATGATCAGGTCGTTCTGTTCTTCCCTGGAAATCTTTCCCCTGATGATCGCGATAAATTCATCGCCACCAATTCTGGCAAGAAGATCTCCTTCCCTGAGTGCTGTCTGGAATCGCTTGACTGCATTTTTCAGGACCATATCCCCCACGTCATGACCAAGGCGGTCGTTTATGGATTTAAAGTGATTCAAATCAAGAAAAAGGAGAAGGAATGGAAATTCTTTATTCCTGTCCTTGAGTATTTCGATCCTGATCCATTCCTGCAGGAATCTTCGGTTGGGAATTCCTGTCAGTTCATCGTGAGAAGATTCGTTCTCAAGACGTTTCATAAGTCTGCTGTTCTTTCGAATCTCCCCGAGGATAATGAAAAGGGCGATTATGATGAACGAAACGGAGCCGCCCATAAAAATGAGGAAGTTCCTTTTCACATTCCTGCGGTCTTTGTAGGTGCGGGCTTCAATAAGAACAATTTCCCTGTTCTGGGTTAAAAGAATATTGCCGATGGAAGAGCGAAGGTTGTCCATCCTCCTTTTTGGTTCTCCTGTGGTGACTATTTGCAGAGCCCTCTTCTGTCCGGAGACCTCCTGTGTGACGATAGCACGGTTTAAGATGGATATCTCTCTGGCAAGCAGCTGCCCGGAAGCTTCTGCCTGGGCAAGAATGGCCGGAGATTTTTGGCTGGCCGATAACAGCATGTCAAGGTGGGCAAGAATCGACGTCCGGCTATTCTGGTAAGGCTCAAGATAAGAAGAATCTCCTGTCAGCAAAAATCCCCTTTGCCCGGTTTCAAGATCTTTGGCGTCTGAGAGGAGTTTGAGGGAGAGAGTGATGATACGGTGATGGAAAAGGAGGCTCTTGAAGTCTTTTTTGAACTGGGCTCTCTTGAGGGAGGTCTGGATTCCGAACACAAGGGTTATTCCGACAAGAAAAGCGATGAGGGCTCCGACTGACCAAGCCAGGCGATTTTGCAAGGAAAACCTCATGGGTAGATATTTGTGGTGTTTGGATCCTGCGCCATACTATACTTGTGTCCCTTAAAACGGTAAATACCAGCCCTGACGATGAGGACAAGGAATGGTTTTATTTGATATAATCGACGCATGAGATGATCCGGTCTGTGCGCCGGAACGGTTTTGTATGGAAATGGGTTAATCAGCCTGCGTGTCAGGTATGGGGGAGATGTGAGATGAGCTCGATGAATTCATGGAACATGGCCGGTGGCCGGAATGTTGTTGAAGGCCTTAGAAGTTCTGCCAGTCAGGGAAAGTTTATGGTGCGGGTTTATAGCCTTCTGGGTTTGACTCTCCTTGTTTCTGCCTTGGCTACCTTTTGGGGAATGGAGCAGGGGCTCGGGACCATGCTGAGACACCCGATCATCCTAATGGTGCTCAATTTCGGAATCCTTTTTCTTCTGATGGCTGTCCAAAGGGTGCCGGTCGTGAATGTCCTTGTGACGCTTCTTTTTGCAGGAGTCATGGGAGCTTCGCTTGGACCTGCCATCGCCCAGGCGGTGAGTCTTCCGGGTGGAGCCGGGATTGTCACAAATGCTCTTCTTCTGACAACCGCTATCTTTTTCAGTCTGAGCCTTTATGCGATGGTGTCCGGGAAATCTTTCTCTTTCCTGGGCAGCTTCCTTTTTACAGGTCTGATCATTGTCGTCATTCTCTCTCTGGTTCAGATCTTCTGGCATCCTGCCTTTCTTCAGGTGATTGTTTCTGGAATGGGAGCACTGGTCTTCTCCGGTCTGATCCTCTTTGATACTGCCCGGATCCTCTCCTCTTCCGAAGAGGAAATGACACCTGTCATGGCCGTTGTATCCCTTTATCTTGATGTCCTGAACCTGTTCCTTTCACTTTTGAGGATCCTCGAAATTTTTCGCGGCAGGGATTGATATGTTGAACTTTCATTTATTGACTGTGGAGGGTATTGATGCTTAAAGAGTCACAATGGATCTGGATGGATGGCAAGATGGTTCCATGGAAAGATGCCAATGTCCATGTACTGACACACTCTCTCCATTACGGAATGGCTGTTTTCGAGGGGATCAGGGCCTATTCCGGTCCCGGGGGAACTTCCATTTTCCGTCTTGCTGAACACACCCGGCGTCTGGTGAACTCTGGCAAGGTCATGCTCATGAAATCACCGTATTCGGAAGAAGAGTTGATGGATGCCACATGCAGGGTTGTGAAAGAAAACAACCTCTCTTCCTGCTACATTCGCCCGTTGATGTATGTCGCTTATGGAGACATGGGGATCTATGCCCGACAGAACCCCATCTCTGTCTCTATTGCTGCCTGGGAATGGGGTACTTATCTTGGAGAAGAAGGCCTTTCCAAGGGGATCAGGGCAAAGATCAGCTCTTTTTCACGTTTTGGTGTCAACACGTTTTTGAACCGGGCAAAGGTTTCCGCCCATTATGTCAATTCTCAGCTGGCAAAGTGGGAAGTCAAGATGGCTGGTTATGATGAAGCGATCCTCCTGGATCAGGACGGATACGTTGCTGAAGGTCCCGGAGAGAATATTTTTATCGTTTCGGGTGGTGTCCTTAGAACTCCTGCCCTGAAAACAGTTCTGGACGGGATTACGCGTAACGCGGTTCTGACTCTTGCACAAGAAGCAGGCATTCCTGTCTGGGAAGGGATGTTGACTCGGGATGACCTCTACCTTGCGGATGAAGCGTTTTTTACGGGAACCGCTGCAGAATTGACTCCGATTCGGGAAATTGACGAGCGTATGATCGGGGCCGGTCGTCCGGGACCTGTAACGCTTGCGCTGCAAAAGGCTTTTTTTGATGTTGTTCATGGCAATGTAAAGGATCATCCCGAATGGCGCCATCCGGTGGCCGGCCGGCCTTCCGGAACATAATCCAATGAGTCAAACTCCCCGGGGCACCCGCTCCGCCACCCCCGGGGATCTGACCTGGGCCAGTGCGCTTCCCCAGAACACTCTTTATCTCCTCGATGGTTTTGGATATATCTTCCGGGCCTATCACAGCCGTGTTGACTTTACGACTTCAAAGGGGCTACCTACCGGCGCGTTTACTGTTTTTGCCAATATGCTTCTGTCGATTCTCCGGGACTTTAGACCAGTCTATCTGGGAGTGATCTTTGAAGGCCAGGGGAAGAGTGTCAGGTCAGAGATTCTTCCTGCAATCAAGGCCAATCGTCCTGCTCCTCCCGAGGATTTTCTGATTCAGGTCCCATACATTGAGCGATTGATCACTGCTTTGGGTCTTTCGATCATGTCTGCCGACGGATATGAGGCAGATGATGTTATTGCGACTTTGGCTCACCGCTGGATTGAACGATATCCGGAAGACTCCCATGTTGTGGTGATGTCTGCGGACAAGGACCTTCTCAATGTGGTCTCCGATCATGTGACAGTTTTTGATCCAATGACAAAGAAACGTTTTGGAGTTCCTGAAGTCATTGAACGTTGGGGCGTTCTCCCCTCCCAGATTCCGGACCTTCTGGCCCTGATGGGAGATACTTCAGACAATATTCCGGGTGTTCCAGGAATTGGTCCGGTGACGGCAGCAAAGCTTCTGGGACGTTCGGGCGACGGAGTCGAAACATTGCTTTCCCGGGTTGAAACAGTGACTCCGCCGCGGATCAGGGATCTTTTGCTTGCCAACAGGGAGGGGATCCTCCTGAGCAAGAAGGTGACGATCCTTCATGACAGGCTACCGGTTGAAGCTTCTCCAAAATCACTTTCCCTGCACGATCCGGATTTTTCTGCCCTTGAAGGATTATTGAAAGACCTCGAGGCTCCATCTCTCTGGACGCGGATCAGGTCATTGAAAGGAAAAGATCCAGAACCTTCGCCTCATGTTAAAGAGATGGGGCAGGAGGGCGTTGAGTCGGAACGGCCACATCTGGTTCCTTTCGCAACCCTTCCTTTAAAGCATGGAATAGATCCTGTTTCTCCGGAAGAAATCTGGTATCACGGTCCGGATCGATCCATCCTGTTTTCGAGGATCAACAGTTCTGGGCTGAACGAGATTATCCGGGACATTTCAGAGCCTGTCTGGGTATCCGACAGCATTCTTCTTTATCGCCACTGGCCCGAGCTTGCGCTCCCCAAGATTGCTTTTGACCTTGTTCTGGCCGCTTATCTCCTTGATCCGGGACACCGGGAAAACTCTGTTTCGGAGATTGCGGCGCGCCACTTTCTGAAAGCGGAAGGGGATCGTCGGCAATTGGTCCGGGACCTGTATCAGATTCTTCATGGGGAGATTGGCCGTTACGGTCTTGCTTCTGTTCTTCTGGATGTTGAGGTGCCCCTTTCAGCAATCCTCTCGAGGATGGAGAGGAGGGGGGTGTTTATTGACAAGGAGCAGATGGAAGCACTGAGGCACCTGTTGTCAGGTCGTCTTTCTGCAATGGAAGCAGAAATTCACAAGTTGGCAGGAGAGACTTTTCTTATTCTCTCGCCAAGACAGGTAGCCCGTATCCTTTTTGAAAAACTGGCCCTTCCGACTGCAAGAAAAGGCAAGACTGGATTCTCGACAGATGAGGAGACTCTTGAGGCCCTTCGGGAAAAGCATCCATTGCCCGGGATGATTCTTGAGTATCGACAGCTTTCGAAGCTTCTTTCGACCTATGTTGAGGGTATTTCTTCCAGAATGGACGAGAGTGGCCGTCTGCATGGACAGTTTCATCAGAACGTAACCGCGACGGGAAGACTCTCTTCGTCTGATCCAAATCTTCAGAACATACCAATACGTTCCGAGTTGGGACTTGAGATACGAAAATGCTTCGTATCTCCTCCGGGATATCTCCTTCTCTCGGCAGATTATTCCCAGATCGAACTCAGGCTCCTGGCTCATATGTCCGGTGATGCCTCTCTTGTGGATGCGTTTGTGCAAGGGGAGGATATCCATTCCAATACGGCAAGAAGGCTGTTTGGGGAGCCAGTAACGCCTGACTCCAGGAGACGCGCCAAGACGATCAATTTTGGCATTCTCTATGGAATGTCTTCATATAGCTTGTCCCAGAGCCTGGGAGTGACTGCATCGGAGGCAAAAGAGGTGATTGACCGGTACTTTTCCGCTTATCCTGGAATCCAACCTTTTTTTTCTTCCATATTGGATGAAGTCCGGTCAACCGGGATAGTCCGGACAATCTCCGGAAGGATCCGTCGCATCCCGGAGGTTCAATCCCGGGATAGAAGGATTCGCGAGTATGGAGAACGAATGGCGGTCAATACAGTCTTGCAGGGGTCAGCTGCGGACCTGATCAAGAAATCCATGGTGGATCTGTCAGGTGTTCTTGACTCTTTTCCCTCCGGGGAGGCTGGTCTTCTTGTTCAGGTGCATGATGAACTTCTGCTTGAGGTCATGTCGTCAAGGGTTGAGGAGATTTCCTTGATGCTGAAGAATGTGATGGAGAAGGCCCTTGTCCTGAAAGTTCCTCTGGTTGTTTCGACCGGATGGGGAAAAAATTGGGTTGAGGCCCATCCGGCGTGATGTTTTCTGACCAATCGATAATGGTTTATTTAAGGTGGGGGAGTAATGGAACTTAGAGGTACGACCGACCAGCATGCACTTCTTGAGGGCTTGAATATGCCGATGCTTGAGATGGCCCTGATGACAGCATTGGTTGCGATTTTGGTGGCTCTTCTGGGAACAGTCATGATCCTCAGACACTACAAGGGAACATCCGAGGAGCAAAAAGTCCGGAAAGTCGCCAGGATTGGGTGGGTTGGGCTGATTGTATACCTTCTTGTCTTCCTGATTTATTATGAGCAGAAAGCAACCCCGAAAACGATTCCTTATCCTTTTGCGAAGGGAGATGCCGCAATAGCGAAGGGAGACTTTAAAACAGCCATATCGGCCTATCAGGAAGTCGTCAGAAAATATCCGACCATGGCTCAGGCTCATTTCAAGCTTGGGATGGTTTATCGGATGGTCAAAGCGATCCCGAAGGCCAAGGAAGAGCTTCAGATCGCGATCAAGGAGGATCCTGACAGAGCAGAGCCCTATTTTGCCCTCGGATCGATTCTTTGGAGCCAGGGGACATCGATTGATGCTCTTCCCTACTTCCGGAAGGGTCTGAGCCTTGATCCGTCAAATCCGCAGAAAGAATTTTTTATAAAGATTATCAAGAGAGCCGAGTTGGAGCAAAAAGGGCTTCTGAAGCCGGGATCTTCAGCACGTCCGAGACTTTCTCCCCCCGCACCGGATGGATCTGCAGGGGGTGCTGCACCATCTTCTTCTGCCAAGGGTAGGGTGAACCCATGATGATGCCGATGAGGACCCGGGTCACGATCCTGATTGTGGCCATCCCCGGGCTTCTGGATATGACCTGGATCCTGGAACGCTTTTTGTCGTTGCCCGTTTCCCTGAGAAATCCGTCGCTGCTTCTTCTTGAACTGCCATTGCTGATGGTTCTCCTGTCCGTTGTGATGTGGAGTTTTGCTATCAGGACGCTGACATACAAGGGAACTGTCGGCCTGGTTGTGGTCAGTGGGTTTCTCCTTCTGAGCGGACTTTTGCGTCTTGGGATGATTGTTGCAGCTCCTCTTGAGGACCCTCTCCTGAAGCCTCACTTGTTTGAAATCAGCGGTCTTGTTTTCGGAGCACTGATTCTTGGGATTGAGGCTGAGTCGGGAAGGCGTTATTTTGTGAGGGCCAGGGAAAAATCCGAGAATAGTGCCTCAGGGCTCAAGGGGTAGATTTGTCAAGGGTCATTGGACTGACCGGCGGGATCGCAGCAGGAAAATCCCATGTTGCGTCGGCATTCGTCCGGAAGAGTATACCCGTTGTCAGTGCGGACCTCCTGGCCAGGGAGGTGGTCCAGCCAGGCTCGGAAGGTCTGAGGGCCGTTTCGATGGCTTTTCCTGATTCAATCTCTCCGGACGGGACGATCAATCGCCAGTTGCTGGGCAGGAAGATCTTTCATGATCCAGAATCCCGGAGAGTCCTTGAAGGAATTCTCCATCCGCTTATCCGTCAATTATTTATATCAAGAAAGCAGTTATTGTCGAAGAATTATCCCGTTTTTGTATATGAAGTTCCGCTTTTGTTCGAAAGTGGAGCAGATAAGGAAGTTGACATGTGTGTCGTGGTGGATGTTCCTGAGGCGCTGCAACTCAGTCGTCTTATGGAACGGGATGGACTTTCAGAAAAAGAAGCCCTGTTGCGTATCAAAAGCCAGTTGTCGCGTGAAAAACGGCTGGAGTTGGCAGATCGGGTCATTGAGGGTAATCTTTCAAGGGAGTCTCTTGATGCACGTATCGACGATATTCTCCGTGAAGTCCTTTTGAAAAAATGATTTCATGAGGGTGTTTTCTCCTTGGGAACGTTAAGATCTGTCCGGGCCTTTTCAAACAAGTGAACAATCATGGAGGGTTTGTATGAAAGTTGATATTCGAAAAGCTCTTTTTCCTCTTGCCGGACACGGAACCCGATTTTTACCCATGACAAAGGCTTCACCGAAGGAGATGCTTCCCCTTGTGGACAAGCCTGTTGTCCAGTATGTCGTTGAAGAGGTCGTGGCATCTGGTGTGAGTGAGGTGATCATGATCACCGGCAGGGGGAAAAGGGCGATCGAGGATCACTTTGATATTTCCTATGAGCTTGAAGACATGTTGCGCAAGAAGGGAAAATTCGAACTTCTTGAAGAGGTCCGGAAAATTTCCTTTTTAGCAGACTTTTCCTATACCCGACAAAAAGAATCCAAGGGGTTGGGGCATGCCGTTTTTTGTGGACGCCAGCTCATTGGGGATGAGCCTTTTGCCGTGGTTCTGGGTGATGAAGTTATTGATTCTGAAGAGCCGGCCCTATCACAGCTTGTGCGTGCCTACAAGCGGTATCAGGGGCCTGTACTGGGTGTCCAGCGTGTTCCGAAAACTGATGTGAGCTCTTATGGAATTGCTGCAGGGCGATTAATTGAGCCTGGACTATTTGAGGTGACATCTCTTGTTGAAAAGCCCAAGCCTGAAGATGCTCCATCTGACTATGCCGTTATCGGCCGTTATATCTTGACCCCGGATATTTTTGACATCCTCGAGAATCAGGAGCCCGGTGTGGGGGGCGAGATTCAGTTGACCGACGCTCTTCGGACACTGTCGAGACATCGTGCGATCTATGCGATAGAGGTTGCGGGGAACCGTTATGACACTGGAGACAAAATGGGATTCTTAAAGGCTTCCGTACAATTCGGTCTTAAAAATCCAGATTTGGGGCCCCAGTTTCGGGAGTATCTTGACTCCTTGCTCGGTTCACATAACACCTGATGAGCCATGATTTCGAAAATCTTTACTTTTGTAACCGGGATGTGAAAAGAGGTTTCGAAAGGTGAGAGAGCGGGATCTTATTGATCACATACTCTCTCTCCTGCCTCCTCCCCCCTCCGGAATTCTTAAGGGAATCGGTGATGATACCGCTCTATTGGCGGTGCAGGAAGGAAGAGACCTGCTTGTCACAACGGACAGCCAGCGTGAGGGCATTCATTTCCGCTGGGACTGGATGACGCCGGAAGAGGTTGGGTACCGGCTTGTGGTTGTTAATGCGAGTGATGTTTATTCCAAGGGAGGACGCCCTTTTTCCGCCTTTGTGACGCTGGGTCTTCCGGGGGGGACTTCCAGTTCATTGGTCGAGAGGCTTTATCACGGAATTATTTCCGGCTGTCAGGAGTTCGGCGCCTACCTTTCCGGAGGAGATATCTCCAGGACAACTGGCGGGGTTGACCTCTCAATGACGCTTTTGGGGATGGTCAAAAAAGATTCCTTTATCTCCAGAGACGGTCTTTCACATGGAGACAGAATCTATTCGGTTGGCCATCCTGGTCTGGCAAGAGCAGGGTTCCTTGCTCTTGCCGGGGAAAATGATTCGGACGATTTTAAAGAGGCAATTGCTCGGTTCAAGCGTCCCAGAACCTTTCCGATGTTTCCGGACTGGGTTGAAAAACATCCTTTTATTAAAGCATCAATGGATTCATCTGACGGCCTTGGTCAAGCCCTGTCGGCAATGGGGCGGGGCTCGGGTGTTTCCATTGTCCTCGATTCAAATCCTGATCTTGCCTATTTATCAAAGGTTGCCAAAAATCTGTCGATTGCTCCGAAAGTACTCGCGATGGAAGGTGGGGAAGACTATGACCTGATTCTGGCTATTCCGGAGAATCGCGCAGTAGAGTTTGAAAAAGAGGCAGGGGAGCTCCTGGATGATCCCTCCAGGGGTAGCCTCATTTATTGGGGACGAGCCGATTCTGCCGGTCAAGCTGGAGCTATTATGGCAGATGGGTGCGATGCCAATGATGATTGGGGATTTGATCATGTTGGGGATTGAGGGGAAAAACTGGAAGGAAAAGCTGCGGGAGCTGGTTCTTGCCCAGCCTGATCCCCATAAAGTCGCTTTGTCGTTGGCTATTGGCTGTTCTGCGGCCTTTTTGCCTCCTTTCGGTTTTCATACTGTTCTGGTGATTGCTATAGGATCATTATTGAAAACAGGGGTCCCTCTGGCAGTTTTGGGTACGTGGATCAACAATCCGTGGACGTTCATCCCGGTTTTTCTTCCGGCGTATGTGGCGGAAATAGAAATAGGGGAACACCTTCTTCGGGAAGAAACGGTGTTCCCCTCTCTCGGGGCGCTGTCAAAGATGCCAACTTCTGCCATCATCGCCCAGGTAAAACTGGTTATATGGCCTTTTATTTGTGGTTCAGTTATCTTTTCTGCAATTGTTTTTATCTTGACTTACCTGTTGACCAGGGGGTTTCTCCGGTTCAAGGGGCGGATTTCTTCGGACCATCAAGCTCGATAAATCGGACAGCCCTGTTCCTAGCGTAACATTTCCAGTCTCTGGATTTGCAACGGTGAAAGCCATCTTTGGGTTTGGCCCCAACTGCCCTCAGATAGATCCTGACATCTTTTACACCCATCTTTTTGATCATCCATCTTACACCCGCAGCTCTTTTCAACGATAGCTTTTTGTTTAAGAATTCCTTTCCGGATGGATCTGTGTGTCCAATCAGGAGCACCTTTTTCAAATGTTTGGTTTCGATTGTTTTGACCCAGGTCTTGATCACGGCTTTGGCTGATGGTGCAATCCAGGCGCTGTTCGGGCGGAAATAGATTTCCTCCTGAATCGGAAGAGGGACAACCGGAACGGGTTTTGGGACTGGTGGAGGCAGTGGCTTTAAGGTCGGCACTTCATAGACCTGTTGCGATGTCTGGGGTTTTTCCTGTCCTACAAAGGGGTGAGCCCTTCCATTGACTTCAATCCCTGGAATCTTGTTTTTGTCATCGGGACCTGGTGCGATTGATGCGATCTCTTGATGGCTGCATGCTGCAAGGAGCATTGCGACACAGAGGGAATAGGTAAATCGATTTGTGAAAAATGTCATCAGGAAATCTCCAGGTGAAAATTGATTGTGGCCAAGGAGATGGTAGTCTGCCGGATTGGGATTTTCAAGTCTGAATATTGGGCTCTTGCCGAGAAAGTGTGGGTAAACAAACACATGAACAGAAGATCTCACCGAATGTCCTTGCCCAACCTGAGGAGTTTGTTCTGTTCCTGGAATCTTGTTGACAGAAGAGGGATTATTTGCGAACTAGGGAAGGAATCGAATCAGGGGGCAGTTGTATCCAGTCCACCAATAAGTTGATCAATCTTCAATACTACAAACTCTCCTCTATCACAACCTACTTTGGCCAGGAACCTGGAGTGAGCGTCAAATTCTAATCGGTCGTTTTTCCTGTCTTTCCCTCTTTGGAGCGGTTCCGAACTCCCACCCCAGTTTCTACGCCTTCCAATCCCAGCAGCGCTTTTTTTCGTTCCACTCCTCCAGCATATCCCGTCAGGGAACCGTCCTCTCCGATGACCCGATGGCAAGGAATGAGGATCATGACGGGATTCCGGGCGATGGCTGAGGCAACTGCCCGGGTAAAGTTTTTGTTTTTTCCTGTGAAGAGAGTCAGTTCCCGGTAGGAGACTGTCTTTCCAAAGGGAATTTCCTTCAGTGCCTCCCAGACGTGGCACTGAAACGCCGTTCCCTTCGGGTTCACCGGAATACTGAAAACCTGACGTTTGTTCGAAAAATATTCATCGATCTGGCGCTTTGCATCCGACAGAAACGGTGACTCCGGCGCATATTGCCAGTTGGAGCCGGGATTGGACAGAAGCGGTTGTCCGATGAATCCAAATTTCACCACATGACCCTCCTCAGCCATGAGGATCGCCAGACCAAGCGGAGTATCGATATTCAGGTAAATCTGCATCATGTCCTTTCCCGGAGCGATTGCCACAGGGCCATTGCGGCGTAGGATCTCCATGGGCGCCAGGATTCGGCAATTTCCAAAACGCGGTTAGGGGATCTCTCGTTCAACGCTTTCATGATGCCATGATCGGTATGGGGGAATGCGTCCGGCCAGGCCATCACGCGCATGGCAATGTACTGGGCCGTCCATTCTCCGATGCCAGGCAAAGACCGAAGCTTTTCGATCTCCTTTTGTATATCGGGGACGGGTTCGAGCGTAACTGCTCCTGAAGTGCAGGCTTTGGCCAGGCTCAGGATCGTCCGGATCCGAGACCCGGTGATCCCCATCCCGGTCAAGTCTTCCTGATTCAAAAGTGCGATTTGTCCGGGTGGAGGGAATGTCCGGGTGATACCCTGATATGGGGTGTCGATAGTGGTTCCGAAAGAAACGGCAAAACGTCCTGCAAGAGTTCTGGCTGCCTGTACCGTGATCTGTTGCCCGAGAATAGCCCGGACCGCCATCTCAAAACCATCGAAAGCGCCTGGAACACGAAGACCTGGAGCGTTATCGAGCAATGGAGCCAGAGATTTCTGGATTTCCCCGGGAGAGCTGGAGAGATCGAAGAGGTGACGGACCTTTCCCAGAATCTGGGGGATGACTCGGTAGAGGGAGCTTGAAATGGTGATGCGGAGGGTATTCCGGGAAAGTTGCGGCTCAACAGAGATCCACCCCGAATAGAGCGCTGTTCCGAGTGGCACGAGAACGGATCGCCGGTAGACTCCTCCGGAGACGGACTCGACATTTCCGATGGTGCGTGTTCCCAGGAAATCGAGGATTGCCTGCCATGCATAGGGCGGGCGGAAGCCAAGTTCGAAGACGAGTTCGTCTTCGAGAGCCTTGGTCGCGGAACGTCTGAGCTGCCGCGGGTTCATATGGTAGCGATTTCGGAAAAGTTCGTTCATGCGACGGAGGCTATTGAACCCGGAGGCCATGGCCACATCGAGAACGGAAAGGGACGTATCCATCAGCAGCCGTCTGGCCAAGAGAAGCCTTTGCGTCTGGGAGTATTGGATGGGGGAGACACCAAAGATTTCGGAGAATGCCCGGCGCAGATGTCGGTCGGTGACACCCAACTGTGTCGCCAGCAATTTCAGCGACGAATCTCTAAGAGCCCCTTCCTCGATATGCCTTGCAGCCACAAGGGAAAGGCGGGTGGTTCTGTCAACCTCGGCATTTCCCGGAGATTGTTCCGGTCGGCAGCGCATGCAGGGACGAAAATTGTATTGTTCTGCCGCGGCAGCACTCGTAAAAAATCGGCAGTTTTCCTTTTTCGGTTTTTTTGCACGACAGACGGGCCGGCAGTAAATCCCTGTCGTGGAGACACCAACAAAGAAACGTCCGTCAAAGCGGACATCGTGAGTGATTAGTGCCGAATAGCAGGCGTCGTTGTCGATTAGCATGCCTGGAGTGTAACGTTATTTTTAGGATGTTTCTCGCGATTTCCGGACATTGAATTCTCTTGGTTCCTTCTGATCTTTGAACATACAGCTTGGAGTGTAATTTCCCTTGCCTGGCATGCTCCAGCTAAGGGGTGCAATCGCTTTCCATTGCACCCCACACGCGAATCTCGACTTGACTCCCTACACTGGCGCTTCGTGCCTCGTAGTTTGCAGCTTGCTTTTACGTTACCCTCCTCTATTGGAAGGACTATCTCAATGATCAAGAGGGGATTAATCGCATGCTTCGACACGGAATTCCGTCACCCGGTCCGGTTCCCCCGCATAGATGACCAAGGCAATCGTTTTCCGAGAAAGAATGGCACTATGGGGAGTCCCCTTGGGGTGGAGGAGATAGTCGCCGGGAAATCGGATCTGTTTACCGCTCCCATCATCGTGTCCCCCTTCCAGAATATAGACGTGTTCGTCGGATTCTGCGACGGCCTTTATCCGGATCCGCTTTCCGGGAGGAGGTGAAAACATTGAGATCTCAGCAACTCCTCCGCCTTCGGCCCGTCGGTCGCTCAGAATCTTGAGAAAAATGACGTCCTCTCCATCGACGAGTAATTTTTCCCCAAAAAGGACACTGGCAGGAACCCAGGGCATTTCGTTTGTTTTTTGGAAAAGTGCAGACAATGTCATAATGTTCTCCTTTGTAGAAGGGCTGTGTTTGGTCTTTGAGTGACAAACTGAAGGTACCTTAACATTCTTTGTGATGCGAACGATTCGGGAGCGACCGAAATATGGATGAAGTTCTGACACTGGCACAGATGGCACGTCTGATCTCTGCTCCGGCGAGGGCCGCGATGCTTCTGGCCCTTGCGGATGGACGGGCGCTTCCCGCAAGTGAGCTGGCCTGTCGGGCAGGGATATCGAATCAGACAGCCAGCGAACATCTGGCATTGATGAAAAATATGGGGATTTTATGTGTCGAACACTGCGGCCGCCACCGGTATTATCGGGTTGTTTCTCCCCGGATAATGGAGGTGCTTGAAGATTTTCTTGCGGCTTCATCTGAAGTCCGGATTGCTGAAAGGCCGGATATTGCCCGCGTTGCCCCACTCAGACATGCCCGCATGTGCTACGACCATCTGGCAGGGCGACTGGGAATAGCCTTGGCGGAAAAACTTCAGGAAAAAAAATGGGTTTTCCTGGAAGAGAGAGATTTCCAGGTCACTGACATTGGTCGGCATCACTTGGGAAACTTCGGGATCGACTGGCCAGCACTTGGGCGTTCACGCCGGCTTTTTGGCAGGCGCTGTATCGACTGGAGCGAGCGGAAGCCGCACATCGGTGGGGCTTTTGGGGCAGCCTTGGCGACCCGTTTCATGGAACTCGACTGGATCCGGCGCAGTCAAGAAGGCCGGCCCGTCTACCACGGCCATGTCAAAGTCAGCCGCACCCATCCCGGCCTGTGAATAGGGGCGGCAGCTTTAGAAAATAGGGCTGGCTTTTTCCCTTCGATTTCTGTATTCTCGCTCCATGGATCCTTCTTTCAACCCCAACTCCCTGGACCGGCACCGTTTCGACACGCTGGTCGTCCGTCCCGTTGAACCCTCCGAGCGAATCCGGTGGGACGAAGAGATGCGGGCTCACCACTACCTCGGATTCCGGACCATGCCTGGAGAGTCGATCCGCTA
>JAKCCY010000180.1 GCA_021838765.1 Nitrospirota bacterium
AATCCAGTCTTCTCTGAGAAATCTAGCTCCCTCGTCGAGGAGATAGAGATAAACCTCATCGGAATTCGCCATCGCCGTCTCAGCCAGATGCCGGACTCGGGGACCGTCATTCTTGTCGGGGTGTGTGGAAAGGAGTATGCCAATCTTCATTCTGTTATTATGCGTCAGTCTTTGGTCCGACGGCAAGGTCGGCGGAGGCTCCCGCAGACTTTTCCGGGAGGAGGACGACCGTATGCGGGTAAGGAAGCTCGATTTCTTCTTGTGCAAATCGACGGGCAATCGCAAAGTTGAGGTCGGAAAGAACATTGTGTCGGCGCGTCCCGTCCTCAATCCAGTAAATCACCTCAAGATTGAAAGAGGAGGCCCCAAATTCTGAAAACCAGACATCGGGGGGAGGATCTTTCAGAACCTCGGGATGAGAACTCGCGATCTCCTTAAGGAGATCGACCGCATGATCAAGCCGGGCGGCATCCATTCCGATTCCGACCTTGAGGTGCATTCGGGTTTTTCTGTCACGATGGCTCCAGTTGATCACCTTATTGGCGATTAGATGGGAGTTGGGAATAATGATGGCGATATTGTCACGACTCATAATGGTCGTTGACCTGGCCTTAATTTCGACGACCGTTCCCAAAACACTATCCACTTCGATGAGATCGTCCACCTGGATGCTTTTTTCCAGCAGGATGACAATGAGCCCGATCATGTTTCCTGCCAAGGTCTGAAGCCCGATTCCGAACCCGATTCCCAAGACCCCCAAGGCTCCACCGAGGAACGAGAGTCTGACTCCCAAGTTGTCGAGGGCAATAATTACCGCAAGCCCCAGGACGAGATTTGAGGCCAAGGTGGAGAGAAGTCCCATAAGGTGGCGAGTCTGAGGGGAGGACTGTGATTGCACTCGGGATTTGAGGGCCTTGTGAATGAGTGATCGGAAGACAAAGCCTAAAAGAATGATGATGGCAAAGTCGATGATTCCTGCCAGAGTGACCGGAGTCTTCCCCAAATGAAAAACTGTTAGATCCCAGATGAACCGTCGGGATTCAGTATGGTTGGAAATGTAGTGCACAAGAGAAATTAAGAAAATTGGAGAACTCCTTATGTCAAAGTATGTGGGGAGTAAGGTAAGTCAGTTGCCCATTTTAACCCGGATAACCACATCCGGCGCAAGATTGTAAGAGGATTCCAGATGCTGGTATGATTTTGCAGGATTTCAGGAATAATTGATTTTTCATTCAGTAAGGATCCCGATGCTCAGATATCTTGAAAGCAAGCCGGCCAGTGCAGAGATCTTCCGTATGGTCATTCAGAAGATGGCGGAATGGGGATGCGCATTTACCCCCGTTCATTATACTGTTGTCTACGAATACGTTTCAGGAATCAACCCTCCCCTAATCGAGGCGGTCAACGGTCTTCTCAAGAAAAGCTCTTCCCTGGTGGGGGAGGATCTTGAAAAAGTCTTTGTGAAGTATGTTGTTCCTGACTATGTTCTTCCTCTCAATGAATACCGGGGATCGTTGTCCAGGCAGCTTCAGTCTATCCTCCAGAATATCTCCTCTTCGACGACTCTCACAGCCCAAGAGGCCGAAAGGGTCAAAAACGGAATGGAGTCTTACAGCCATTCCCTTCAGGAGGAGGGTCTCGATGAGAAGACCTTCCGGACCCTTGTCGATGCAGTTTTAAAGGATACCTTGTCGATTCGGGAGAGCTCATCTTCTCTTAACGCGGAACTGGTTAAAAATCAGAAAAAGATTGATCATCTTCAAGATGAACTCCGGGTTGCCCGGGAAGAGGCGATGATTGATCCGCTCACGGGGATACTGAACCGGAGAGGACTTTCGGCAAAGATCAATGACCTCCTCCGCGAAGGTAAATTTTTCGGAACTCCGTGTGCTCTTCTCATGGTCGATATTGATCATTTTAAGAAAATTAATGATAGTTATGGCCATATTATTGGTGACAAGGCAATCGTCGCAGTGTCGAAAGTCCTTCGTGGATCTGTAGGGGAGAATGTTGCCGTTGGTCGGGTAGGCGGGGAGGAGTTTGCTGTTTTTTCTCCAAAAACCTCACCCGAGGAGGGCGTGGCTCTTGGTGAGAGGCTCCGCCAAAACATTATGAAGATAGAAATCACAAATCCCTCTACCCGTCAGAAGATTTCTACCATGACGGTGTCCATCGGCATTGATTCAGTTCCATTTAGCAGAGAGTGGGAAGGGATGTTCGAACGTGCGGATAAGGCCCTCTATGCTTCTAAATCTTCTGGGCGAAACAAAGTGACACGCTGGACTCCGGAAACTCCTGATATCAAGGATTCAAAAAATCCCTCCAAGACAAATCCCTAAGTCCATTTTCCCCTTCCTCTTTTTTTTCTATAGGATACAGCCCCAAAAAGATTGCTTCCATTTGAGGGAGAGTCTTTTAAGCTAGGAGTGTGTGGACTGCTTTGAGAATTTCGTAAGGAAGAGAAAAGCTTGGGGCCTCACAGGAAAAGCTTCTGAAGTGAAGGGGGGACAATAACCTTGGGGGGGGGAATTGATATTGGCGGAGAGACAGGGATTTGAACCCTGGGTAGGACTTTTGATCCTACACCCGCTTAGCAGGCGGGCGCCTTCGACCACTCGGCCATCTCTCCGGGGATATTTAAAAATAACAGACTAAGGGTGGCGGAGGGGGTAGGATTCGAACCCACGGAGCTTTCGCTCTACGGTTTTCAAGACCGCCGCCTTCGGCCACTCGGCCACCCCTCCATGACTCCAAAATTCTAGGAGATTTTCCCGGAAAAGACAAATGAAATTTTAGTGGAGGACAGAAGGCGCCTTGATGGGAGATGGGGACATCTGCTGTGAGCTTGTGGGGGTTGCTGTTGATGTTGCGGGGCCGGGGGTAGGCTGGAGCAAAGGGTTGAACCCCGGGTGATTTTGGGAGGCATGATTCCCTGAGGGGTGAAGGGAGACCGTGATATAGGCGATGGAGCGTTTGATCCCTGCGTCATTGGGCGCCAGTTTTTCAGCAGTGCGCTCCATAATGAGTCCCTCTTCAAGGTATCCCTGATGTGCCAGGGCCAATCCGAGCATCATTCTGGCCTGAGGATCCTTTCCATTGAGGGCCACCGCTTTCTCCTCTGCCATTCTGGCCGACTTCCAATCTCCAAGAGAGGCATAGGCCCAGCCCAAAGCTTCCCATGCAGTTTCAGACTTGGGGTGGCTCTGTAAAACGGAAATCTCTTCCTTGGCCTCTTTTTTAAAGTGTCCGGTGTTGCCAAAGGCAATGCCGAGAGCCGTCCGGGCTGAAACGTTGTGTGGGGATAGGGCCAGAGCGCGGTTTTCCATTTCAATCGCCTTGAGATGGTTTCCGGCTCTTCCATAGGCGATTCCGGCCAGAGTAAAGAGAGCCGTATAATCGGGGTAGGTTTTCATCAGGGGCATCAGGGTTTCAATCGCCTTCGAAGCATTTCCCGCTGCAATCTCATAAGAGGCTTTGGAAAGTCCTTTTCGAAGGGGAAGAGGATAGGTGGGATCGTTCAGCGGGACGGCTTGGGCCTCCCCATGGCAAAATAATGTGGAGAGGACAGGAAAAGAGCACTCCTTCCCCGAAAACAACGAAAGAGCCAGAGGAATAGAAAGCGAGAGGAGACTCAGAATAACGGAACGGAGAAGAGATGTCATTTCTTCATTATGCGTTGACAAGACAAGGCAGGCAAGAGGGCAACATCACTATAACTCAATGATTCATTGGCTTGAAGACCTTGAACTATAAGGGAGGAAAGAGTGAGCGAGAGACAAAAGGTTGCTGTTGTCACGGGGGCATCCTCAGGTATTGGAAGCGAGACCGTAAGGGCTCTTGCAGGTGCCGGATATGTTGTCTATGGAGGGGCGAGACGAATGGACCGTCTCGTCGAGCTCTCGTCTGAAACAGGAATGTTCCCTAAACTTCTTGATGTGACGATTTCAGATTCAGTGAAGGGATTTGTTGAAACACTTCCCGAAAAGGTTGATCTCTTGGTCAATAATGCGGGGGGGGCTTTGGGGCTTGATCCTATATCAGAGATGGATGAAGGGGCCTGGCTTTCAATGTATCAGAGCAATGCCATGGGAACGGTACGAATGGTTCAGTCGCTCTTTTCGCGGCTTAAGGGCTCCGGACAGGGTCATGTGGTCAACATCGGGTCGGTTGCCGCGATTGAAACCTATAGTGGTGGCGCGGGCTATACGATGGCAAAGCACGCATTGCGGGCGCTGACGGAAACCCTTAGGATCGAGTGGCTGGGCATGCCCATTCGCATCACCGAGATCGATCCGGGTCTCGTGGAAACGGAGTTTTCCCTGGTGCGATTCAAGGGAGATGCGATTCGGGCAAAAGGTGTTTATGCGGGGATGACTCCCTTGACCGCCAAGGATGTTGCCGATGCGGTCCTCTGGGCGGTGACCCGCCCCCCTCATGTCAATGTGGACAGCATTCTTCTCCGGCCCTTGGACCAGGCTCGGGTTGACCGGATTCATCGTCGTGGAGAGGATGCATGACCCACCGAGAAAAGCCCAACCATCAGGCGGATGTCTGTTTTATGAATAAGGCACTGAACCTTGCCCGAAACGGCATTGGGGATGATGTTCCTGTGGGGGCCATTGTTGTGGTCGGAGGCGAAATCG
>JAKCCY010000035.1 GCA_021838765.1 Nitrospirota bacterium
TGGCGTGTGCCTCGTGGGGGGCTGTCGTTAACAGAAACGGCCAGTCGGAGCTTTGCGCCAGTAAAAGCTCGCGCCCCATTTGCGCCAGGACATCTGTGAAGACCGGATCCTTTCCCCAAAGCCGGACAGACTGGGTCATCTCTCTCGAGGCCTCCGACAGATAGGGCCAGATCCAGTCGTTCGACGGGTTGATCCATACATCATTGTAGCCGTTGACTCCCCATGATGAAGGCTCCGGATTCGCATCCGACACCCAGAAGTCTCCGGAAAGAAGGTTGCTCGGTGTGGTCAGAGTAACCGACCCGGTGGCCTCGCGGAAGATCTTCTCGATAAAATCCACCCCTTCGAACCACCAGTGCCCAAAGAGCTCCGCGTCAAAGGGACAGACCACTGTAGGCGACCAGTTTGCGAGACTTGAGAGCCTTTTGGATTGCTCCTCCTTTCTCCGCATGAAATCCCGGGCATGATCACCGGCCTTCTCTCTGGCCAATCGCGGATCGTAAACTTCTTTCTGATCGGTTTTTCCCGTGATGCGGTGGTATTTGAGTCCGGTCATGCCGCGGGGGCCGTCGGTATGCAGGTAGGGGGAGACCAGGTCATAAGGAAGGTCGTACCCGATATCCCGGTAAAAATCACGGTATAACGGATCTCCCGGATAGCCATTCTCGGCACTCCAGACCAGATGGGAGGATTCAGGGTCCCGGCCGAAGGCATAGACACCGGCGGGTGTCTTTATAGGGGCATACACCTCACCTTGCGGGAAGGGGTTGGCATAAAGAAGGCCATGGGTGTCCATGAGAAAAAACTGGAGACCTTCTTCGGAGAGGATCTTGTCCACTCCGGTAAAGTATCCGCACTCGGCAAGCCAGATCCCCCGGGGTTTGACCCCGAGAATGCGCTCGTGGGTCGAGACGCCGACCCGGATCTGGGCTTTCACAGACTCTGGAGTCGTTGAGAGAAGCGGGAGAAATCCATGGGTTGCGCAGCATGTGATGGCTTCGAGTTGTCCGGTTTGAATATGCCGTCTGAATCCCGACAGGATCTGCCCGCCAAGATCCTCTTTCCAGAAGCGGTTCAACGTATGGAAACGATGTTGATAAAAAGCGGCGACTCCTGCGTATTCTCCCCCGCGGGTCCTGTCCGCCTCCCTGTCCGAAAGTTCTGTCAGAAGATGGAGTCTCGCTCCAAACCGCTCGGTCAGGAGAGGGTCCTCCATCATCGACAGAAGAGGCGGGGAGAGCGTCATGGTCATGCCCCACGGGATATGATCCCCTGTCAGTCGGTCCATCATCATGAGAAGGGGCAGATAGGTTTCGATCATCCCCTCAAAAAACCAGTTCTCCTCCAGAAAAACAGGATGTTCCGGATGACGGACATAGGGCAGGTGGGCATGAAGGACGAGCAGGAGTTTTGTCATGGCGAATTCCCTTCGGACGGAAAGTGGCGGGTGAGAAGCGGGGCGGTTCCCTGAAGTCCGAGTTTTTCAAAGATCACGACAAACCGTTCCTCAAGGTCTTTCATGATTCCGGAGAGAATCGACGGTGGCAGTGAGGACAGTTCCTTCTTGAAGGGACCAAAGACTCTCTTTCGGTTTTTGTAAAGGAACTGGGCTTCGGTTTCTCCGGACTTCCATTCCGACTTGAAATGTTCTTTCAGGTGCTCGTGCATTTTCTGTGTGAGATCTTTGGGAAACAGGGGATGATCCAGAATCAGATTCTGGAAACCCGTGGCAAGATGGATCTCAAGTGTTCCGACCTTGGGAAAACGGTCGAAAAGGGATTCCGGCAGGGTGGAGGCTCCGTGCTGGACGGCTCCGCCCATCTGGTAGTTTTTCCGGGCAAGCGCCGAGAGTTTTTCCAGAGTTCCAAAATCCAGCGCCACTTCGGCAATCGATCCGTCGGCATTGGGTACGCCACCGTGGGAGGTGCCGGTCTGCACGCTGATTTTTGAAATTCCCGGCCCCGGGGTGCAAAGTCTTTTGCGCTCCTCCTCAAAGACCGTCATGAAGGCGGCAAGCTCTTCAGGGCTTGAATTTTCCTTTCCGACTTCGCCAATTTCCCCGCCGATCGACACAGGGATTTCCATTCCCCCCATTTTGGAATGCGGGGTCCGGCGGATGACGTCTGCCAACAGAGCCGTCACCCGTCCGTTTTCCCGTTGCTGCTCGATTAAGGAGTCGGGTTCAAGAGTCACAAGCGTCGATGCGTCGAGGTCGATATTGCCGTATCCCGCTTCCAGCGATTCCAGGATCAGTCCCTTGAGCTCGGCGATCTCGGATTGAGGGTCGGACTTGAACTTTTTGGCATTGGCCTGGTAGTGGTCCCCCTGGATAAAAACGGGTCCGGAGATCTCCTCTGAAACGGCGGCGGCCATGATCAGCCCGGCATATTCCCGTGGTCTCTGGTAGGAATATCCAATTTCGCTCTTGGCAAGCTCGAAGATCACCGGTCCCCCATTGATCCTTTTCATTGCCCGAAAGACCGTTCGCGCGGTCTCAAAGGTCAGTCCGCGAATATTGATGGCGGGAACGGTGAACCCTGACTCTTCCCCCCTGGCGAAGGCCCGGTAGAGGGGTTCGATCGAAGCGGAGTAGCCCCGCTGTTTCAAAAGCGCCGCCCTGATCACGTCGAAAGCGGATTTCCTTGCCTCCTGGCTCTCGTGGAACAGAAGATCCGAAACCACACCGGGAAGAAATTGCTTCCGAAAGGTCGCAAGATCGGTGATTTGGGGAAGACTCCCGTTAAACAGACAGACGGATGAAAGGGATTTTTGCCAGGCGGCAAGGGATTCCCCGGTGGACATGAACGAACCTCCTTAAAAATAAGTTTTTATCTGTTTGTTGTGTTGGTTGGCCAACAGTCCTATATCCAAACAATTCCCGTTTGACCGGATCGGTCTCTTCCGGATGATCAGGGAATCTCTTCCGATTCGATTGTGAGATCGATTTCTCTTAAAAATCGGGCGGCATCCTCGGGAGGGGTCGGGTTGATATAGAAACCCGTTCCCCACTCGAACCCTGCCACCCTGGTCAACGTGGGCATGATCTCAAAGTGCCAGTGGTAATAGTCCTCGGCCCGTTCCTGCAAGGGTGAGCTATGGAGAATAAAATTATAGGGCGGATCCTTCAGTGCGACGTTGAGTCTTCTGAGAACATCGAGAAAAATCCTGGACAGGGCTTCATACTGGCTTTTCTGTCCCTGATCGAAGGAGGACGCATGCTTTTTGGGCAATATCCAGACTTCGAACGGGAACTTCGGGGCAAAGGGAGTGATGGCCAGAAACTCCTGATTTTCCTGGACAATCCGGCTGCCGTCGGAAAGCTCCTGCCGGATGATATCGCAGAAAATGCATCGTTCTTTTTCCTCGTAGTGGGACTTGGCTCCGACAAGCTCCTCCACGACGGCGGTGGGGATAATGGGAAGGGCGATCAGCTGGCTGTGGCTGTGCTCAAGGGACGCTCCCGCCGCCTCTCCATAGTTTTTAAAGATCATGATGTATCGAAATCGGGTGTCCTTCCTGAGATCAAGAATGCGGTCACGGTAGGCCCATAAAAGATTTTCGAATTCTTTTTCGGTAAATTTCGAGAGGGCTTTCTTGTGCTCAGGGGTTTCGATAACCACTTCGTGGGCGCCGATTCCATTCATACGGTCGTAGAGACCCACCCCTTCGCGGTCGAGGGTTCCCTCCACCTCAAGTGCGGGAAACTTGTTGGGAACGACGCGAAGCGTCCATCCCGGTGTATTGGGAAGAGAACCGGACTGCCGGTAGGCAAGGACTTCCGGTGGTGTCTTTTCCTCCTGTCCCGGACAAAGCGGGCAGGACTGGTAGAGATAACGGACCTTCTCTGCCTGATAGTCCTTTGGCCTCAGACCTCTTGATGTCGCGATGATGACCCATCGTCCGATAATCGGATCTTTTCTGAGCTCGGGCATTGTATCGGTTCCCCCCTGATCAAGCGTTTTCTTTGTCTGTCCCGTAAACGGCAGGACGTCCGGCCGAAATGGCTTTTTTGGATCTACTCGATGTCCTCGAAAGAGACGGAAATACGAAATCCTTCGGGGCGCTGGATATCAGCCGGAGAGATCATCATGAGAAAAAGCGTCCCCTGATAGACCCGCTCAAGTCCCTTCTCCGACAGTGAAACCGTTTCGATAGGAAATCGGACAAGCCGGAGAGGTGTGGAAAATGTGACAGAGAATGCGGCTTTTGACCAGCCGTCCCTTCCCCGAAATCCCGGAGACATCTGGTCTCCCCATTCCCCGAATGCGGCCGGGGCAACAGGTTCTTCTCCGGTTTCGGTCCGGACCCAGAGGTCTCTTCCCTCACCGGAACCGACAAGAAGCGTCACCGGAAATTCGACCGCCAGAAGATGATCTTCCGAAAGGGCTCCGTCCGTCAGGCGGTAATCGACCGTGAACTCCAATGGGGAAAACCGGTATTCCTTGCTCAGGGTCATGGATCTGTCACCCGTTTGGACTTGTGCCTCAAGGCAGGCTTTCCATTGGTCCCATTCCTTGACGGTCCAGTTCGTTTTTCCAAGGTCCAGGATCATGGGATTCGTTCCAGACTGTCCTGAAAGGACATCGGGAGCGGCATCCTTATGGCACAAAAACTCGGAAAAAGGCCGTCTTGGTCGGGGATCGAAAGAGATTTCCCCTTCAGCCGGGGGGGTGGGCATCCGGTCGTGGATGGAGAGGACGGCCGGAGAGCCGCCGTCTTCCGGATGGTTGCCGAGTCCGGAGGAGGAATTGAGATGATAGATCTCCACCTGCCTTGTCAGGGTGTTGGTCAGGTGGAATCCGTGCCGGCGATCGTCTATTTCCTGAAGACATCCTCCCCCGGCCGGGGAGAGCCAGGCGACGTAGCCCTTCTGGTAGTAGACGCGGTCGGGGGAGCCGTCCTGGTCAAAGTCTCCGACCAAAGACTCTCCCGAGCGAAGGAGACCTTTTTCTTCGAGAAGGTTTTCCATGGAGATGATCCCGTTGAAGGCCGTGTGGCGAAGGTTTGAAAGGTAAAGCCCTCCGAACAGTCCATGCCAGTATACGTCATTCCCCTGGGAAACCCAGAGGGGGTGTCCCACCCTGTCCCTGTCGGGATCGTCTTTTGCCACCCGGCTTGAAAAAAGCTGTTCGGCCAGGAGCATCCTGTGGTAGAGCCTTCTTGAGTCGGGGTATTTTGTCAGGAACTGTTCGAAGATCCCTCCCCGCACGAAGGGCATTGCGGCCTCTTTCAGTCCATACCCGGCGAGGGTGTCCAGAAGTTTATGAAGAGCGGCGGCATGTTGGGGTGACATTGCCCATTCCATCATTTCGGGATAGGACGCATTGGGAAGGATGGCAACACCTGTCGCCCCCCGTTCCGCCCTTATTTCCTTCATGCTGGCAATCCTCAACCAGGAAGACTCCCTGGAAAAGGCTTCAAAAAGACGCCGAAGATATCCTTCTGTCCAGACCCAGTGATACGTTTCCGGCCAGACGCCGAATTTTTCAGCGTCATCGGCATAGGTCAGGACCTTTCCTTTTGCCGTCCTGTCGAGGAAGGTGAGCGACTGTTCGACGCTTTGAAAAGGAATGAGGTAGCGAAGATGTGCGGAGATGGGGAAAATGTCCAGACCCTCCCCTGCGCAGGAAGTGCGGTAATACCCGTGAAGCTCCTCGTCCCTGAATCCGGCCAGATGAAAGTGATGGTCGTCAACGGTGGTGTGTGTCATGTGGCAACCCGAAAGTCTCAGGGGAAGGTCTGTCTCCCAGACTCTTTCGGCCAGCCAGAATCCACCATCAAATCGGTTAAAAAGACGGACGATCCAGTCTTCCATGAGACGGCTCTGGTCCCTGACCGATTGGGTGGGGAGCAGAGCCAGGATCGGTTCGTAAAATCCCCCGCCAACGATTTCGATCTGTCCCCTGGCGACAAGACGTCCCAAAAGGGAGATGTAGTCGGGATCATGCTTCTCGATCCACTCGATCAGGGGGCCAGTCAGGTGGTAGGAGACATGGATGTCGGGAAAGTGCTCCAGAAGCTCCAGAAGCGGCCTGTAGCAATTTTGCTGGGACTCTCCAAAGACATGATCGAAGTTTCCCGCGGGCTGATGGTGATGGAGGACCATCACCACGGTTGTCCGGGTATCTTTGGAAAGGATTGATTGTGTGGTTCGGGAATCGTTTGACTCCGTCATCAGACTCTCCATATGGATTGATCGAACTGGTCATCGGGAACATGAATGGGGACGGAGCGGCCACGGGGGCACTGGTCCAGGAGCCGCTCCCCGTCCCATAATTCGCAAATGAGGTGCAGTCTCTCTCCGGGGCTGAATTTGGCCGCGGCAAGGCTCAAGGCACCTTCTCCCATTTTCTGGCAGGCCCAGAGCATGGGAGCGGACTGTCCGACCCTTGCTGGTACATCAAGGGGAGAGGCCAGAAGGGGGAGTTTCCATTCGAACTCGACATTGTTGTGGATCCTGACGACGAGAGCCATCTGGTCGATGTTTCCGGAGAGGATCTCCGGGTCGAACTCGACCCGGAGATAAAAATTGATCTGGTCGAAGCCATAGAAAATTTTCCGGATTGGCGCTCCGGACAAGAACATTGACCCCTGGGTTTTTTGGGGGTCAAAACTTCCGGCACCGGTCCACTCGTAGAAATGGGTGACTCTTCCATCGATCGTCGGAGAGATGAAATCGGTGGGAAGATTGATCGCGAAGTCGTGTTCCCTGGAGCGGATCGGTTCCGTGAGATAGACGGGGATGTCCTCTCCAAGAATCCTGTAGACGTTCTGTTGATGGGTCCGGAAGAGACGATCGAACTCATAGGCCTGAAGACTCTGGAAATCGTCTCCATACCACCAGAACCAGTCGGAACCTTCCGATGCGAACATCTCCATCTTTGCCTGCAGAAGCGTTTCATGGGAGTGTTTTCCCGAAGCTTCCGCGTCGGACAGAAACTTTCGGGTTCTGGAGAGATAGTTCCATCCGGCATTGTCTTCGGGGTGACCGATCCAGATATTGAAATCATGGTTGATCCAGGATCCCGACGCCAGGGAGTGGATCGGAGATGCGGGAAGGTCCCGGATTCCCTCCCAGATCGACTGGGTCTCGAGATGGGGGTGGTTGTCGAGCCGTTCAAAAAAGGACCTTAGGAAAAGATACCCTCCGTCAGGGTAGCTCTCCCAGGGATTTTCGCCATCGAGAATGATGGGGATGATGGGCGGGTGGCTTCCGGATCCGACTCCCGCAGTCGCCTCGATTCCCGAGAGAAGATCTTTTGCCGCCTCTGTTCCGTTGTATCGCGAATACAAAAATCCGATCCGGTCGGAAAGGGCTCTTTGGCGAAAAATGATCCGGAGATCTCCGTGGCCGGTTGTGACCTGCCATGGGTGGGTCATATTTCCCGCTCCCCCGATGCTTTCATCCAGAATCCCCTGGTCTGTGGCGGTCCAGTCCAGCCCGGCCGCGGCAAGTATGTCCATCAGCTCAGGGCAGACGGATCCCTCTGATGGCCACATTCCCCGTGGCCGGATTCCCAACAGTTTTTCATGGCGGTCGAGAGCCATGAGAACCTGTTCCTTCGCATCGTTGGGCCAGGAGAACTCTTCCGGAAGGGCGATTCCCGGACGGGGTCGACTTCCAATGGATGAGGAGATGAGAAGGGGAAGGATCGGGTGGTAGTAAGGTGAAGATGAAATCTCGATCTGTCCATTTTCGGCGAGAGTCCGATAATTCGGGATCAGCTCCTTTAAAACACTGAGCTGAAGCGCCATGACTCCGGCCTTGTCCTCTTCGCTGAACCCGGACCCCTTTCGAAGCCATTCCTCGATTTCAGGATGGTCATGTTTCGCTCCGTATCCAAACCAGACCAGATTGAAGAGAACCTGAAGGTCCAAAAGCTCCCTGTTCGACAAGACATCCGGTGGCAGTTGAGACTCCGGAGGTTTTCCGGAAAGCGCCGTCTGGACCTTCTGCCAGATATTCACGTACTGATGGTTCGGGCGGATCATGGAGTCAAACGGGCAGGAGAAAAAATTCCGGAGAATGTAGTCCCGGTCGGCAGGGGTCAGATCCTCCGGGGGTTTCATCGTCAGGATCTGGTAGGCGTCCTGAAGTTCGCCGCCTGAAATCTGGTCAATCTGGTCCAGAAGCGATGGCACGAGATTGATTGTTTGCCGGACATGGGGGAAAAGACGGGCCATGAAAGGCAGGTCGTTATACCCCCTGACACCATGCAGCCTGACCCATGGAAGCCCGATGTTTTTCATGACCGGGTCCCAGTATGCCGGCTGATGCATGTGCCAGAGAAGAAGAATGCGCCCCTTCACGAGGAGTCTCCGTTGTTGTTGAAGTCTTCACGGGTGACGACGACAACCCCGGAATCCGAAAGGTGAAAGCGTTTCCTGTCTTCGACCGGATCTTCCCCGATTACGGTATGGGGGGGGATCCGGACTCCCTTTTCAATGATCGCCCTGTTGATCCGGGAGTAACGTCCGATATCGACATTGTCGAAAAGGATCGATTCGGAGACCCGGGAATAGCTGTTGATCCTGACGCTTGGAGACAGGATGGTTCTGTCGATCTGACCTCCGGAGATGATGCAGCCACCGGAGACGATCGAATCCGTTGCCACTCCGATTCTCCTGTTTTCCTCATCGGCAAAAACGAACTTTGCCGGGGGAACCTGCGGGCGATAGGTTCTGATGACCCAGTTCGGATTGTAGAGATTGAAGGCCGGGGAAACCGACACGAGGTCCATGTGGGTCTGCCAGTAGGCATCCAGCTGGCCGATGTCCTTCCAGTAACCCTGTTCGAGATCGGTCATCCCGGGGATGGTATTCTGGCTGAAGTCGTAGACATGGACCATTCCCTCACGGGTCAGTTTCGGGAGAATGTCCTTTCCAAAATCATGATTGCTGTCCTTGTCTTGGGCATCTTTGGTCAGGACGTCGATCAGGAGTCTGGTGTTGAAGACATAGTTCCCCATGCTCACAAGGGACATTTGGGGGTTCCCGGGCATATGGGCCGGGTGTTTTGGTTTTTCGATGAAAGAGGTCGCCATGCCCGAAGAGTCCATCCCAACGATTCCGAAGGCGGAAGCCTCCTCGATGGGGACCGGGATGGCAGAGACTGTGACCTGCGCGTTTCTCTGGATGTGGGCCTCGATCATCTGCGAGATGTTCATCTTGAAGATATGATCTCCGCTGAATACGCAGACAAAATCGGGGTTGTCGTCGAGGATCAGGTTCAGGTTCTGGTAGACGGCGTCTCCGGTTCCCTGAAACCAGTGTGGCCCCCTGCGCATCTGGGCCGGAACGGGGTCAACATACTGGTCCAGAAGCGGGGAGAGTCGCCAGCCCCTCGAGAGATGGGTGTTTAGGGAGTGGGATTTGTATTGGGTCAGAACCTTGATTTTGTAAAGGCCGGAATTGACGAAGTTCGACAGGACAAAATCGATGATCCGGTAGGCTCCGCCAAATGGGACGGCTGACTTGACCCGGTCGCGAGTGAGCGGGAAAAGCCTTTTTCCTTCGCCTCCGGCAAGAATGATGGCCAGCGCACGATAATTGTTTTGCATGGTCCTCCCTTCATGTGTGAGGCAAGATCACGAGCCGATAATCATTGAATGAAGCCACTCGATCAGTTTGGGCCTGAGCGGAGAAAGGGAGACTGCCCCCCAGAGAAGCAGCATGGCGGAGGAGAGAATGTAGGCAAGCCACTTTTCCCGTCGTTCCCGCCGCAGGAGAAGAACAACTGAATAGAGCGTCCCGAAAGTGCCAACCATGACAAATAAAAAGCCGTAGAACACGTTCGCCCTCCAGAGACCATCATAGCGATACTGGCATGAAAAACAAAGCCGGATCATTGATCCGGCTTATGCTTGATAGTTCAATGGCATGTAAAAACTGACAAAAAACGGGATCAGGCGATTTCGACCGCAATTTTCCCGGAAGGATCTTTGGAGACTGCGAAACAGGCGATGGTGGCTCCGGGGCGACCAACCGCTTCTCCTGAACGCATGTCGAAGCTCCAGGAGTGGAGAGGACAGGTGATGGTCGGTCCGGAAACGGGTCCGTCGGCCATCGGGCCTCCGCGGTGAGGACAACGGTTGTCCACTGCGTAGATGGATCCCTCGAATTCGTAGAGGGCGATCTGACGGCCTTCCACTGAAACGGGAACGCCGGGGCCGCCATCTTCAAGATTGTCCGGTTTGTCGATCAAATGTTTGGCCAAGAAAAACTCCTTATGTTTAAGGTCCCATTGGACATCTATAGAGGTGATCTGAGAGGAGAACTTCCGAACAGACCTTTTTGTGCCGATTAGACAGGTGAGAGAAAATGGCCGGTGGTCAGGATGATCCCCCGGCCCCTGTTCGCTCTCTCCATCATAAATCACAAGGGTCCCCTCCAACAAGGAGGATGGGGGATCGTGCCGGCATGAGGTGATTCGGATGATATGAGAACGTGTGCATGCTGACCCTGTTATGCAGGAACTCTTCAATCGATCCGAAGTTTTTTGGGAGTTTTCTCATGGACTCCGATCGAAATCGTAACGCTTTGGATGAGACCTCCCTTTCAGGGCTGGGCTCTCCTGAATTTTCCCTGCATAGGGGGTTGAAGAGCGGGAGGGGAGAGGAAATGATTGCGGCAAATTTTTGACACCATGAAAATAAATTGATTTCTCATGCTGAAGTCGTATATAGTGCCGATAAAAAAATGGCGGTAGGCAGATTGTTGTCGTTTTGTGCAAGGTTTTTGTCGCTTTCATTTTCCCTTTTTGTTCATGGGCGATCTTCCATTTGTGGCTTTCCCGTCGTGTTTGGGACGCGGCCTGGATCATTCTGTTTGATATGGATTGAGGAGATTTTTTATGTTGTCTGGAAATCCGGGGCGGCAATGGTCTGATCGGCGCTCCCGTATCGTCATTGTTCTTTCTGGGATAGCCCTGATTCTTCTGGTTCTGGGAATCCGGGGCCACTGGTTTTTCCATCCGGCAACCAAGCCTCCCGAAGCCCCCTCCCTTGGATATGATCCCGACAAATACCGGACAGGTCATGTGTCTCCCCGGGATTTTGAGCTCTGGACCAGAATTCCCGGGGTGGCCCATGCCTTTCGGGAAACGGTGGTCTACGCGCATGTTCCCGGATACCTTCAGAAACTCCCGGTGGACAAGGGGGATATCATGAAAAAGGGGGATCTGATTGCCAAGATCTTTGATCCCGAACGCGATGCCTCCCTTAAAAGGGAAGAGGCTTTGGCCAGGATTGCCAAGCTCACCTATGACCGTGAATATGCGGTCTGGAAAAAAGATCCCCGCGTGATCTCCCTTGAAACACTCCAGAAGTCCGAAGCCAAATGGAAAGCCGCCAGGGCCAGGGCCCTTTATGAAAAGACGATGACCGACTACGAGGTGATCCGTGCTCCTTTCGACGGTATGGTCACCCGCCGATTTGTGGATCCGGGAAATCTGATCCCCGAGGCGAAGATGTCCACCGGAGGTTCCTTGCCGATCATCCGTCTTGCCGAAGTGAGGACGATTCGTATCTATGTCGGGATTCCGGCAAGGCAGGTCCGCTTTGTCAAAAGGGGCGAACCGGTCGAAATCACCGTGCAGGGTCTTCCCGGACGGGTTTTCAAGGGCCGGATCAACCGATATGCCTTTTATCTCAATCGTTCCACCCGGACAATGAAAACAGAGATCGACCTTGACAATCCGGACCTCGCCATTCACCCGGGGATGTTTGTCGATGCGAAAATCCGGCTTGGCGTCTATCACCATGTCCTTTCTGTCGCCCGAAAGGCGGTCATCGAGGAGCGCCACGGGAATTTTGTCTATCGCATGGTGGGCAATCACAGGGAAAAGGTACCGGTCATCACCGGCATCACCAACGGAGGTTTCACCGAGATCCTTCAGGGATTGAAGAAAGACGATACGGTTCTGGTCGATCTTTTGGCCGCGCCCATAACATGAGGTTTGTCAGGATTTTTTTGATAGGGATCGAAGCTCTGGTTCCGGCAGAAATGGTCTTGGGAGGGGGTTCGAGTGTTTCTGGTTAAGGGGTCTCTGAAGAGCCCGTATACGATCGTGGCTGTGGCATTGGCGTTTGTGCTTCTGGGATTTGAAAGTATCTCGAGCATGAACGTGTCGATTTTTCCAAGGATCCCGACTCCTCAGGTTGAGGTTCTGACCCTTCTTCCGGGGCTTGAGGTCCACAATGTGGAGATGGATCTGACCGAGCAGCTTGAGAGGTTCATTCTCCAGGCCCCCTATATCCGGAGCATCAAAAGCGAGAGCATGATCGGAATCAGTCTGATCAATGTTCGCTTCAACTCAAGCTATTCCACCAACGCCGCCGTTTCCATGGTCGTCTCCATGGTCTATTCGGCCCTGAAGTACCTTCCCCCAGGGACGTTCCCTCCAGTGATCATCCCGTTTGGGGTATCGGCGATTCCGATCGGCGATATCGTTTTGAAAAGCGAAAAGCTCAACCAGTCCCAGATCTACGATATCGGTTATTACAATATCCGTTCGCAGATGGGCGTCGTGAAGGGCGCCGCCGCCCCTCCCGTTTTCGGTGGACTTTCCCGTCAGATCCAGGTGTACCCCGAGAAAGAGGCTCTTCTGGCCCGGGGTCTTTCCATCTGGGATGTGGTGAAGACCCTGAACTCCCAAAATGTGATCTGGCCGGCGGGATTCGCGAAGATCGGCGACTCGAGTTACGACGTGGTGGTCAATGCTCTTCTGGGGCCGATGAAGGATATCAACAACCTTCCTGTGACGGTCAAGGACGGAAAGCCGGTCTTCATCAAGGATATCGGTGTCGCGAAAGACTCTTACCGCATTCAGACCAACCCCGTCAGGATCGATGGACGAAAATCGGTCTATATTCCCCTTCTGAAGCAGGAGGGGGCCAATACCGTCAAGGTGGTCAACGCCACCCGGGCGGCGTTGAAGACCTTTTATGGCCTTCCGAAAAGTCTCCAGCTTTCATTGATCTTCGATCAGTCGGTCTATATCCGGGAGTCTCTTGCCAGTCTTGAGCGCGAAGGAGCGGTCGGCATCATCCTGACGGCCTTCATGATCCTGATCTTTCTGGGGAACTTCAGGGCGACCCTGATCATTGCCACATCGATTCCTCTCTCGCTTCTTGCAGGACTGATCATGCTGAACGCCACCGGGCAGACGATCAATATCATGACCCTTGGCGGTCTGGCGCTGGCGATCGGACGTCTGGTCGACGACTCCATCGTCGTTCTTGAAAACACGAACCGCCACCTTGAAATGGGCAAGGCGCCTTATGATGCCGCCCTGGCGGGAGCCAGCGAGGTGGCGATGCCGGTTCTGGCCTCGACGATCGCGACGATGATCGTGTTCTCACCGGTACTCTTTCTTCAGGGGAAGGGTCGTTTTCTGTTCACCCCGCTGGCAGCGGCGGTGGTCTTCTCGATGATCGCATCCTACCTTGTGTCGATGACGCTCGTTCCGGTTCTTTCGGCATGGTTCTTGAAGTCGGAAGCGGACTCCGGTCCGAAGGATACCGCCTTTGACCGGGCATTTGCCAGGTTCAACCAGGTCTTCGACCGCTTCAAGAACGGCTACCGCCATTTTCTGATGGAGGCATTGTCCAAGAAAGGGTTGTTTTCCCTTTTGGTGGCTCTGGCTTTTATCAGTTCGCTTTTTCTGGTCAGCCAGATCAAGTCCGGTTATTTTCCGTCCGATGATACCGGGGCCTTTGTGATCCAGATGAGACTTCCGGTGGGGTCGAGAATCGAAATGGTCGATGCCTATTCGACCCGGGTCGATGCCGCTATCCGACGGATCATCCCGAAAAAGGATGTCGTCCATATTGTGGTCAACGAGGGGGTCAGGCCGGGCTGGGCGTCCATGTATACGAACAATCTCTGGAGCTACATGGCCACGATCCTGGTCCAGCTGAACCCTTCCGACAAGCGAAAGCATTCGATGTGGTACTGGGAGTCGAAGATCCGGCCCTATCTTGCCGAACAGTTTCCGAATGTCGGTTTCTATTTCGAGTCCTCTTCGATCATTACCCAGATTCTGGCGGGATCCGGCGAGGCTCCGATCGACATCCAGGTCCTGGGCCCCTCATACCGGGAGCTTGGCCATCTGTCGAAGATGATTCGCGACCATATCCGGAAAATCCCGGGAACGTTCAATATCCGGGTCAAGCAAAACTTCCACTATCCTGTTTTCCAGGTGAATGTCGACCGGAACAAGGCGGCTTTTCTGGGGGTGAGCGAACTGGATGTCGACAAGAATGTCATTACCTCCCTTGCGACCAACAACGCCATCGCCGAGGATTTCTGGGTCGATACACGCACGGGAAATCCCTACTTTCTGACGGGACAGTACCCGGAAGACAAGATCAACAACCTTGACGACATCAAGGATATCTTTATCCGGCGTCTTGAGCCGATTCCCTTTGATGCGGGGGGGAGGAGCCAGCTTGCGTTCCATCGACCGCAGGGATGGGCAGGGGATAAACAGGACGGCGGTCGGCCTCCGATCTACCTTCAGGATGTCGCGGAGTTCAAGCGGTCGGTCAACCCCACCGCGGTCTTCCATTACGATGTGGAGAGGGTTGTTGATGTCCTTGTGAACTTCAAGCATGGAGATGTCTATTCCCTGGGAGAGGTTGGAGGGAAGGTCGAGGACTACATGAAAACCGTGAAGCTCCCGGAAGGCTATACCTGGCGGGAAACGGGTATGCTCGCCAGCATGCACAGGTCGTTCGGATCGATGGGCGTTGCGGTTCTTCTGGCCATGGCTCTGGTCTACCTGGCGCTTGTCGCCCAGTTCCAGTCCTTTCTGGATCCCTTTATCATCATGGTTTCCGTCCCGTTTGGTCTGATGGGCGTCCTGTTCATGCTGTATGCGACCCATTCGGGAATCAATATCGAATCCCTTATAGGAATCATCATGGATATCGGAATCGGCGTGTCAAACTCCGTTTTGCTGGTGGAGTTTGCCATCAGGCTGAGAGAGCAGGGAGCTCCGCTTGTTCGTGCTGTGGTCGAGGCGGGAAGCGTTCGTTTGCGTCCCATCCTGATGACCGCAGTGGGAACGGTTCTGGCAATGATTCCCACTGCAGTCGGAATGGGTGTCGGTTCCGGTCCGGAAGAGCCTCTGGCACGTGCTGTTATCGGAGGCCTTCTGGTGATGACCATCCTCACACTTTTTCAGGTGCCTGTCCTTTATGTCCTGATCCACCAGCTCGAAGACCGGTGGGAGGAGAGGTCAAAGCGCAGGAAGGCTCAAAAAGCCTGATTCTGCTAGGGTAGAGACTCCACATGGAGTGTTCGGCCGGAGGAAAGGGCAAGCTCCGTTCCGGGTTCGGCGTGGGAGTTCTTGAGGTAGCCGAGTCCGATGGTTTCACCCCTGAAGACGGAAAAGGCGATGCTGGTCAATGTTCCGACATGGGTTTGTGTGGTTGTGTCGAAGATGGTTTCCGGTAGGGATGCAATGGGTTCCTTGCCCGACAGGACAAAGCCGGCCAGCCCCCGGTTCAGCTTCCCCTGGAACTTGATCCGGGTGACAGGCTCCTGGCCGACAAAGCATCCCTTTGTGAAGGAAACTCCGATCGACTCAAGACCTGCTTCCGCTGGAAAATGCTGGTCGTTGAGTTCATATGGGTAAGATGGAATGCCCATTTCCAGTTTGTAGGACTTGAACCCTTCTTCGGAAAGAACAGTGCCGCCGGCAGAAAGGAAGGTTTCGGCGAGTGTTTTTTTGAGGGTCGGGAAAGATTCTTTCGGGATGAGAAGATCGGCCATCGGTCCGATGGGTGTTTCCTTCTGAAAGGTCGAGGGGTGAAACAGCGCGTATCCGCCTCCGTTGATCCCCCTGATGGGGCTATCGCCGGATTCGAGGAGGACGGAGAGGATGGCCAGCAGCTTTGGACCCGCGACATGGGCAATCTCGAAACGGTCGGATGAAATCCCGACCTTGGCCTTGGTCCGGAAAAAGAGATATTTCTTGAGATGGGCGAGAAGTCCTTCCCCAGTTCCCGTTGGGGGTAGCAGGAGGATCTCCTCCGGAAGGATGGCGACCCAGGCTTCGAACAGGATATGGGCTTTGGGGTCGAGAAACAGCGTATAGAGAACGTCGTTGGTTTTGGCATTGACCATATCCTGGCTGACAATGCCCTGAAGGAAGGTCGCCCGGTCTTCACCTGTGACGCTGATGATTTCCGGTGTGGATTCCGGAATGAAAATTCCGGCATGACGATGGGCTTTGGTGGTGTCGTTGGTTGGGGTCATCGCATTCTCCAAGGTGTTGTGATGTCCGGTTCAAGGAAGACGGACTTTATGTTTGTGAATAATGATCGGATGAGGGCCGGCCCGGACAGGATCGAGGATAGGAATCGACGGATAATGTCAGATAAGACGTTATGTCCCCAAAATAGGGCATGGAAAGAATTCTGTCTGCCGGTTGCTTTTCGGATCGAGAGTGAATGCCGAAAATGCATCGCTCACCAACCTTGATCTTAAGGAACACTCTTTCCCGGAGTCAAACAGGGAAAGATTCAATTGTGCCAATCTTTAGAGTGAAGGGAATTCCCGGATGACGATTCTGGTCGTGGATGATGATGAGGCCCTTCGTTCTGTTCTGGTCGAGGCGCTCAGAAAACGGGGGCATGACGTGGATGATGCCAGAGGGGACCAGGATCTGCCCCGGAGTTTCCCTGCCTGCCGGTACGATGTCGTTCTTCTCGACCTGAAACTTTCCGGGCCCGATGGACTTGATATCCTGTCGCGTATCCGGGAAAGCTGCCCGGATACGCTTGTGATCATCATGACGGCTTTTGGCGGAGCGGAAGCGGCGATGGAGGCAATGCGTTCCGGAGCCCATGATTTTTTGGAAAAACCCTTCTCGCTCACGATTCTCGAGCTGAGACTCGAACGCGCGTTAAGGGAGGTCTCTCTCCGAAGGGCCAACGGACTTTTGAGGGGACAGCTTGATATCTCCTCGGAGGAGCTTGTGGGTCGGGATTCCAGGATGCTCTCGCTTCGGGAAAATCTCATCCGATTTTCCCGGATGGACTCTCCGGTTCTCTTTGTCGGAGAATCGGGTACGGGGAGGAAGACGGCGGCGAGAAGCCTGACCGCCTATTCAAAGCGCAGGGAGACCCCCTTCGCAATGATCGATTGTTCAGGATTTTCCGAGAGAGAACTTCTGGAGAGACTTTTCGGAGAAGAAAAACGTGGGATTTCAGGGGGGGGATCGGTCCAGCGGGGGCTTTTTGAGACCAGTGATGGCGGAACGGTTTTTTTGGACGAGGTCGATGCCCTTTCTCCTTCGATTCAGGAGCGGGTTCTGCTTCTGATCGAAAAAGGGGAATTGACAAGAACGGGTGGAAATCATCCTGTGCGGCTCAATGTGCGGATTCTCGCGGCCACAAGAAAGGATCTGGGCGCTATGGTCGGGGAAGGCCATTTTCTGAAGGATCTTTTCTTCCGGCTGAATCCGCTTCTTTTGAGCTTTCCGCCTCTCCGCCAGAGGATCTCGGATCTGGGTATCCTGTCCGAGACCATTCTCGCCCGTCTCGGACAGGAGATGCACAGGCGCTTTACTCTGGAGCCCGGCATATTGCCCCTTTTTGAAAAGCACAGCTGGCCCGGCAATCTCCGGGAGCTCAAAAATGTTCTTGAAGGGATGGCGGTCCACTCCAGGAACGGTTTGATGGGGGTGGAAGACCTTCCAAAGGAATTTCAGTCGATGGGCAATCCTCCCATTGAGAATGCTTCCCCCCGCAGGGCGGGCAAGGAGGGGAGTCTTCGCCAGGAACTTCTCGATGAGGAGAGACGCAAGATTGCCCAGATCCTGGAGCGCGTTCGGGGCAACAGGACTCAGGCTGCAAAAATATTGGGGATGAACCGTTCGTCCCTGAACTACAGATTGAGAAAACTTGGTCTTGAATTTGTGGCTCCAAAGGGAAGTGATGGAGCGGATGGGCAGAAGGAAGGCAGGAGAAAATGACGGAAAGCCAGGACACGGCATCGCATCATCCAGAAGAGTTCAATCCCGAGTGGAAGCAGGAGATCGACCTTTCCAAGGTCGAGGTGACAAGAAAGGACCGGATGAGGATCCTTGTGGTCCTTTTGAGCCTGATCATCACGCCGGTGATCCTTCTTGTCTATCACATGCTGAATCCTGAAAAAAAGGTTGAGCGTCCTCTCCAGACGGTCCAGTATGTCCGTGTCCGCTCACAGGACTTCGTCCGGAAAGTGACGATCCCCGCATCCATCCATTCTTTCCGGAAAGCCGTGATCATGGCCCATGTGCCAGGTTATCTTCGCGTCCTGAATGTCGACAAGGGAGATATGGTGCGAAAAGGGCAGGTTCTGGCGATCATCGCCGATCCGGAGCTTCGCCAGACTCTCAAGAAAGATCAGGCGAAGGAGAAGATCGCCCGGCTGACGTTTTTGCGTATCCAGCAGGTTTGGGCGGACCATCCGAAACTGATTTCGAAAGAGCGTGTCCAGGAGAAAGAGGCCGCCTACAAGATGGCTAAGGCCCAGGTTCTCCATGATGAGGCCCTGATGGACTACAGGACGATCCGGGCTCCTTTTGATGGCATGGTGACGCAGAGGTTTGTGGATCCGGGAAAGATGATTTCCATCGGGACATCCCATACGGACAGTGTTCAGCCGATTGTGACCGTTGAACGTGTCAACAAGCTTCGCGCCTATGTATGGGTGCCGGCCCAGGTCGCTCCGCTGGTGAAGAGGGGGCAGCCGGTTGAGGTTGCCTTTTCGGCCTTGCCAGGTCGCATGTTCAGGGGGACCGTGACCCGTTTCGATTTTGAGGAAAATCTGAGGACCCGGACAATGCGGACCGAGATCGATTTTGATAACCATGACCTCGCCATTCACCCTGGAATGTACGGTGAGTTTACCTTCTCTCTGGAACATTCGAAAAAAGCGATCCTCATTCCGGGTTTTGCCATTCGCGCGCGAGTGGATAAGCCGCTTACGGTTGTGGTTGTGGATCATGGTGTGGCCCATATCCGTCCGATCGAGATCGAGGTCGACAACGGAAACTGGGTCAAGGTGTCCAAAGGATTGAATCCCGGAGACCGGGTAGTGGTCATGGGGCGCTGGCATGTTCGGGAAGGACAGCATGTTCATGCCATTCCGAGAAGGGTCATTCCTTACCGGCCGGCGAGACAGCTTGGTTGATGAAATGGTTCGGATTCCGTTTTGGGAAAAGCGATATGGAGGATGGTTCCTGATGATTCAAAAAAAGACTTGGACGATGTGGCTATTGACTGCGATTGTCCTGACCGGGATCTCCTCCCGGGCAATGGCTTCCGGGGCGATCGTGACGGATGCGCCGGACCCTCATCTCACGGTGGATCAGGCCATCTCCTTTGCGATTCACCACCATCCCAGGCTTTTTGCCTATCGCCACCGGGTGGCGGCCAAGAAAGCGAAGATTGGTGAGGCGAATGCGCATTTTCTGCCAAATGTGGGGGCGGGAGCGATGTTTGGAACCGGCAATCCCGGTGTGAGCAACAGGCCCTACAATAACGGCTATGCATACTCTCCATTCATGCCGATCACCTACGGCGGGATCGGGCCGCTCGGAAGGGACGGGACACAGACATCGAATGTGTTCGATGCGTCCATTGGAGCGACCCAGATGCTGTTTGATTTCGGGCGATACCTTCACCTGACCCGATCGGCGGAGAAAAAGGAACATGCGGCGGTCGCCGATCTCGTGACCCGGGATGCCTGGGTCATCCTTCAGGTGCGAGAGGCCTACGCCCATCTTCAGCTGGACAAGCAGCTCGTGATTGTCTACCAGAAGAACGAGGAGCAGCGGGCTCTTGTTCGGGAATTGACCAGATCCCTTTACAAGGCGCAGTACAAGTCGAAGCTTGACGATGAGTTCGCACAGGTCGATCTGTTGAAGGCCCAGGCACTTCTTGTCGGAATGAAGGACGATGTGAAGACCCGTGTGGCAAGACTCAACGAAGCGCTTGGACTGGGACAGGGTGGGGCAAAGAACTATTTCCCCACGAAGGTTTCGGAGGATATGTCTCCTCTTTCTCCCTTGCAGGATCTTGTGAAGACGGCGCTCGACGCCCGTCCGGAGATGCATGCGGTTAAGTCGACGGTCGGTGCCATCAACGAGTACACAACCTCTGTGAAGGCTTCCCATTATCCGTACCTTTCCGCATTCGGATCCTTTGGCACCCTGAATCAGCTCAATACCGGCGCTTCCTACACACCGGGATGGTGGTTGGGGGGTGCGATGGTGAATGTTCCGATCTACACGGGAGGGATGATCCGGTCACAGGTCGAGGCAAGCCATCAGAAGGCGCTTTTTGAGGCAGACAAGCTTAAGGATCTCGATCACAGGATCCGCTACGAGGTTGTTTCAGCCCATGAAAGGGTCAGGACCGATCTTTACGATGTGAAAGCCTATACAAAGGCAGTGGAGGAGGCAAAACTTGGCCTGCGTTTTGCCCAGGCCAAATATGAGGCGAACCTGATTTCCATCGTCAAGCTGACTCTTGCGGAAGTCTATCTTCTCGATACCAGGGCCTCCCTTGCAAAAGCCCAGTATCGGTTGACCGTTGATCGTGCCGCGCTGGACTTTGCCACGGGTCGGGACTATCCCCGCTGGGTCCGGGCAGACGGAACGCCCAGGGCGAATCCGAAGTTATAATGATTCCTGTAATAAAGTCTGCAGATTGAATGACCCGTCCAAAAGGATCATGGCAATCTGTCAGAAGGAACGATGATTGCGGTATTGGCGTTTACAACGTGGATCGAGAGAATATTCCGCGGGCAGAGGGTAGGATTTGAGAACGATTGGCTTTGCGTCCCGGTAAGAGGAAAGGTGCGGACAGCATTGTTTCCGCCAATAGATTCTTTGCACTTTGTGGGAAACGTTCACTCGTGGAGAAGAAATGTCCTTAAGCTCATCACGCGTAAAGGGAGGTCCGAGCGCTTCCTCAGTAATCCAAAGTGACGGACATCACCGGTCAGCAGCACGTCCACACCTGCTGCTATCGCATCATCGAACACCGGTCTGTCCTTATCGTTCAAGTCAGACTGAAAGTTCATGGTGATTCTGGAAACAACGGAATGGACACCAGAGAGCTTTTCTTCGAAATTGCTCAGCGCTTGCGGTCTCTTTCTTTCGATATTGCGACGGGCTTCTATCATGCAGTAGGGACTGCTGAGCAGGATGATTTTCCCCTGCTGTGCCAAATCCCACAGCAGGGAAAATGATTCACCGCCAAGGGCGGCTGAAAACAGTATGTTTGCATCCAGAAAAACAATAACAACCTTTCTTACTGTTCCCAATAACGCCGCGCTTTTTCCAATTCTTCCGTTGTCATTGTCGACTGTTCTGCAAATTCAGCGATGCGTTTTTCCGTATAAATCTCCACCGGCAGGACAACGGCCGGATCAAGAACGATCCGGCCATCCTCGACATGCACAAGGAGGGTGTCTCCCGATTTGAGCCCCAACTGTTTTCTGGCGGATGCTGGCAAAGTGACTTGCCCGCGAGTTCCGATTTGAGCGATCGTGTCCATAGAGATCAGAATAACGGAATATCCGATAATCCGCAAATCCGGTTATTGACCTGAATCACTTTTCAGAAAATTCCTGCTGAAAAAGACAGGATTTCAAAGAGCTGTTTCGGTCGGGCATGATGGTGATCGGAGTTTTGTCGATATGATGGACAGATTCGTCTTCCTGGATAAAAAGAATGTTCTTATTCTCATGTTTAAGGGATCCTGCGGGAAGCCGGCAAGCTGTGGAGAATGCATGTTGTTTTGAACGGGTATTCTTCGGTGGATACCTCCGGAGAGATTCTTTCCCTGAGATTATCCTGATTGGTCGCAGAGCTGTTTTTCTGAATGGAAGTTTTGTGGAAGACGTCGTGATTTTGGGGTCCGGTCCGGCGGTGCGACCGCTGCCCTTTATACTGCCAGAGCCGGACTTTCTCCGGTTGTTCTGGAAGGTTCCCGGCATGGGGGAAAGTTGACGACAACGACTGAAGTGGACAATTTCCCCGGATTCCCGGACGGGATCAGCGGACCCGAGCTGATTGAAAGGATGAAGGGCCAAGTTCTCCGATTCGGCCCCCGGTTCATGACCCGTTCAATCGAATCGGTCGTTCCGGAAAAAGGCGGATTCATCCTGTCCGGGGAAGATGAGGTCATCCATACAAAAACCCTGATGATCGGTCTCCGGTGCTTCGGCCAAGCACCTGGAACTCTTATCCGAAAAAGCCCTTGTGGATTTCAGGAAAAACCATTTTCTCGGCAGTGTCATCGGACGATGACGGAGATGGGGTTTGGGCCAACCGGAAGAGTATTGCTTCCGTTGTTCAGATTGAGGGGGGAAAGGGCTCCGTTACTTCCGACGGAAAAGACGGAGACGCTGCCACTTCCGTAGTTGGGGACAAAGGCATGGTTCCCGTTGGGGTCGAATGTAATCGAAAGTGGCCAGCCTCCTGTCGAGACCGGGTTCATGGAAGACAGGGTGGTTCCGGAGACCGAGTAGGGCAGGATGGATCCGTTTGATGTTGTGGATGAATTGGCGCTCACCGCCGTTTGCGTCATGACCGCATAGAGGGCGGTTCCCGCGGAATTCGTTTCCAGGGCAATGGGACCGCTCTGGGAACTTGTGGAAATGGTGTTGCTTGAACATGAAACACCTGAGCTTCCGACAGAACAGGGTTGAATCGTGTTGGAGTTAGACAAGGAGTTGCCATCATAATTTCCCAACAGGACATTTTCTGATGACGATGAACCGACAAAGGCCATCTGTCCCGCGGGAACAAAGGAGCTGGAGAATGTGGAGGTGGAAGGAGAAGAAGAACTTTGGGAGGGCTTGTTCGGGAACTCCGTGACAAATCCCCCGGATGAGATTTGACCGGGAAACACGACATATTGACCGGAGGGATCGATGGCCAGATTGAAGATGGCCGCTGATGCATTAGATAGGATGGCTGTGAAGCTTGTTACCCTGTTCTAACTGGGTAATCGTTCCATAGTCAACAGAAGGGGATGTGGGTGAGGATGATTCTGGATTGCTGCAGACGATGTAGAGCGACTCGCCGGCCGTTCCGTCTGTCGGTGGAGCAAAGACCACCTTGTTGGGGTAGCTGCAAGGTGAGGGGCTGACTGGAACGGCGGAAAGGCTCCCATTGCTTCCGATCTGGAAGATTTTCACATCTCCGCCACTGGTCCCGCTCCCATGGTCGGCCACGACCAGATAATGGCCCTGGCTGTCGATTGCCATGCTGACGGGGCTCGCTCCCGTCGCCTTGGTGACGACCGGGGATGAGGAAAGCCCTTGGGATCCGACGGAGAAGACCTGGATTGAGCCAGGGCTGCTTCCATCCCCGGTTAGAATGCCTCCGGCGAAGGCTGAAGTATTATTACTCCCGTTGTTCAGGACAAAGGCGTAGGGGGCTCCGTTGGGGTCAAAGAGAAACTGGATGGGGTTGGATCCCGTCGTAACGGTTTGGCTTCCCGGGTAGAGGGAGCCATTCGAGGGGTTGATGGCATATTCGGTGATCGTTCCGTTTCCCGAGAGGGCATAGAGAATCTCCGCGGGAGGGGTGCTGCTTCCGGATCCCCCTCCGCCGCAACCCGACAGAAAAAGCGCCAGAAGGGACGCGGACAGCAGTGCTCCGATTTTTCTCCGAAAAATCTCCCTCCCCACCGGAAACAGTCCGGACCATCTTCGATGGAAAGTCTCTTCCCATTCTCGCAGTCCTTCTTTGGCGTCGTCCGTCATTGTCCGGATTCGATTGCGATTTCTCCTGCCAGATCGATCAGTCTGCATCTTGCCTCCGGGGCTGAAGCCTTTCCCTGTCATTCCTTAAAACCTTACGGGGAACAAATGGAGATCATCGATGATCTGTGCAAAAAAATTTCATGGCTTCGAAGAAGTCCTGAACTATTCAGAATTGAGCGGGGTGTCATTTGCTCTTTGTTTCCCCGAAATGCCGACACAAAGAAACATTCCCTCATGGGGGAATGAGGAAAGAGGAGAGATGGAAGACTGAAAAACAGGCCGGGACTTGAATCCTGAACACGTCCTTATCATAAGGAAGAACCCATACAAGGTATCTCCATGGAAAACGTCCGGTCCGGGTTGGGAAGTTCTGGCAAAATCATGCGATAGAATGACTTATGCTGTCAAGTTTCCAGTGTTGTTCTGTATCGTAAAATCTTTTGTTTCCGGTCATTCT
>JAKCCY010000181.1 GCA_021838765.1 Nitrospirota bacterium
TTTTGAACCGCCCTGGACGGTTTCAGCGGTTTGATCGTTGGTTTGTGGACGACGGCTGGTTTCTTCAGGGGGGCAACATTGTGATGGACAGGATGCGGTTTTGATCGCACATGAACGATCGCGTTTTTATGAACCGGAATTTTTTTGGCAACTGGTTGAGGCCGCTCTACCGGTTTCTGAACCGGCGGAGCGCGATGAGCCGGAGGCGATGGCGTTTTTTTCAGGGTATTTTCCGAAACAAGTGTCACCGTCGTTGCGGAAGGAAACCCCTTGGGGCGATGGTCGTTAAAGAACAGGAGAACAAGGATCAGGCAAAGATGGACCAGGAAGGAAAGAAAGTAGAACCAGGCTGGAGACATACCGCCAACCGAACGGATTTGTGATCGGATCACGGAATATCAACCTGCTTTTTGTGGAACCGGTACCGTAATCATTCCAAGTCGATCAATTCCGGACTGTTTGACCAGATCCATCAGATGGACAACGGTTCCGTAGTCGACCTTCTTGTCCGCCTTCAGATAAACAATGACCCGGGCATCTTTTTTATGCGCCGCCGAAAGAAACGGCTTGACCTGGTCCCATGTGATCTGTTTGGCATCCGCATAGATCTTTCCGTCGTGGCTTATGCTCAGGATCACTTTCGGTGCCGGTTTTTTCAGGCTGTTTGTTGCGGTTTTGGGAAGGTTGATTTTCAGTCCGCGGTAAAGAAGAGGCGTGGCAAGCATGAAAATGATCAGGAGAACAAGCACAACGTCGATAAAGGGAACCATGTTGATCTCTGCAAGATAATCATTTCTTCGAGATCGCATATCCAGCTTCATCAGTCTTTCCACCGGCTTTCGGCAAGAATGTTCAGGAGCTCAAGGGTGAAGGTATCTCCCAGCGCGGTAAGCTTCCGTATTTTCTGAAGGAACGTGTTGTAGAAAATAACGGCGGGAATGGCGGTAAAAAGACCGGCCGCTGTGGTCACGAGAGCATCGGCAATTCCGGGAGCGACAGAGGCGATGCTGGCCGATGCCTGATGGGTAATATCCCGAAATGCATGAATGATTCCCCATACTGTTCCGAAAAGACCGACAAAGGGAGCAATGTTTGCCGTTGTCGCCAGAAACTGAAGATGGGACTCGAGCCGTCCTGTCTCTTCCTGGAGTGCCTGGATCAGGGTGCGCTGCAGGACGTCTATATCCCGTTCACTGTATTCAGAGGATCCGGACTTGTCCTTGAGAGCCCTGACTTTTTCATAAGCGGAACGGAAAAGAAAGGCAAGAGTGGAGCTTTTGAACTCGGCCGATTCATCGTAAAGCCTTGAAAAGCGGTCGCTTCTCTTGAACGCCTTGATGAAGGAAACACTTTCCCTGGCCTCTTTGCCAAGGATGTAATATTTGAAGAAAACGATTCCCCAACTGACAGCCGACAGAAAAAGAAGCAGTCCAAGAACGAGCTCCGCCATGAGACTGACGTTTGACAAAAAGGAGAAAAGGCTCATATCACTCTTTCTGGAAGGATTCTCATCATGGGAATCCATGTGGTCTTGTATTGGGCCAGCCGACGGGACCAACAAGTTAATGTACCTGAATAAATAGCCGGAGAATCTCGTGAAGAAGAGGTATGACTGAAGGATACCTTTTGGGAAGAGTTCACAAGGCAAACCTTAAGATTGAAAGCGATCGATTGGTAATGGCGGGGCCGACGGGGCTCGAACCCGCGACCTCTGGCGTGACAGGCCAGCGTTCTAACCAGCTGAACTACGGCCCCATGATAAAAACTCAAAGGACATAATCCCGCATTACCGAATTGTTTCATCGAAAAGCTCGAGAATCATAGTCCAGATCGAAAAAAGAATCAAGTGCCAATTCCTTTTCTGAGAGTTGTGCACCACTTCAGCAAGAGACGCAGGTGAAGAATCTGTTTTCCCAAAAAACCATTCCTGTGATACTACCTTCAGGTTCTTCCTGTTTCCAAGGGCTTCTCCGAGATCTTGATCACAGTTTTTTTGTGATTTGGGTTCAAAAACTTTCATGATAAAATGATATCCTGTTTTGAAAAAGACTGTCATCGAATCAGGAGTTTTATGTGAAGCCTGCAGGTTCTCAAGACAAGACAACGACCTTTGCCCGCCTTTACCGGTGGTTCCGCTACACTCTTTCCGAAGAGTGGAGACTTATCCGGGAACTTCTCGCCCTTTTCCAGGAGCTGGCCCATCCGATTATTCTCCGGTTCAAGCTTCGTCTGACAAGACGTTCGATTAAAAACCGGAGAAAGGAATGGATCAAGGCGCTCGGAAAAGCGGTCTATGAGAACCCCCCTGTCTTTTCGAGATTCTCCGATTCGCTGAAGGAGAATTCTTCATCGGGAAAGATCCTTGAGCGCATTGATTCCCTGGATCGTCTTGAAGCCAAAATCGAAGAACAGATCATGATTTTTGAAGATGCGCATTCCCAGCAGATTCTCAGCGGTCTTTCGTCGAAGATCTCCGAGCATCAGCTTGAGTCTCGCGTGATTCCGATCAGGGATGGTTCGCCCTATCTTGCTCTCACGATCAATGAGGCCAGGGTCAGGGCGCAGGAACATGGCATTGTGATGGTTACCGCCCTGAGGAGGGGTGTTGTTCTTTCAGGGAGAACACCTTTGAGGGTTGATGATCTGATTGTGGGGATTATTCCGGCTTTTGCCGTCAAGGGAGAAGCGGAGGCCTGGGGGATCGATCATCGACAGGTTCATCCTTCCATGGAGACAGATGGCCTGTTTTAGCCTGATCTGGAAAAACGACCGCCGGATTCCAAATGATCCAACCTCCCGAGGAAACCCGCATTCCGGGTGCTGAGGAACGGTGCGGATAGAACCCTCCCGTGTCGATCACCCTTTTTCTCCTTTTAAAGGCCATGGCCTGGACACAAAAGGAACTGGCTGGTGATCGTAATAGTGATAGTGCTCCAAAACTGAGTGGGCAATGTAATACAGGGCAATTCCTGCCAAAATTCCAACTCCAACACCGATAAGCACGGAAGGAAGCGCATAAAGGACTGGAGAAAGACCGGAACTTAGATTGCCAATAAAGCTATAAACTTCACCGACACTTCCAAAAAATAAAACAATGGCCCGGTCCCGGGGATTGAGTGCAGCGGCAATGCCACTAGTCACCCCAAATGCAAAAGGAAGAGCAAGAGAATAGGTTAAGATCGCCGGATGAGCACCCAAAATTGGATTCACTTCGTAAATATGCGGAACGGTATGCAAGGCTATACCAAGGCTTGTCATCAAATCAGCTGATCCGAAACTCAGGTAAAGCGCCTGAAGAGCATTCCCTGCCGATAATCTGGGAAGTGCGAGTGTTGGGGTGCCATAGCTCGAGCTGGCCCTCAGGTTAAAGGAATTATTTTCACTAGCCATCCTATCGGCCTTGGCAATCCCCGGCCATAAGCATACGAGATAACATATGAAAAGTATGAAAATCCGCATTAAAAATACCTCGATGAGTAATTGACTTCATGATTTTAGTTGTTGCAGTCCTATCGGTTATTTTGGGGAATAACTTTTGAGTGTCTGGACTTGATCGATGCTGTTTCGGTGTAGGAGCCTGCTGGATCTGAAAACTGATCCATTTCAGATCTCGATCGGGCAATGAAAGACCTTCCTGATTGAGGAAGAGATTCCTTTTCCCGCAAGAGTTGGCGTTTCTTCAGCGGAATAAGCAAGGAGATCACATTGTCCAGGACGGTGAGCAACCGCGTTGTCGAATTTCTGGCAGAACAGGGTATTCGTCAGATCTTCGGTATTCCGGGGGGACACCATCGACTCCCTGATGGAATCTCTCCGGATACAGAATGCGGTTCATTTTATGGTCATGCGCCATGAAGAGGCCGGGGCCTTTGCCGCTAGCGCCCAGGCCAAGCTTTCAGGTGCTCTGGCCGTCTGCGTTGCCTGTCAGGGACCTGGTGTTGAACGGACTCTACGATGCTGCTTTGGAGGGGTCAGTATGGGGTGAAATCAGGGGACAGTATTGGATCAAAGCGTTACGAGAAGAAGGGGAACCCCCTTTAAGCTCATTTTACATTTTTGTGGGATGGGCAATATTCTCCAACTTGAGGCCTTTTTTCTGCTCCTTGAGCCCGCTCTATCGTAATGGTAACTCGTAACCTTTTTCCTCTTCGCCCAAAACCGGCAGAATTTGTCTGGTTTGATTTGAGCAATCCAGCCAGACTGGGGTAGAACAATCAGCCCTGGGCACTTCGATATCATTCGATCAATTGCATGCCGCAGTGTTTGGCGGCGTCGCGATCAAATGTTGTCGTATAATTGCAGCCAGCTTCATTAGCTGACCGATCTGTCAGGCAGTCAGCAAAGTCAGCATTGATTTCCTTGAACATCTGCCCGGGCATTCCCCTTCTTAGCCCGAAGGGCAAGAGGGGGTCAAGCGGGCGGTTTTGTTTTTCTTCTTCCTGCTTTTTCAGTCGTTCCCTGAGATTCCACATAGCGTCGGACCGTTTCGAGTGTTGCGCCGCCCACACTCCCCACATAGTAAGCCCGGTGCCAGAAATACGGTTTCTGGTAGAACGGCTTCAGATGCTCGGCAAAGCGGTTGCGGATACGCCTGGAACTGGCCGTTTTCAGATTGTTGATCAGTGTGGAGA
>JAKCCY010000182.1 GCA_021838765.1 Nitrospirota bacterium
AGGGAGTCATTCTGCTGCAGAAGATTCCAAAATTTGCTAAGACGATCATCGTATTCCTGTTTTTCCTGATTTTGCCAGCAAAGTCTTTTGCCTTTTCGGTAGGCTCAACCCCTCCATCCGCCAGTGTGAATGGGAATACCCTCCAGGGAACACAGCAAAATCAACAAATAGGGGGTGGTTTTTCAATACCATGGCCTTGGGACTGGTCGATTTTCCATAAGTCCAAAAAACCTCCTCAAACACAGCCTCAAAATCTAAAAAATGCTTCACCCCCAACACAAGTTGAGAACCAGAAGTAACCATTCGGGGCCAGGCTGATTACGGATGGAGCTGCCTTCGCCTCCTCTCCTCCATCTCCGCAAATAACGTCATCTTATGTCACAAGGCCCATGACGGGGCAACTTTCCAGAGCATCCGATGGGCACTCTGCTCGTGTACTTTTTTTACCCACACTTTCTCGGCAAGAGCAGTGATTGTGACACGCGATAGCGATTTTAGCGAAATGGCCACACTATATCAGCAATTCAAAATTTGGTGGTTCAGCTCAAAACTGATAACGCAGCCTCAGGTATCTTATCAAGCACTTTCAGCAGTGCCTTGGCTGCACCGGTCGGACGACGCTTGCCCTGTTCCCAGTTGCGGATGGTTTCGAGTGATACATCGATGCGGTGCGAAAACTCAAGTTGGGTAAGCCCTAAACGCTTGCGAATGCGGCGTGTGAATCTTGCAATATCCTGCATCACTTCTACGTCATCGGCCGCTATCTGTAAGGCAATATCACGTTCACTTGTGGTATCCAGGCGGGAGATGTCCAAACGGCCCTCAGTCAAACCTGATCGGGATATTGGATCAACTTTCACTCGCACTGTTTTCATAGTTGAGAACCTCTCGTTGGTTGGCTTTGCGTGCTGAAATGAGCCAAATAACCGTTCCACGGATGGTCTATGCGACAAAAAACACACACGCCCCTCGATCGCTCCCATCAATTGGTAGCGATCTTCGCCGTAATCCCAACGCGTGTCCTTGCGAATAAGTCGATCTGCATCCATGAATGCGTGCAACACAAAGGCAAAATCAAATCCGCGCTCAGCAAAGCCTGCATCGCTTTTATCCTGATTCCACTCAAATTCCATAGGTAGAGAGTGGTTCAATGAACGACTTCTGTCAATTTGTGTATTTCCCCCCAGCTTCCCGCTTTGTTCTGTGTGCCCACTCCGGGAATGTCTGTTGCCGGTACGCCCTCTTGCGTATGAAGGCCGCGGGCAATCCACCTCTGGAAGACAAGATGATGTCCCTATTTCAGAGATAAATGATGGGCGCCGCCCAGAACAAATTGGAGAGTCTGCATTTTTGAGCTCAAAAAACGGGGAGATCGAAACGCCGGAGGTGTCACGGTCATCGATGAAAAAGAGCTCTCCGAGATCGAACCCAATGCCCGAACATCTGATATCGCCCTCTGGTCTCCGGATACGACCACGGTCGATCCCGTTTTGATTTCCCGAACTCTTGAAAAAGATCTCGTCTCTTCCGGTGTTCAAATCTTTACGGGAGTCCTTACAAGAAAAGACTTGGACCCCATGCGATCCTGTGCGGAGGTGATGTCGGGAGAACATTCACCTACCGGACCGTCATCGATGCCGCAGGACTCTATGCCGACCGCATTGCCAGAGACTTCGGATATTCCGCCGACACCACCATTCTCCCCTTCAAGGGCATTTATCTGGAATATCATTCCTTAAGTTCGGAAGATCGGCCGGTCAAGACCAACATCACTCCTGTTCCCAATCTCGGGCACCCCTTTTTGGGGGTTCACTTCACCATCAAGGTCGATGGTACAGTCAAGATCGGCCCCACGGCCATTCCAGCCTTCTGGAGAGAGAACGACAGCGGTCTCTCGAGATTTTCTCTATCGGAACTTCGGGAGATTCTTTCCTGGGAGACCTCCCTTTTCTTATCGAACGACTTCGCTTTCCAGATCTGGCCCTTCATGAGATCCTGAAATACAGAAAACTCCACATGGCCGAACAATCAAAAGAGCTCGTCAAACACATCGACCCTTCCCGGTTTACCCGTTGGGGCAAACCCGGCATCCGGGCCCAGCTTTTAAACACAAAGACAAGGACTCTGGTCTCAGACTTCCTGGTCGAAGGCGACCAGGAGTCGATTCATGCTTTAAACGCCGTCTCCCCCGCTTTTACCGGAAGCCTTCCCTTCGCCCGATGGATTATTGAGCGATATCGGACTGGAGAAGGATGGAAGAGCGTAATAGGAAACGCTTGAGAGAGTTTCAAGGTGGCCTACTTTAAGAAGTCCGGCTACTTCGCCGTCTCAGAATCCTCCTCCGAGGTGACGGATTTCCCCGATTCGCTCTTTACTTTGTGAGGGGATCCTGTCTCTGGGCAACCCTACCCTCTCAGCCGTTGACATTGACGCAAAATTGTATAGACTAATGTTTATACAATTTCATGAGGAGGTGGCTCATGTCCGAAGAGGTTCTCGACATCAAACGCTGGGGAAACAGCTTGGGTCTCAGAATACCGTCCGCCATCGCAAGGGAGGCGAGACTGCACGAGAACAGCCGAGTCCGGATCACGGTCGAAAACAACCACGTAGTGATCACGGAGATCAAAAATCGCGATCTTTCCCTGGAGGAGAAACTGGCACAATTCGATCCGGTCCGGCACGGAGGAGAATCGATGGCAGCCGAATCGGTCGGAGCCGAAAACTGGCCGTGAAGAAACCTGCAGAAACGGCTGGTCCACCCTGGGTACCGGAGCGCCAGACCATTATCTGGATCGACTGTAACCCGCAGTCCGGCCGAGAAATGCGCAACGTCCATCCCTTCTTGGTTCTTTCTCCCCGGATTTTCAACGAAAGAACCTCCCTCGTCATCGGATTGCCCATGACAACGGCCGAGTACAACGCAGACAATCCGTTCGCCATCCCCGTCGGGACGGCAAAAAGCCGAAACGCGGGCAAAACAAGTTACGTGTTGTGCCATCAGCCCAAATCGTTTGACTGGCGTGTTCGTAAGGCCGGACCCCACCCGATGGGCAGACTGCCGAGTTCCCAGTTTGCGGCAGTCTGCGCCTGTCTGGATCAGATCATCGAAATCGGCAAAGCACGGCCATAGCGGCCAGGTTGCTTCTGATGCCCTATCACAGGAAACACACCTCAAGGTGTTCCGTATTCTGGTCGACCATGGCACCGAGGGGGCTCCGGCGGGAATACTGAGCGAAAAACTGGGCATCCCCCCAAACACCCTGTCGTTTCACCTCTCGAACATGAGAGAATCAGCCTTGAATCCGGAAAACCTTGCATTCGCGGATTGCTAATCACTGTATATAATGTTCTTTCCCTACAGGCATCCGGCGCGTCCGAAAAAGAGCTTCCGGAAGACTTTCCGGAGCTGGAACATGAAGATATTCTGGCATGTCTGGAATTTGCTTCTGAGAAGGAGCATCGAAGCGCCTGGGTCGTTGTTTGAAGCTCCTGCTGGACAAAAATCTCTCCCGGCGCATGTTACCCCTCTGGCAGACATCTTTTCCAGAAAGCACCCATGTCTGTCTGTCTGGTTGGCTTGGAGCATTCTACCGATGCCGAAATCTGGTTCTATTAAGGCATACACGAATTTGTGATTGTGGCACTTGACGGGATACGATGGGTCATGGCGCCAGGGCACGAACTCATGTGGCACGGCTATGCTCAGTTGCAAACGATGTGCGAGGGCTTCTCCCTCCGGGGCGGATAGCGAAAGTCGTTATGGGTAGAGGGGCAGCCTAGCTTCGATGAACCGAGGCGGGAACGCCCCCGATCAAACATTACGCCTATCGGACAAGAAAGGTAATATGGGCAGGAAGGAAAAACTTCTGAGCAAGATCCTTCTCGGCAGAGCGGATGCCAATATTCCATTCATGGGTCTGCGTTCGCTCCTGGTCTCATTGGGTTTCGAGGAACGGATCGAAGGAAGTCATCATGTCTTCGTGAGGGAGGGAATCGACAAGATGTTAAATCTCCAAAAAGAGGGAACCAACGCCAAGCCTTACCAGGTGAAGCAGGTTCGGGAGCTTCTTAAGGAATTGGACATTGCGGAGGAGTGAAGATGCACAAGTATGAAATCATTATCTATTGGAGCAACCCCGATCTAGTATTCGTGGCCGAAGTCCCGGAACTTCCCGGATGTATGGCTCATGGCTCTACGAGTGAAGAAGCCTTGAAAAATGTTCACGACGCCATGTCCTTATGGCTTTCCGTGGCAGAAGAGAAGGGAAGGGCAATCCCAGAGCCCAAGGGAAGACGATTGATGTTTGCCTGATCCCCGAGGGCGATGAGATTATCTCGTTCATAAAGAAAGTGGAGAATGAGTGAAAAGTGGGGCAGGAAACTCTTGAGATCGTTTCAAACGAGCCGGTTTTAAGACATCCGTTTGCTTCGAGGTGTCAGAATCCTCTTTCCAGATGACGGATCCCCCCAGCTTCCCGCTTTGTTCTGTGTGCTCACTCCGGGAATGTCTGTTACCGGTACGCCCTCTTGCGTATGAAGGCCGCGGGCAATCCACCTCTGGAAGACAAGATGATGTCCCTATTTCAGAGATAAATGATGGGCGCCGCCCAGAACAAATCGGAGAGTT
>JAKCCY010000183.1 GCA_021838765.1 Nitrospirota bacterium
AGGATCAAAACTCCGATCACCGACATGCCTGCCGTCAACTCATAGCTGATGACCTGAGCCGCCGAGCGCAGCGCTCCCAAGATTGAGTATTTGCTGTTCGAGGCCCATCCCCCCAGGAGGATTCCGTAAGCTCCGATAGAGGAGAGTGCCAGGATAAGAAGGATTCCAACGTTGATATCAGCAATATAGGGGTGAAGAGTCACGCCCAACAGAGAGAAGGAGTCATGACCGAAGGGAATGACAGAAAATGCGAGGATGGCAGGAACAAGGGAGATGACCGGAGCAATCCGAAAGATCGCCCGGTTGGCCTCGCTTGGAATAATGTCTTCCTTGGAAAGAAGCTTGATGCCATCGGCAAGTGGCTGGAGAAGACCCCACGGTCCCACCTCCATCGGACCAAGGCGGTCCTGCATAAACCCAAGAACCTTGCGCTCAAGGTATGTCAGGTATGCAATCATCGTCAAAACTACAAAAAGGACGCCCAGCATGACGACAAGGGCTCCGATGAGGTCGTTGGCCAAACCCTACCCTTTCCTGTTGACTTCCGGAACTCCGGAAGCTTTCAACACACAAGATCCCTTTTCGGGAAGACAACCTTCCCTCGGAATAAAAAACTCTTTTCTGACGTGTGATAAAGGAATTCCGTCAGGCGATCGGCTCGACCTTAACGTCAATCGTCTGTCCGGACTGCGCGCCGGAATGCGCATTGAAGCTGACCTTGCCGGGAAATAGCTCCATGAAACGGGCATCGGCAAAATGGAACGGAAAATGAACCTCGCCCTCGGCCATCCCTGAGACCGGATCGATCGGAAGGGAAATCCGCCCATGGGAAGTTGAAACCGAGACACAGGCTCCCTTCTTGAGCTTCATCTTTCTTGCCCATTGACGAGGCACACGGAGAAACCCTTCCCCCTCAATGGTCATGAGATTTGAGTCGAGGAGCGTTTGCGTTCCGGCGTGGTTGATGGACTTTGAAAGGGTCATAACAAAGGTGTTTTCGCCTTTCGTAACCTCATCACCCACAACTGGTGCGGCAATAGAATGAGGAGTCTGTTTCAAAAAGTCTGTCATGCGGGAATTGACGGACTCTCTTTCGGCCTTGTGAGGAGGCTGTGAGCGGGGAATCGAAAGAAGGATCTCCCCTGTCTTTCCTTGAAAATATGACGCATTTCGCGTTGATGGACGAAGGTCTGGGAAGATACGGAAAATTTCAGCGGAGACTGCCTCGATGGAGTCAAACGGAAGTGGGCACCCCATCTGAGCCGCGAGACGAAGAATCATGTTTCCTTCGCTCAGGGCATTGCCCCAAGGGGCCATGGCTGGAGCTAGGGGTTGGACAAACCCTTCGGCGCTCACCATATGGCCAGTGCGCTCAAAGGAACTTGCGGCCGGAAGAACATAATGGGCCATATCGGCAAGAGGTCCCTGAAACAGATCGGCCACAACAATCAGTTCGAGCTTGGAGAGAATTTTACGTACGCCGGCAGAATCAGGAAGGAAGCGAAGAGGATCGACCCCAAATGAAATGAGGGCCCGGATTTCTCCTGATTCGATTCCCCCAAGAATCTCCCTCAAACCTCCCCCACCCGACGGAAGCTTTGTATTCCAATGGTTTTCCCAAACGGACCTCTGTTCGGAATTTTTTGTCTCAAGAAGTCCCGGGAGCCATTCGAAAGAGGCACCCATCATGAGAACACCAAGGTCGTTTCCAGACTCGGGGAGGACAAAGAGTCCGCTTCCTTCAGAGGCAAAAAGACCTCGCTCTCCCATCAGACGAATAAGCTCGTGGGAGGCCTCAAATGCAGCATCAGAGCGATGGAACCTTCTTCCAGTGACGAAGATCGTCCTTTTTGAAGATTTGACGTCAGAGACAAGGCGAAGGAATGCATCAGGATTGACACCCCACCCATCCAGACGGACGCGAACCTCCGAGGAAAGATCGTTCGTCCCGGAGGAGAGTGTTTCGCGGAGGGTCCGCAGAAAAACTGCTTCATATCCAGGTGCCAGGCGAATAACCTCACGGGCACGGCTGGAGATGCTAACATCACGACCATGGACAAGATAGAGGGCCGCCCTGTTTTTCCTGACCGCCTTCTTGATGGCAAGGCCGGTGATATTAGACTCAACCGCTGGATCGGCTCCGAGAACAACGATGAGATCTGCCTTCACAATATCCTCATGATCCACCATGGGACGAAGCGAGCCGGTGGCAGAGACAAGCGGAAGTGCCATGTTCATGAAGCCCTGACGGGCTTCTGAATCGAGGAAATTTGTCTTCAGGACCTGGCGCATGAACCGCTGGAAAAGAAAGGCATCTTCCAGGGGAAGTCGGGAAGAGGCCAGCCCGGCAACCCGTCCCTCACCTCGAGAGATGATGGCGGAGAGTTTTGTCGAGAGTTCGGGAAGGACCTCATCCCACGTCGAAGGAACAAGGCGCTGGGCTTTTTTGACATGTGGGGCCTCGAGACGGCTTTTGCTTTGAACTCCGTTAAAGCCAAATCGGCCAACGACACAGATCGATCCCTCATTGGGTCCCAAGCCCTCTCGGGAGGAAATTCTTACGATGGATTCGTTTTCCGTATCCACCACCATGCGGCATCCCGAGCTACAGGATGTGCATGTTGTCTCTGTTTTCTCCATTTGCCAGGGACGGAACTGGTAGCGAACAAATCTGTCGGTGATCGCTCCGGTCGGACAGACTTCAAGACAATCTCCACAGAATTCGCAATCAAGCTTCTTGCCTAAGGGCGGACCGATGATGGTGTCGAACCCTCGATTGATGAACCCGATTGCATGGACGTCCTGAATTTCGTCGCAGATACGAACGCATTTTCCACAGAGGATACATCGGTTTGAATTAAAAACGAGAACCTCGCTTTTCATATCTTCGGGTTCATCGTTTCGATGGCTTTCAAAGCGGGAGTCCGTGCCTCCATAGGAGAAGGACATATTCTGAAGGGGACACTCCCCTCCACAGTCGCATACGGGGCAATCAAGAGGATGGTGAAGAAGCAGCAGCTCGAGGTTGGTCTTGCGGGCCTCATGGACCTTCGATGACTCGGTGAGGACCTTCATTCCTTCGGTTACCTGCGTGATGCACCCCATAACTGTCCGCTTGCTATCTTCAAGTTCCACCGCACAGATACGGCAAGAGCCGGCCGGATCCATACGGGGGTTATAGCAGAAAGTCGGAATGGAGAATCCTGCGGCAGAGGCAGCATGAAGGATCGTTGTTCCAGCGGGAACGTCGACCTCTTTTCCGTTGACTGTCAATTTCACCATGGAAGCAGCCTCACCCACTAAATGATCGCTCTGAACTTGCAGGCATCGACACAAGCCTTGCAGCGAATACAGGTCTCAAGATTGATATGGGCAACCTCGCCCTTGTCCCAGGTCACTGAGCCCGTCGGACAGACCGGCTCGCAAAGACCGCAAGTGGTACAGTCCTCCTCAATGACGACATACTTGATCAAATTGGCACAGACGGTACCCGGACAATGTTTATCGCGAATATGGGCCTCAAACTCTTCCCTGAAATAGCGAATCGTCGAGAGGACCGGATTCGGGGCCGCCGCACCAAGACCGCAAAGCGAGTTTGACTTGACATACATGGAAAGACGAATGAGTTCATCCAAATCGCCTTCCTGCCCTTTCCCCTCGGTAATCCGTGTGAGGATCTCCAGCATGATTTTCGAGCCCACACGACACGGAGTACACTCACCGCAGGACTCATCCTGGGTAAACTTGAGGAAGAACTTTGCTGTGTCCACAATACAGGAGGCTTCGTCCATAATGACGATTCCCCCCGATCCCATGATCGCTCCCGCAGCAATGACATTTTCAAAATCTACGGGCGTATCAAGCCCGGAGGCGGGAATGCATCCTCCGGAGGGGCCTCCCAGCTGGGCGGCCTTGAACGGGATTTTCTTCTCAAGCATCCCTCCCCCGATATCAAAGACAATGGAGCGCAAGGGAGTTCCCGCCGGCACTTCAATCAATCCGGAGTTTTTGACAGATCCAGTCAGAGCAAAGGTCTTAGTTCCTTTTGTCTTCTCTGAGCCGTAGGAGGCATACCAGTCTCCTCCGTTGAGAATAATGTGTCCCACATTGCCGAGGGTTTCAACATTATTGATCACTGTCGGCTTTCCCCAGACGCCTTTCTGTGCGGGAAAGGGAGGCTTTGGCCAAGGCATTCCTCGCTCGCCCATCAGGGAGGCGAGCAGGGCTGTTTCTTCTCCGCAAACATAGGCGCCAGCACCTTCCTTGATCGTTATGTCAAAGGAAAAACCTGTCCCGAGAATATTGTCGCCGAGGAAGTTTCGCTCCCTGGCATCGTCGATGGCCTTCCGAAGGCGCTTGATTGCCAGAGGGTATTCTGCACGGCAATAGATGTACCCCTTTCTGGCATTTCCGATGGCAAAGGATGCCGCCAGCATGCCTTCGAGGACACTATGGGGATCCCCTTCCAGGATCGAACGATCCATAAAGGCACCTGGATCGCCTTCATCGGCATTGCACACGACATACTTTTCTTCCCCAGGAGATTGCCGGGTCAGTTTCCACTTGAGACCGGTATAAAAGCCGCCTCCCCCGCGACCTCTGAGTCCCGACTTTGTCATTTCA